>DNPP01000055.1:6762-41274 GCA_003501365.1 Bacillota bacterium
GTCAATGCCACCGGCATGTCATTGAGTATAGTCGCCATGCTCCGCGGTTATCAAGAGTTTATTCCGGGATTACCGGTTAGGGGCGTGATTCTCAATCAAGTAAAAAGCAAAAGCCATTTTTTGCTTCTGAAACAAATAATTGAAGCACATAACGGCCTCAAAGTGATTGGCTATTTACCGCCAATGGATGAACTCACTTTGCCCTCCCGTCATCTCGGTTTGGTTTGTCAAGCCGAAATTGGGGATTTGGACAGGAAACTTGAATACTTACAGACGGAACTGGCCCGAAGTATCGACTTGGAATTACTGAAAAGGATCGCTTCGGATGTGGAAACAGTTGAGCCGGTTGTTGACCGGTTACTGATAACCGGACGAACCAGGCGGGTGAAACTTGGCATCGCTAAAGATGCGGCCTTTACCTTTTATTATCATGACAATTTGGATTTGCTAGAGCGACTTGGCGCCGAGTTGATTTTTTTCAGCCCGTTGACGGCTTTGGGCTTGCCGGAAGGAATTGACGGCCTTTACTTGGGTGGAGGTTATCCCGAGCTGTTTGCCGCCGGACTCTCCAACAATGAGTGCATGCGGAAAGCCATTCGGTGGGCGGCGGACGCGGGTATGCCGGTTTATGCGGAATGCGGCGGGATGATGTATCTGTGCCGGACTTTGACGGATCAACAAGGGGTAACTCATGAGATGTGCGGCGTCTTCGCCGCAGAGAGTCAAATGACGGATTCATTGCAGCATTTTGGATATGTGGAGGTTAGGTTGACGGCGGCGACCATTTTCGGTCCGGCTGGTCAAAGAATCCGCGCTCACGAGTTTCATTATTCCAAGCTGGAAGCTCCCGGAGAATTACCGCTGGCTTATCAAGTTTCAAAACAGCGCCTGGACGGTGCCATGGTGAGTTGGCCCGGCGGGCTGATTTATAAGAACGTATTGGCCGGTTATCCTCATCTGCACTTTTGGGCCAATCCCCAGTTGGCGGAAAATTTTATCCGCCATTGCCGGGAATACGGGAAAGGAACGGCTGGTGTATGAAAGCGAAACCGATTATGATTCAGGGTGTGGCTTCATCGGTCGGAAAAAGTTGGATTGTCGCCGGTTTGTGCCGTATTTTCAAGCAAGATGGCTATAAGGTGGCTCCTTTTAAATCCCAAAACATGGCCTTGAATTCCTTTATTACCCGGGATGGTTTGGAGATGGGCCGGGCCCAAGTGGTTCAAGCGGAGGCGGCCGGATTGCTTCCGGATGTCCGGATGAATCCGGTGCTGTTAAAACCGACCACCGACCGTAATTCCCAGGTGATCGTCAGGGGTAGGGTTTATGGTAATATGTCCGCCGTGGAATATCACGCTTTTAAACCCCAACTGGCCGGAATGATTCACGAAGTATATCAGACACTGGCCGCCGAGAACGAGATCATCGTCATTGAAGGCGCCGGAAGCCCGGCTGAGATTAATCTGCGCGATAAAGACATCGTCAACATGGGAATGGCGGAAATGGCTGATGCACCGGTGCTGCTGGTAGGAGATATCGACCGGGGAGGTGTCTTCGCCGCCTTAGCCGGCACCATGCTTTGGCTTACCCAAAATGAACGGCGGCGGGTTCAAGGAACCATCATTAATAAGTTCCGGGGTGATGCCGCTATTTTACAACCCGGCCTCACGATGCTGGAAGAACGGATCCAAATTCCGACGCTGGGGGTAGTTCCTTATCTGCCGCTAAATATCGAGGATGAAGACAGTTTGACGGAGCGTTTCACCCGGCATCAGAGCCTTTCAGCAAAAGTGGAGATCGCCGTGATTAAGTTACCCCATATTTCCAATTTTACCGATTTTAATGTTTTCGAAAATATTGAGGATGTGAACATTCACTATGCTGAAACTGAGTCACAGCTTGAAAAAGCGGATTTGATCATCCTGCCGGGGACTAAAAATACCATCGAAGATTTGGAATACCTCCGGACTACCGGTCTGGAAAGCGCCATTATCCGCAAGCACCGTCAAGGGGTGGAAATTTTCGGGATATGCGGCGGCTATCAAATGTTGGGCAAGGCGATCACTGATCCCTACCGGGTGGAGAGCAGCCGGGAGGAAACGGCCGGAATGGGATTGCTCAATGTTGCCACGGTCATGGAACAGGAAAAAACCACCACCCAGAGTAGCGGAGAGGTCTGTGAAGATATTGGATTCTTGGGGGGATTGAAACGGACCAGGCTGGCCGGATATGAAATCCATATGGGGGTCACCACTTGTTTGGATGGCACAGTTCCTTTTATCCGTTTGAGCGATCAGTCTGGTGAGGATCGGGGTGGTGGAGTTTGTAACATGCAGGGGAATGTTTTTGGCACTTACCTGCACGGGATTTTTGATAACCTTCAATTTACCTTGGGGCTCATCAATAATATCCGGAGGCGGAAAGGATTTGACCCTGTCCAGGGAGGGCCCATGGATTATCAAGCTTTTAAGGAAAGTCAATATGACTTGTTGGCGGAGCATTTACGAAAAAATCTGAATTTAAAACGGATTTATCATATTATGGAGACCTGGAGAACCTGACATAATGGATCAATGGATACTGATTGACCTAGTCCTGGCATATATATTGGATTTATTGATCGGCGATCCGCATTTTTTGTATCATCCGGTCTGCCTCATCGGCGAGTTTATCGCCAAGCTTGAAAAAATCCTGCGGATATGGATTGAACGGCGGAATGAAAAACGGCGTGTTCTTTATGAAATAGCTGTCGGATTGATCCTGGCCGTAGCGACCGTTTCCTTTAGTTTCGGGTCAGTGTGGTTGCTACTGCGTGGGGCGGTTGTCCTGGGCGGCGGCTTGCTGTACCATATTTTAAATATATATTTCATTTACTCGGCCTTTGCCACTCGCTGTCTGGCGGTGGAAGCGGGCAAAGTTCGGGATGCGTTATCCCGGGAAGATTTGGCGGACGCCCGCCGTAAGGTCGGTATGTTGGTTGGCAGAGAGACGGATACTTTGACACAGGATGAAATCATCCGGGCAGTCGTGGAAACAACTGCTGAGAATACAGTTGACGGCGTAATTTCAACTATTTTTTACGCCGTCATCGGTAGCCTTTTGGGACTGGCCGCACCGCTGGTCTATGCTTTTAAGGCTGTCAGCACTTTGGACTCGATGGTGGGATATAAAAATGAACGCTACTTATATTTTGGACGGGCCTCCGCCAAGATCGACGATGGGGCCAATTTTTTCCCCGCCCGTTTGAGCGGTTTGCTGATTCCTTGCAGTGCTTTTTTGGCGGGAAAGAGTTTTGGGCGGAGTTGGCGGATTATGCTGCGGGATCGACGCCGTCATAGCAGTCCCAATTGCGCCTACCCGGAAGCGGCGGTAGCCGGTGCTTTGGGGGTGAGGCTTGGCGGTAATAATGTCTATTTCGGCCGGGTGGTTGAAAAACCAACTTTGGGTGATGCCTTAAGGCCTTTGGAAATAGGAGATATAGACGCCACGGTAAAATTGATGTACCTGGCATCGCTGCTGGGAATGGGATTAGGGATATTAGTTTTGTTATGGTTAGGGGTTTAGAGTGCCGTTGATGTCTCTGAAGTCTCTTTTCGGATTGGAATCAGATCGTTTATTTTTAGCATGCGTTGTCGGGAGGAAATGATACCATGAATGAGCCTCACGGAGGAAACGTCTATAAGGCTGCCGCCCGTTTTGGTCTTGACCGGGAAGCCTTGTTGGATTTTAGCGCCAATATCAACCCTTTAGGCACTCCGGAAATATTGCAAGGCCTTTTAAGGGAAAAAGTGGCGGAGCTCAACCAATACCCTGATCCCGACAGTATGAATCTGAGGACAAGTATTGCCCGGTATTTATCCGTTCCGGCTGAAAAAATCATCATCGGCAATGGCGCTTCGGAGATTATTTCTTTACTGTTCGGCACTTTAAAACCCCGGAAAGTCCTGCTGGTTACCCCGACTTTTTCCGAATACGAGCAGGCGGCCATCCGGGCTGGAGCCATGATAGAGTATTTTTTTCTGCAGTCCGCGGCGGATTTTCAGGCGGATCTCGATCTTTTGGCCAAAAAAGTGAGAACCGTGGATTGCTTAATGATTTGTAATCCGAACAATCCCACTTCGACTCTATTAACTGTGGAGCAATTGCGGTTTTTGGCGGAAGCGGCCACCCAATCCGGGATATCCATGATTGTAGACGAAGCCTTTATTGAACTGACTCCGGGAGGGAACAACAATTCCCTGGTCGCGTATTTGGCGGAATATCCGACGCTTTTTTTGATCCGGGCTTTTACCAAGATATTTGCCGTTCCCGGGCTGAGAGTCGGCTATGGTTTGGGAGATCCAGCCTTGACTCGCCGGATGAAAGGCAATCAACCGCCATGGTCGGTGAACCTTTTAGCCGATTGTATTGCCGATTTTCTGCCACAGGCCGGGGCCTATTTGGAACAGACCCAGGATTGGCTAAATGTTGAGCTAAAGTGGATAGCTGAATCATTTCGGCAAATTCCTTTTTTAAAGGTATTTGAACCCCGGGCCAATTTTATTTTGGCCGAAATCGTAAGTGATTTGAAGGCATCCGACTTGCAAGAGAGATTGGTGAAACAAGGAATCCTGATCCGGAATGCCGGTAATTTTCAAGGTTTAAATGAAAAATATTTTCGGGTAGCGGTCAGGGATAGGGAGAGTAATTTGGTTTTGATCAATCGGCTACGTAAAATTTTAAGCAATCATGGTTTAAATGATTAGGTGGCAAAAATTTATGGCGAAGCCAAAAAAGAAAGGGCTGAACGGAGTGAGAGGTTTGGTACATATCTATACGGGTGATGGAAAAGGAAAAACAACGGCCGCGATTGGTTTGGGAATCAGGGCTTGCGGCAGGGATTTAAAAGTGGCCTTCGTCCAGTTCCTCAAAGGGGTCGACACCGGAGAATTGAAGACCCTCCAGGGGCTGGGTGAAGTTTTTAAAGTTTATCGCAATTCGGATACCGTCAAATTTGTCAAGGATATGAACCAACAGGAAATGCAGGCGGCCCGGGCCGGAATGGGCCGCTTGTGGCAAACCGCCAAAAATTTAGGAAATCAGGGACAATGCGATTTGTTGATTTTGGATGAAATCATGGCCGCCATTTCCACCGGTCTGCTTCCGCTTAAGGATGTCGCCCTTTGGGTGCGGGAAAAGCCCAGCGAATTGGAGCTGGTGATGACTGGTCGAAACGCCCCGGCGGAGTTGGTGGAACTTGCGGATTACGTATCGGAAATCAAAGCGGTGAAACATCCTTATAGCCGGGGAATTAAGGCTAGAAAAGGAATTGAATTTTAAAATGAAAGATAATAGTATGGATTTGGTTTTGAAATCAATTATGGATCAAAATTGAATAGGAAATGAGATAGGTGCCCTACGGGGCATAGGGAAGACCGGTGCAATGCCGGCGCGGTCCCGCCACTGTAATGGTGAGCGAACCCAAGTTGATACCACTGAGATGAGAGTTTCGGGAAGGTTTGGGGAAACGAAGATCCAGAGCCAGGTGAACTGCCTATCTAACAATCTCCGGTTGACCTACGAGCGACGGGAAGGGGATTATGTATAGATACGTACTTCTCCATCTTGGCTAGTTTAGCCGGGATTTTTATTGATTTTCAACTTTGTAGTTGGTTTATAGGTTTACCCATGTATATCAAGTGTTATTTGCCTAAGTCACTCTGCGAAAGGTGAGGTATTTACTTATAAAAATAAAGGGGGCTGACTTAAAGTCGGCCTCCTTCTGTAAAAGAAAGCACTTATGTTTATCTATAGAATATCTGTGAATGGAGGGGAAGATCAAATTTATTGTTTTGGCATATTGGTTGGGTTGAATCTTACGTACGGTGTTTGCAAGCATAAACGAAGCGAATTTTAGTATTTTCTCTATATTGTTATTGACATTTTGTATTATTCAATTTACAATGAATTACATAATCGTAAAGGTGTCGATCGGTAATCGATCGGAGAATAGGGAACGGGGTGAGAATCCTCGACGAACCCATCGCCGTATACGGAGAGCGAACCTTCAAAATGCCACTGGGTAAAATCCCGGGAAGGCGAAGGTAAGCGAAGACACGTAAGCCGGAAGACCTGCCTTTTAGGTATCAAATATTCAGTGGATAACGGTAAAGTCTGCGAGTATAGCTATATGCTGTATTTGCGGGCTTTTTTTATTCACCAAAAGGGGAGTGAATCAATTCTGCATTGATCAACATTCAAATAGCAAAAAAAAGAATTACAAAATAGGAGGTTATCATGAAGCTTGGGGAAATTTTGGAAAAAATTAAGGGACTTGATAGCACCGCAATGGATACCACCCGTATCTTACAGGACAGTTTGGTAAAACCTGCCGGTAGCCTCGGCATGCTTGAAAGCATCAGCATTCAAATGGCGGGAATTACGGGCAAGGTGAAAAACAACATTGATAAAAGAGTTCATTTTGTTTTTGGTGCAGACAACGGTATTTATGAGGAAGGCGTATCCGCAGCACCACAAATTTTCACCAACTTTTTGATGAAGGGCTATGCTTCCGGTAAAAAATGCGGAATCAACGTCCTTTGTGAATACAACAAGGTTGACTTAAAACTTGTTGATATGGGCGTTATTGGCGAACTCGATTATCCCAATATTCTCAACAAAAAGTTGATGCCAAGCGGCACCCATAACTTTTGCAAGGAAAGGGCAATGAGCCAGGATTTAGCCTTCAAAGCGATAGAAGTTGGCTTTGAGCTTGTAAAGTTGGCCTGCGATCAAGGCTATGATATTATTGGTACCGGCGAGGTTGGTATGGGCAATACCTCTACGGCAGCTGCCTGCATAATGGCGGCACTCGGCTGTACCGATACGGACAAGGCAATCGGTAGAGGCGGCGGGCTCACCGACGAAGCCTTTGAAAACAAAAAACGTGTGATTTCGCAAGCCTTGGCAATGCACAAACCTGATGCAGAGGATATTGTAGATATTATTTCAAAGGTTGGCGGACTTGACATTGCTGCGATGACCGGTGTGTTTATTGGCGCAGCATATTATCGTAAACCGGTTATTATTGACGGTGTAATCTCCATTGCCGCTGCACTGCTCGCCTATAAATTTAGCCAACTTACCAAAGAGTTTATGTTCCCCTCACACATATCCGCAGAGCCGGCATATAAGCTTGCAATCGAAGCCATGAAGCTGAAACCTATGCTTAACCTGGGAATGCGACTTGGTGAAGGAACAGGTTGCCCGATAGCCATGGGAGTTATCGGCAATGCAATGGCTATTATCAATAATATGAGTACCTTTGAAGAAGTCAATATGGATATTGAATACCGTAAAGGTATAAAGGCATAAAGGCTCAAAAAAGAGGCTGCAATTTTTGGCGTATAGGTCTTTTGAATCATTGTTTTTCCTCCATTTTTTGGGAATTAAAAGCCAACGGCCCGACAGCTTCCCTGTCCGGGCCGTTGGCTTTTTTTATTATTTTGGACATCACAATAACGCCCGGTAAAGATACCGCGCGTTTGGTTGGGAAAACTTTCGATATAAACTTTTCCCACTATCATATTACCACGTTTTTTCGATAACAGGGTATCGATTTTGTCTCAAGTACTTCCGGGGCACGCAGGACAAGGAAAAGGAGACTTTTGGCGATAGGATGCCTGATAAATGCCCGGTTGATGATTTCGGTGCTAAATAATAAAAACCGGTGCTGGTTTGGGGAGCGAGATTTTAGTTATCCACAGATGAGGGCGAGGTGGGGGAAAAAATGAAAGGAAGGTTTGGAAAATTGGATGGGGCGGTTTTTTTTAGTGACTGCGAAAGATTCAATGAATGAAATGAATGGCGGTTTTGATGGCCCAGGGATTGCGGCGGCGGGTTACTATGTTCATGATGCCTATAAATGAATGACCAGTATTATGGTCCACGGATTTTAAAATTTTAGTGACTGCGAAAGATTCAATGAATGGAATGAAGGACGATTTTGATGGTCCATGATTGCGGCGGTAGGTTGTTTAATTTATGATGCCTATAAATGAATGACGATTTCGATGGTCCACGGATTTCACCGGCTGAGTTCCTTTCTGAGCGGCCAGAAAGGAACCAAAGAGCCGCCGGGAACCCATGAGTTCCCGGACCTTCCTTCATATCTCCTCGCTTCCGTGCTCGGAGTCGGAGTTTTTGATTGGACTGACGCTGCCGTCCGTGGCAGCGTCTTTTGGGTTATTCTGTGTGCCGACGGCTGAAAACGTCCTGTTTTAAAGCCGCGCCGTCGCCATCCCTGGGCGACGGGTGCAGGTTCGAACATTGCTGCTGTGCTTGGGGGATTTTTTATTATCATCTTTTTTTGTATTCTTGATTTTGCAATACCGGCTTGAAATGGAGGTTGCATTTCGGGCCTTTCTTGGTTTGCTGATGAGATGAAGGTCTTTTTGGCTGTCCACGGATTTCGGCGGGTGGCTTTAATGAGCGAATAGAAGAATATTCGTGGAAGTACCTTTGTTGTTGATAGGAGGCACAGCCTTGACCTCCTGCACCTTCAGGGCCAAAGGGTGTGTGCGGCACACCCTTTGGAATCCCGCCGCACGGGGAGATCCCCGGGGCCCCTTTATGTCTCCGCCCATCCTTGGTCGAAGTAAGGAGTTTTTGATTTAAGTTAGGCCACCGACATCGTGTCGGCGGCCTTCAGGGTTGGTTCAGGGGGCCGATGGCGTAGAAACGTCCTATTTCTCGTGCCACGCGCCAACGTCCTGTTGGCGGAGGATTTTCAAATATTTTTTTGTATTCGCTAACTTTTTTTATTTGATCGATTGATAACAATTTGTTTGGTTCGACAAAGGCAAGTGCAGCATGCAGAAGTGTTGCCGGGGCGCGGGGTGTCTTATAAAGTTAAAAGTTTGAAGTTAAAAGTGAAAAATAACCCCTTTTTTCCCTTTACTCTTTACACTTTTAACTTTTTACCGAGGGGCACGTCCTGCTTGAAGCGACTGTTGCAGTTGTTCTTGGGTAACGGCCCCCTTGAAATATTCGGCGGCGGTTTGCCAATTGGCAGCGTACTTAGCGGCGTCAACTAAAGCCAGCCATTGCCCTGCGGCTACGATAGCGGTATGGCCTTTAGCGGTGGGGGTTGAAAAGGTGATACTGGGTATTAGCATCATTACAATTACTACTCCTATGAGTAAGTTTTTGATCACCTTACCAGATCCTTAGGCTACGGATTTGGTCGGCGAGGTCTCCCTGACAGTACAATTCTAGCAGTGGGAACATTGCTTTTTTAGTAGGAGTTAGCCGGGGGAGGGTAACTAGTTACCATTTTTGGCAGAATTTTCAGGAAAAGTATTATTTATTTGGGAGGAGGGCCGATAGAGAAAGTAGATGGGGAAATTTTATGGTGAGTTGGAGTGGGAGACTCATGTAATAAATGCTTCCTAAATCTAATTGACAAATTATTTTTTGAAGACGATTAGAGATATAGACCTGCTATAGCTGAATAGAAAAATGGAGTGATAAATTGTGGCCTTGCTTACTGATATTCTCAAATGGACCGAAACGGAACTAAAGCCTTGGCAGCGAGATGCAATTCGACGATTGTTTCAACAGTCTTCAGTTCTTTCAGAAGATGATTATAAAGATCTTTATGATTTGTTAAAATCAGCACATGGTTTACCAAATTCACGGAACCTAGTACCATTACCACTGACAACAACTCATTTACCTACCGTACTTAAGGAAAAGAACGTAGTGGTTCTGAAAATGTTACGAGATTTAAAACATGTGAATCGTATTACCTTTGATCAAAAGTTAAAATTTTCCGTTAAAGGGATAACAGTGATTTATGGCGGCAATGGAAGTGGAAAGTCCGGGTATGTCCGAGTTTTAAAGCGAGCTTGTCGTGCCCGTGATCAAGAAGAGAAAGTGTATCCAGATGTCACTGATCCTAATGCTCATACTTATGTACCAGAAGCATTTTTTGATATTGAAGTTGACGGAGTATTAAAACAGGTTAAATGGGAAGCGAACACAGTTCCACCAGATGAACTTTCTACTATTGCAGTCTTCGATTCCCGGTGTGCGAGGGTCTATTTGACTTCGGAGCAAGATGTCGTTTATCTTCCTTATGGTCTTGATATTGTTGAGAATTTAGCGAATCATGTTCTCCCGGAGCTAACCCAGCGTCTCGAAAAGGAAATTGAAAGTATTAATATTGATCGGAAACCATTCAATCATCTGCTTGGTGAGACAGAAGTGGGACAGATTATATGTGGATTGAGCGATAAGACCGATACATTAAAGATTAAACATCTTGCAACCTTAAATGAAATGGAATTAAAGCGAATTACGGAACTTGATTTTGCACTTTCAGAAACAGACCCTAAGGTTAAAGCAAGAGAGTTGCGTTTATCGGTTAGTAGATTAAAGGAGTTAGTGAAAAGAATTGATTTCGCATTTGCATGGGTGTCGGATGAAGCAGTTGTCAATTTAAAGTCACTTAATGAAGTGGCCGTAACTGCAAGTCAGGCCGAAAAAATTGCAGCTAATGCTTTTTGTTCTGGAGAAGAACTACTTCCAGGGACTGGAGAATCCATATGGAGATCACTTTTTGAGGCAGCCCGAAGATTTTCTACAGAAGTTGCATATCCTGGACATCCATTTCCATATATCGATAATGGCGCTGTTTGTCCGCTCTGCCAACAAACACTCTTAAATTCGGGCGAGCGACTTCTACGTTTTGAAAACTACATTCAGGAAGATACAACAAAAATTGCAGATGAGAAGAGACAACAACTTGAATTTGCAAGGCAAAAACTCACATATGCAAATTTAGCTATCGGACTGGATAATTCACTTTTGGAGGAACTTACTATTCTTGATGAAGCTGTTGGTTCGATTATACGAACTTTTGAGGATTCTATAGATGCTCGACGTTTATGGATACTAAATGCAATTGAGACATATTCATGGGAAGACGTTCCTAAAACTAATGAAAGCCCTCGCCACCGATTAAGGAATATAGCTGCTTACCAGCTTAAACTAGCCCGTACCTTTGATAAAGCATCTGATGAAGCAAAGAACAAAGCATTAAAAAAGGAACTTGGAGAACTCCAGGCTCGTCAAAAACTCATAGAATGTTCGGATGCGTTAATTGCATTGGTTGAGCGTATAAAGTTTAGGAGTATATTGGAGAGTTGTAAAAAAGACCTTAAGACGAAACCCATATCAGAGAAATCAAAGGAACTTGCTAATAATATAATTACCTCAACTCTTAAGTCTGCATTAGATGATGAGTTTAAAAAATTCGGTATGGATCACATCAGAACTAAGTTAAAGGAAAGAAATGATAAAGGAAAGGTAAAGTATCAATTGCTCCTGGATATACCAAATACAAATAAGTTGGAAGAGATTCTTAGTGAAGGAGAACAGCGTGCAATTGCATTAGGATCTTTCATGGCGGAACTTCGTTTATCTAATCATTCTGGTGGAATCGTATTTGATGATCCGGTTTCGTCACTTGATCATTGGAGACGACAAAAGATTGCGAAACGTTTAGTTCAAGAAGCAGCACGAAGACAGGTGATTGTTCTAACACACGATACTTCCTTTCTTGGTCAGTTATGTGATGAAATCGAATTAAACAATGTTCCTCACTTAATTCAATTTCTTGAATGGAATGGTAATAATCCGGGATTTGTTAGTGAGGGTTTACCTTGGGAACATCAAGGTTGTATGGAACGAATTGATGCTCTTGAAAAAGCTCAAAAAGTGTTCGAAAAAATGCCTTGGCCTATATATCCAGGGAAAACCGAGTCTTCTCAGATGCGGCATCAATATGATCAATTACGTGCTACGATTGAAAGAGCTATTCAAGATGTCGTTTTCAGTGGGGTTATTAAAAGATATCGAGATTATATTTGTGTAAATAATCTTAAGGGTGTTGTGGGCTTTGAGGAAAATGAATGTCAAAAGATTCAACAGTTATATAAACGTTGTTGTGATGTTGTAGATGCTCATGATCCATCTTCCGAGAAGAATACTCCAGTTCCAACAGTAGATGAATTTGGAATGGATATAAAAACTTTAAAAGACATAATCGAGGCTATTAAATCCAAACGGAAAAAAGTTAAAACTACTGTTGCTGTTCCTTAAACTGAGATGTAATAGGAGTATTGAATCAGTAATAGATATTGGGAAATAGATATGGAATTATTGTTTTATAATATAATAGTTGCGGATATGCTTTAGATCTCCGCAATACCAGCCCTGAGCCGGCCCATCGTGGGCACGGTTCTTAAAAACAATATATTATGGTCTATTTGTTAGGACTATCATGGGGGATTTTTATGTATATTAGAAAATTATTAGAAATGTCAGCATTAATTCTAAGTATAATTAATGGTTTAGCTTTATTAAGACAATATTTAAGGGATAAACCAAAACTTCAGGTTGATCCTGTCCATCCCGAGTCTTATCAATGGTGGTTCAAATTACCTTCACGGGATTATAAGGGACATAAAACTAGAAGGTATGGGTTGTTAATATATTTAGGGATATCTAACCGAGGTCTTAGAAATGTTTCACTTGAATCATGGAATCTATTTGTTATAACTTTAAATAATAAAAAACATGAACTAAAACCGATAAGTATTCCAGAACCCAAGGGAAAACTGGGAGATAATGAAAAAATTTATAGTGTTTTAGGTCAAACTGGGCTATATCATAACGGCGATACCCTTATAGAATCTGGGACCAGTATTAGTGGAATGGCATATTATATTGCTGAATTTTGTGGAGATGAAATTTTGGATTTGAAAATATGTAATAATCAAATTTCGGGGGAAGTTCAAGTAGAAGGTGTTTATGGGAAAAAAGCCAAAACAAAAATAGCCCTGCATGAACGATCTTTGGAATTTATTGAATCTTTAATACCTGGAATTGAAAAAATCGGATAAATATCTATTAAATAATTAATTTGCTATATTTATAGCCGACCAACCAACCATCCATGGTTCGGCTGGCGTGTAAGCTTGTAACTTCTGTACAGGGCTTGTACTGCGGAGATCAGCTTCGTTCCTACTGGCGGGGCTCGGATAGTCAAAGGAAGTTAACTCGAAGAAGCTGTCAATTCATGATGTATTTCAATGAAGTTTATTCATGAAGCGGTCTCGCCCACATTTTCAAAACCAAGTCGGCGTCGCCACTAGGTTTTGAAAACGTCAGAACGGGCGGACGTTATCGAATTTGCGTCAATTGTTTGCCCATTCCTCCGTTTATTTTTTGCTCCCGAAGAAGCGGCTGATGTGAACTGGAATTGTAACTTTGGACACTAAATTATCGGATTGCAAGTTAAATTTGCAAGAAAAAATACCGAATAGCAGGAAAAAGAAGAACAAACACAAAAAGAATCCAGGAAAAAAGTAAAAGGGCCTTTTTTTCTTCATCTCGCGGAATACATATTCCATGTTGGGTTCCGGCAAGGAATTCTTGCTTTCTAACGGCGGATAAAGCATTGACATTAATTGTTTGTCACTAAACTCAATTGGCCACGTGATACCGGCTTTTTCGGCTCGTCCAAGCACTTCGGCGACAGTGGTCTTGCCACAATTGCAGGCTTGGCCGATCTCTCGCAGGGATAGTTGTACTTCGTGTTTTAGTCGCAAAATTTCTCTTGCTTTTAGCATGTCCAGCCTCCTCATCGTTGGCCTCCTTTAATCATTCTGATTAAAGAGTACCAGTTGTTTTATCAACTCGACAAGGTGTCCGGATGTGCCGTTATTCTGTCCGGATAATTCCGAAACGCTGTCCGGATGTTCCCGGTATCAGTGTCCGGATGCGGCCGAAATATGCAGTGTTGGATCAACCAAGTCAAACCCATTTCCCGGATGATACGGATAAAGAAACAGAACATGAAGAATTCGAAGCAGTAAAAAAACATTTGAGGCTTGTTCGAAGGCAATTGACAGGATGAAAGGTAATTTACAAGTAATTGTTACTGATCATGCCGGTGGTAGTGCAGTTAAAGGAGTTTCACATGTAAATGTTATAGAAAGATGGCGAAAAGGGCGTAAATTAATTCCTTGGCATTGGAGCGATATTGCTTTAAAAGAATATATTGATCAAAACTCTAAGGCTGATGCAGCTATCGAGGATATAGTTGATTCTGTCTTAAAACCAACGATACTGAAAGAACTTAATCTATCCGATGAAGAAGAATCATATATCGTTGAAATTATAGAATCATTATTTATTACAGAGGGTATTCACTTTAAAGTAAAAATTATAGGCACTAGTCAGGATTTTATAGTTGAAGGAATTATTAGCCCGGATTTGAGTCTGGTGATACAAAGCACAGAAAGACTGACAGAAAATTAATTTAAAGTTGAGAGCCTTACTAGTACTGCTTTTTCTCTATTCCAAGCACCTTATCGTGATGTTCTTTTTGGATTTCTGGATATAACTTGTGTTTTTCTAGGCATTTGACTATTGCTTCAATAGAAAGTACAGAAAAGAAACCTAATTGTTCGGGCTCACTATTTTGTACAAATGACGAAGTAATTACCCCAAGTGCATCACCACTTTCGTGAATGGCTACTCCGCCGCTAAATCCACCCCTTGGAACTGCCGATAGAATGAAATGTACTGCCGGCGCATGCCGAGGGACAAAGAAAGTATGTATTTCAGCCCGAGCTGCTACCAATAAAGGTTCATTTGCCATAGGAATCGGAGGATAGCCAAGTAAAATGGCATCCGATAGATGCCATATCTTCCTATACACCCAGTCGTCCCAATGGATTCCAAGTTTTACTATTGCTGTTGCAGGATGTATTTTCTTTACTTTGAATACAGCGACATCTATTTCTTTGTTATCTGAAAAAAAGGGACCATTAATCAACTCAAGTGGTTCTATATAATGCTTAAATAAAGGAACTGACCCCATAACATTACTCAGCGTTTCATCATATTGCTTAATGAATTCATCTGTAACATCAACCTTCATAATCTCTCGAATATATTCAGTACTTGAAACACCAACTGGCTCAGTAGCCTTAATTTCTATTATTTCGTTTTCTTCCAAAACATGCCGGGCAGTAACAAACACACCCTCGCCGATATGAAAAGCAGAGCCAATCCCACGATTACCATCTGGTTTGAGTACATCGATATATGCTAGTGCACTTGCATTTTGGTGGTACAGCATTCTCGCTCGATTACTATCCATTTTTACCTGTTTTGTAATATATTGATTTTATGAATTTTATATACTTTGAACTTGGTGACAGCCATGTTAACATTTCTTTTTTTATCCATTTGGAGGTTTACAATATCTCTACTTTTAAGTACGACAAGAAATTTACTTATTTTTAATTAAAATTTTCTTCCACTTAGATGGACTAATTATTCTTTTGAACATTTTGAGATGCCTTTATAAAAGCTTCTAAATCCGATCTGTGAACTCTCCAAAGATCACCCAGTTTTATTGCCTTCAATTTTCCTTGTCTTATCCAAGCTGAAACAGTACGAGGCTTTATATTAAATTTTTCTGCTATTTCTTGAGGGCTATAATATTCTTTTTCCGGCATTAAATTAACCTCCTGTCCTAACTATAGTAACACATCCTAAAATTCCTTTCCATCGTCCTATAAACTACATAGCCTAGATTACCAAAAATGATTGACGAATTTTCTCTTTTATGATAATCTATAAGTACAATATTAACTACATAACCTTAAATGAATCTGGAAGCTGGTTATTAAGATGCCTTTATCTAGCATCAACATCTACACCCTAAAACAAATCCGAACCAAACGCCACCGTTATGACCTGGAAGACTATCCAATAACGAGTCCCTTAACCTGTTATAAAGTCCTCCAATTCCTGCTCGACCTCAATTCCGAACCGGGTAGAGTAGAGTTGCAATACGCAACTCTTAAAAAAAGAACTTATGCTCTTTTAAAGTTTGGCATCATTTCTCTAAATACCAGAAATAAAATCGTTGGGATACATATCATCGGAACCGGCTCCCTCGATCAATTATATATCGAACCCAGAGAAGTTATTATGGCCGCGATGATGAACAATGCCAAAGCGATCATCGCCTTTCACAACCATCCTAGCGGCGATCCTGAACCCAGCCGGGATGATATTTTTCTGACCCGTAGACTAAAAGAAGCCGGGAAAATCATGTGTATCGAACTATTGGAACACCTGATCACCGGAGAGTGGAATTATTATAGTTTAAGGGAAAAAGGCTTTATATAGATGCTTTGAGGAAGCTAAGCTTGTTATGATTGTCAACCGGAGACTAAAGCCATCCGGCTACAAGATGGAAGGGCGCTGCCCTGAACTTTGGGATGATATATTCGGCAAAATAATAGCCATGGACGGCTTGCGTCTTGTAGCCGGGAGGTTTACCTCCCGGTCGGCGGATATTAAATCTTTCTTTCGTAACCAAATCAACTCGGACAATCACTGGAGTTATACTCCACATAACTCGGAACTTTAAACTTTGAACTCGAAACGGAGGTCTTTCCCATGCTTACCTACAAAAACACCGGCATCAAAAAATACATCCTCGACCGGATCTGTGAGATCGATGACGAGATCGTCAATGAAGACCCGGAATACCGGGAACTGGGGGAACGGGTGGATGAATGCAAGCAACAACTCGCCGCCAAGTTGCCCCCGGAAGATGAGAAAATGTTGGAGAAATATGAAGGAAGCTGGGTCGCCCAAGTTTGCCGCCAGGAAGAGATCCTTTTCAGCGAAGGGCTGATGGAAGGAATGATGTTTGGCTACTGGGTGGCGGTGATTAGTCAGGGAGTAGATAAAGTAAAAGTTTGAATTGTGAAGGGTGAAGTAGATTACTTACACTCTTATTCTTTCTGATAGAAGTCAAATAGGCAACTTGAATAAGCAATTTACCAGGCCATAATTTTCTACACACAAAAGATCTCCGTCTTCAAGGAGGAAGACGGGCGACACATATTTTCTCGGATGAAAATTTGTGTTCGCCAACGGAAGCCTTATATAGTTGCCAGTCGAAAGGCCACGGATGGCGAAGACGTTCTAGAAGCCCTGGATGAATGAGGGAGGTTCGGAATCCGTAGGTTCCGAGCGGCGGATTCAAAAGGTGCGCCGCCCCGCACCTTTTGTCCTGGAGGGTGTGGGAGGCAGGAACAGTCTCCCATCGACCCTAAATTAGTCCGAAAAAAGTTTTGGTTACTGTCATTCCACACATATCCAATGAAAAATATTATCGATAGAAAGAAGGCCTGTCCCATGAAATCCATTCTGGAAGAATTATACCTCGGCCGCCTATACCCCCTAGAACAAATCGTCCCCCAAGATCCGGAATTCCACTCCGTAAATCAGAAAAAATCCGACCTCGTGAAAATATTGGAAACCAAACTGTCGGCAGAAGATGATCAAACGCTGGAAGAGCTTTTGGATGTGGATTGCAATATAAGCGTGATGGAAGCTTACGCATCCTTTGAATATGGTTTTAAGCTCGGCACGTTGATGATGATGGAGATACTGGGCGACAAAGGAGAACCGGCTGAAGGGGAAGATTAAATATACATCTATTCCATCCAGAGCAACGGCAAAAAAGTCCCCCTGCTTCGCCTGTCCGGCCAGTGGCCAGAGAATTGCGGTTTTAAACCCGGCTGTAAATATACGGTTAATGAATTGTCGGGGTGTTTGCTGTTGATGGTGGAGGAAAATAAAAAGTGAAAAGGGGGAAAATGAAATATTTTCAGGCGGGTTTGAATCGCCAACCGGAGGCTGAAGCCATCCGGCTACAAGATGTAAGGACCTGCGGCCCTGATTCGGGGATGAAATATTTGCCTAAAGTCAGCCACGGACGGCTTCCATCCTGTAGCCGGGTGATTTATCGCCCGGTTGGCAAAACATTAATTCTTTCCTAATGCATTGTGCCCTTTTCCATTTTCACTTTACACTTTATTTAAGGAGGTATATTCCATGCTCACCGACAAAGACACCGGCATCAAAAAATTTATCTTCGACCGGCTGGACCAAATCACTGACGAGACCGAAGACGACCCCGAATACAAAAAACTGGGGGAACGCCCGGAAGAACTGTTAAAGCTGGCCGCCGCCAAATTGTCGCCGGAAGACAAAGAATTGTTAAAGGAGTACGACGACATCTGGTTTCTGCAGATTTGCCGCAGGGATGAGCTGATCTATAGCGCGGCGCTGATGGACGGGATGATGCTTGGGTATTGGGTTGCGATGGTGGTAAAAGGCATGGAGAAGATCAGGGTCTGAAAATTAGTTTCAAGAATGCCTATTTTACCTAACCCCCGCCCTAATGTCATCAGGCTAAGGATACAAATTTTGGAATTGGCTATAATGCTTTGATGCCAACCGTGAGGTAAACCTCACGGCTACAAGAGACAAGCCATCCTTGGCTAATCTTTGGAATAATATTTCATCCCTAAGTTAGGGCAAAGCCCTTCCATCTTGTAGACGGACGGCTTTAGCCTCCGGTCGACATTCGTTCAGGTAAATTTTGCCACGATAGCCTGATGACATTGGGGGCGGGGGCTAGGTGGCGCGGGATGAAGCCAAAGCCGACAGTGATGTCGATATCCTTACTATTGCTGGTCGGCTAAATGGCTTTTCCAGCTTCATAAGCTTTTAATAAAAGTTCTTTGTTATTAGCTGCGGTGTTGGGGTTTGTGCCGGCCGTTGCCAAAATGGTATCAACTACATTTAAGCCAAACATCTTCAGCATGGTTTCATTGGTTTGAAAGGCTGTCTGAAAAGCCTGTGCGTTTGGATTTCCTTGCGAATATACCATGATCAGGCTTTTAGCGGCATACCTAGGCTTGTGGTTTTCATCAAACAAGCCGCAGAGTCTATCCCATAACAGCTTCATTTGAGCGGAAACCTGCCAAATGTATACCGGCGAGCCGAAAACGACAACATCGGCATCGATAATCTGTTTAAACATGTTCTGAAAATCGTCCTGCATGACGCAGTGTCCGGCTTTACGGCAAACCAAGCAGCCTTGGCAGGGTTTGATGTTCATATCATACAGATTAAAAATAGTGGTTTCGGCGCCAGCATCTTGGGCTCCCCGAATAACTTCGTTAACAAGGGTGACCGTGTTGCCATTTTTTCTTGGACTCCCCATAAAAGCGACTACTTTTTTCATGCTAAAATCCCTCCATTAAAATAATATTTACGATCATTCTATCATAAGAACTCAATTTTCGCAGGTCAAGTTTGGAAATAACACTTGATATAGTTGGGTAAACCCATAAACCAATTAAAGAGTTGACATATCATATCAAGAAACACGGAAAGGAGCATAACTTAGTTTTTTAAATCCGTGTCTTGACAATGGGGGGCATTATACTTTAGCCGAAATATGAATTTCGGTGCTCGAATGTATTTTTTGAACTCGACAACCTGTAGTCACGAATTATGCTCCTTTTAATATATTAAGAATGGTATCAAGATTTGGTCGTTCTACCTTGGTATTTTTATCATGCAGAATATGGGTCATAATTCCTAATAGATAGTACCAATAGATGTTCGCCAATTCGACTGGATCCCCCTGACGAAATTCACCGTTTTCCTGCCCTTTTTTTATTATCGGTGCTAGATAATTTTTGCCGAAGTCGTTATGAATAAAGTTCTCATTCATATCCGGCGGTAATTCCCCGCGGATAAAAATAGCAATGAACACACGCATTGGGGGAAGATATCCCTGTTCCTTCGGATCGGTAATCAGTTTTGATCCGAAGTCTCTTAATGACTCCATTGCAGTTGGTCTTTCCAGTATATCATCCAAACACGTTTGCATCGGAATTTTGTATTCCTTCAGAATGTCTAATTTTGTTTTATAATACCGATACACAAGCCCTTTGCTGATTCCGATGATTTCAGCAATATCTGAAACCCGAGTATTCGTAAAACCTTTTTCATCAAACATTTCTAATG
Source organism: Bacillota bacterium (assembly GCA_003501365.1). Taxonomy (GTDB): domain Bacteria; phylum Bacillota; class UBA4882; order UBA8346; family UBA8346; genus UBA8346. Next base: position 26,728 of record DNPP01000055.1, read on the forward strand.
CCACGTCAAGGATTTGCTTTCGTCTTTGTTCGCGTATTAAGTTGCTTTTTTCTGTAGATATCGCCATAAAAAACTCCTTGGATTTTGAAATCGACATTTTGAATTTGCTTTTTATTGTATACTAAATAATCGTCAAAAGACAGTGAATTACGATAAACAAAGTTAGCAGATCACAAATGACCCTGAAGTCATTATTGACTTTAGGGTCATTTGTGTTTACAATGAATCTTAGAATCCATTAGATTTTATCAATGATATCAACTAGGAGGGTTATCTATGTTAAACAATCTGTTTAAACCGCTGACTGTTAAGAATGTAGTGATTCCGAATCGGGCCACGGTCTCGGCAATGGTTACAAATTATTGTAATCCAGACGGCACAGCGACTGAACGCTATCTGGCTTATCATGAAGCCAAAGCCAAAGGGGGTTGGGGCTTAATTATTACTGAAGATTATGCCATAACTCCTGCGGGAAAAGGCTTCAGCAATGTTGCCGGCTTATGGTGTGACGAACAGATAAAAAGCCACAGTGAACTCCCGAAGCGAGTGCATCAATACGGCAGCATAATTTTGGCTCAAATCTACCATGCCGGACGTCAGACCAGCTCACCGGTGACCAAACAAATTCCGGTTGCGCCTTCTCCGGTTCCAGATCCGTTTAGCTATGAAATTCCTCGTGAGTTGACGATTTCGGAAATCGAAGAAATTATTGAACAGTTCGGAGATTGCGCTTACCGAGCTAAAACATGTGGATTCGACGGCATAGAGCTACATGGCGCGCATGGTTATCTGATTGCTGAATTTATGTCTTCTTATTCAAACAAACGTACTGATCAATACGGCGGCAGATTAGAAAACAGATTGCGTTTCCCGCTGGAAGTCATCCATAATGTTCGCAAAAAATGCGGCGCAGACTTTATCATCGATTTCCGCATTTCTGGCGATGAATTTGTGCCGGGCGGCAGAACCATTGAAGATACAAAGACCATAGTTCCGATTCTGGTTGAGGCCGGGATTGATATGATTCATGTTTCAGCCGGAGTTTATGAAAGCGCCGATGCAATTGTTCCGCCGCAGGCTGTACGGCATGGGTGGATTACGGATTTCGCTGCCGAAGTGAAAAAGCTGGTTTCAATTCCGGTTATCACTGTAGGCCGGATTAATGACCCCAAAATAGCAGATCAAGTTCTCAGGAGTGGCAAGGCTGACCTAGTCGTCATGGCCAGAGCGTCACTTTGTGATCCCGAACTGCCGAACAAGGCAAAAGAAGGCCGTTTCGAAGATATCAGACAATGTATCGGATGCAACTGGGGCTGCCTTGGGATTTTGTTTGCCGACAAACCGATTCGGTGCGTATTGAACCCGACGCTTGGAAGAGAAAGTGAATACAAGCAGAAAAAGGCCACTTCATCCAAAAACGTTGCCGTTGTCGGCGGCGGTCCGGCCGGCATGCAGGCTGCCATCACCGCGGCAGAGCAGGGTCACACCGTTCATTTATATGAAAAATCAAGTGTTCTCGGTGGTCAGTTCCGTTTGGCCGCTGTTCCCCCTGATAAAGGTGATCTAGCGGCATTCATCAATTGGCAGGAGAATCAGCTAAGGAAACTGAATGTTGCCATCAGTCTGAACACAGCAGGTACGCCCGAAATACTGACCAAGGAAAAACCGGATGTTGTCATTCTGGCAACAGGAGCCGTACCAATTACCCCTAAAATTCCTGGGGCAGACCTTCCGAACGTTGTACAAGCCAATGACGTGCTTTCAGGCAAAGTTTTTCTTGGCCGGAAGATCGTAGTTATCGGCGGCGGTCAGGTTGGATCTGAAACAGCAGATTATCTCGCGATTCTGGGCAAGTCCGTTACTATAGTTGAAATGCTTGATGATATCGCACTAGCAGATGCTCTCGCTCCGCGCATCTTCCTGCTGAAAGCATTGGAAGACAAAAAGGTCAATATCTTGACAAAAACGACAGTCAAGGAAATAAAAGACGGTGCTGTCATCGTTGATGACGGCAGTATAACAGAAATTAAAGCAGACAATATCGTCATGGCCCTTGGTTCAAAGCCCGAAAACGCACTTAAAAGTATTCTGGAAGAAAAAGGGTTACGCGTGATTGCCATCGGGGATGCCGCAGGTGTCAGACAAGTGATCGACGCAACAACCGAAGGCTATGAAACAGCAATGCAGTTATAAAAAGATAGCGTTTACTTATAATAGTTACGATTAATCCCGCCGAAAGCGGGATTGTTGTATTGCCTAGTGATTTTAAGTGTTTTTAAAAATGGATAACCCCCACGGAAGCGGCGGATAATATCTAAAAAGCAGCCGCAATATGTCCAAAAGGAAAGTAATGGCAATGACCGCAAAATTGGCAGAATACAACCGCAAAAGGAATTTTGAAAAAACGGCCGAACCGGAAGGCAAATCGGAACAGCCCGCAGAATATCTGACGTTTGTCATCCAGCACCATATAGCCCGCAGCCCTCACTTCGACTTGCGTCTTGAATGGGATGGGATGGAGCCCTTTTAAGCTGGGCGGTTCCCAAAGGGCCTTCCTATGATACCCATGACAAGAGGCTCGCTGTCCAAGTGGAGGATCATCCCCTGGAATACCGGAACTTTGAGGGACTTATTCCCAAGGGGGAATATGGCGGCGGCACTGTGATGCTCTGGGATGAAGGCGTCTGGGAGCCTCAGGCGGATGTGGACGCAGGACTCAGGGAGGGATCGCTGAAGATCCTTCTAAAAGGGAGATGGCTGAAGGGAGTGTGCCGGAATTCTAATTTGCTTTTTGGACAACTCCTTTATTCGTAACGCTATAGTCATATCGTTATTTACTTCTCGTTGCATTGTTGGGGTTACGTGCCCGTATATGTCTCCGATTGTTTTTATACTTGCGTGTGCAGCACTAAAGGCAGCCTACAAACGCTGCATTAGTGCCTTGCCCGGTACGATAACCTTGCATAAATAGTGTAAATTCAGAACCGATACTGAACACTACCTTATCCGGATAATATTCATATAATGGCTGAGCTGCCTGGGCTGCTTCGGTAATATAAGCGAGTGTAGGCTCGGTTTATTAGTCCCATCTGCGGATTTAACCACGCTTCAAGCCCTTGGTTCAAGGCAGCTTCGGCTGTTAATACCACACGCCAATGTCCTTGCCGCTGATAACCACTGCATTACCGTGTAAGTCATTCCTAATAATTTCAAGTTCTCTCCACGCTTTGAGGGTTATAGTCTGGCCACTAATTAACGTCCGTTACCGTACTTTATCTAATATCGGAACAAAGGCAGTGACTTTAAAATGCGTTATTCGTCATCGTTTCTCTAAATTCGCTGGGGGAATTCCCTTTTATTTTTTTAAAAGCACGGTTAAATGAAGATATGCTTGAAAATCCCGAGTCAAATGCAATATCAATGATATGGGCTTTTGGATCCGAAAGCAAAAATTCTGACCGCTTGACACGCTCGGTAGTAAGGAAATCTATAAATGTCATATTCGTATATTTTTTGAATAAATGCGAGAAATGGGATTTGCTAACCCCGATGTGATGAGAAATATCGTCGAGTGTAAGGGATTTAGTGCAGTTTTGTGATATGTAAAGGCAGACTTCTGTCATTAGCTTAATAGACTTATATTCTGTGTTTGCATCACCAGAGAATTCTTCTTTCTTCGCATTGACGCAGTATTGTCCAAGCTTTACAAAAAACTCTAGAAGAAGTGAATATATACGCATTTCATTAAAAAGTGTGTCGGAATAAAAAAGCTCGGGCAATTCTTTTATTAAAAAAATCATTCTATCGGCATCAATATTTGATGGATCATATTTAATGTAATGATACTGGTTAAACACAGAAAAATTGCTATTAAATTCACTCATAATCATCAGTAAGTCAAGAGGGAACTGAACAAGAATAAAAGCATTTTCAGCTACATGATCAAGCGAATGCAAGTCACCAGGGTAGATTATGACCAGGTCATTCGTTTTAAGAACATGTTTGGTGAAATTAATCGTTACTTCATTATTGTCATAAAGGCTTACCAGTATTTCAATAAAAGGATGCCAATGCATCCTGTCGGAAAAATTGATATCGATTTTGTTTGATACTTTAAATTTCTTCCCACTATCAAAATTCAACCTCTCGAAATAGCTATTCATAAGCATAATCGATAATTTCCTTTACTGGTTATATAAGAGTGTCGATGCATATGGACGAGGTTTTATATATGATTAGATTATCATTTATGATGTCAAATAGCAATATTTGATATGCATAAAGGAAATATATGCATACAAAATTGACAAAATGCCTTAATATCAATGTTTTCTTATGGACGCAATATGACAAAATACGCACAGGTAATACACGATTTTTAAAGAGCAAGTTGTATGTAAAATTGATAACATATAAATGAAAAGACACATTGAAAGATGGTTTGCGTAGATAAATTGAATAAGAAAGGAGCGATATCTTGCGAACATTCAAAATAGGTATACTGGGATCCGGAGTTATCAGCAGAACATATCTCGCCGATATAAAAGCATTTTACAAAAATCTTGAAGTAATCGCTTGTGCGGATATCGATGTAGCGCTTTCGCAAAAACTAGCATCGGAGTTTGGTATCAAAAAGACATATACGACGGAAGAATTGTTACATGATGATGAAGTTGAGATAGTCATCAATCTCACACCACCCCAGTTTCATGTTGAGCTTAACAAGCGGATCATAACAGCCGGTAAACATCTTTTTAGTGAGAAACCCTTTGCACCTAATTTAAAAGCTGCCAAGGAAGTGCTGGATTTAGCAGATGCAAAGGGTGTTAAAGTTGGTTGTGCACCGGACACCTTTTTAGCGTCAGGTCTTCAGAGTTTGCGATATTATCTTGATGTTAATTTTATAGGAAAGCCTTTCTTTGTCACGGCCAATATGACCACCTTCGGGGTTGAAACTTGGCACCCTAACCCGGCACCTTTTTATATGAAAAACAGTGGTCCTTTATTTGATATGGGACCGTATTATCTCTCGGCGATTGTATCGCTATTAGGACCGATAGAGAGTATTGCCGCTCTTGATGCAAAGGGCAGTGAAACTCGACGTATATATGTGGGACCAGGGGCTGGAACTGATATTGAAGTAGAGATCCCTACGCACTACTCGGCGATATTGAGGTTAAAAAGCGGCGTAGTTGTGAATCTTAACGTAAGTTTTGATATTTACCGGTCGAACCTTCCGATGTTTGAAATTTATGGCGATGGCGGCACGCTCACCTATCCGGACCCGAATTTTGGCGGCGGCACTCCTAGGGTGTATCGGAAAGAACAGTACACGGATACGGTTTATCAAAAAACAGCTGAAGCTATGGCAAGAAAAGATAGGTTCTATGAGCTTCCAGAGCTATATCCCAGAGTTAAAGATTATTCAAGGGGCTTAGGCGTGCTTGATCTGGCGCAAGCTATCGAAACAAACTCGAATAATCGAGCCAATGGCAGTTTAATCATGCACATTACCGAAGCCGTCGAGGGAATGATGATTTCATCTAAAAATGGCGAATTTTACAAAATGAAAACTACCTGTGAGAGGCCAGAGCCTTTAAAACCAGGTGGATATATGGATCAAGTTTAATATTAAATTCAGCAAAGGATTGAAAGGAGACATGAATATGTCAGGAGTAGTAGGAACGAATTTAGTGGCACAGGTGGGATTTATCGTAAAAGATGTTGAGGAAACAAAGAAAAAGTGGGCTGAGTTTTTAGGCGTTGACGTCCCTCCGACACAACCGATTGGTGACTATGCGGTTACCGGAACAGAGTTTAAGGGCGAACCTGCTCCAAATGCCTACTGTTGGATGGCTTTCTTTGAGGTTGGTCCGGGACTGCAGCTTGAACTGATCCAGCCTAACGAGGAACCTTCAACATGGAGAAACTATCTTGAGGAGAAGGGCGAGGGCATTCACCACATTGCATTTCAAGTTAATAATTCAAAGACTGCTGTTGCAAATGCGGAGGCTGCTGGTTTAAAGCTGGTTCAAAGAGGTGTTTATGGTGATGGCAGCGGCGAATATAATTATCTTGATGCTCCGGATTTAAAATGTATCGTTGAGCTTCTCGAGAGTTACAAAAAGTAATATTACCCGAAATATAAAGAGAAAGACAGGATACTCACTATGAGACTTGGGACATCATCACCATTAAAACATAGCAGTCCACAGGAATGGGCTATGAAACATAAAAGCTTAGGACTTGAAACTGTAAATTTCCCTCTCACTTACAAAAGTGATGATGCGCTTATTGACGAATATGTTAAAGAAGCAAAAAAAAACAACCTGGTAATAGCAGAGGTTGGGGTTTGGCGCAATCCATTGGATTTAAATGAAGATGCACGGTTAAAGGCGATTCAGTATGCCGTAGGGCAGCTTGAGCTTGCGGATAGGATAGGTTCCCGCTGCTGTGTGAATATTATCGGTGCCAGAGGCCCTCGCTGGGATGGCGCTTATAAAGATAATTTTACAAAGGAAACATGGGAACTGGGTGTAAAGACGATTCAGGAGATTATCGATGAGGTAAACCCTAAGAACACGTATTTTACAACTGAGTCCATGCCGTGGATGTTCCCGACTGGACCGGATGAATATTTGCAGTTGCTTGAGGCGGTGGACAGAGAGCGATTTGCTGTTCATATGGACATTTTTAACTGGATAACTACACCAAGAAGGTATTTCTTTAATGAGGAATTTATAGGCGAATGCTTCGAGAAACTGGGTGAGCATATCAAAAGTTGCCATCTGAAAGATGTCAAGATGGAGGACGATTATACGCTGCGTTTTAGGGAAACCAGTGCTGGAAAGGGAGGAATCAATATCAAGCACCTAATCGAAAAAGGATTATCCTTTGATGAAAATATGCCGTTTATCATAGAGCATCTTGATACCGATGAAGAATATTTAAATAGTGTCATGAACATAAAGGCTATAATGACGCGCTAAGCGTTTATATGTAGCGAATACTATTAAAAAAAAGGGAGGAAGTAAAATGAAAAAAGGAAGAATTATCGTAGGGGCTTTAGTTGCTTTAATGGTTATGGTGGGAACTGTACTCGCAAGTTCATCTGAAACGTCAGGCACAGTAGTTTGGTGGGGCTGGACACCGGGTTCTCCAATGAATGAACAATATATTGCCCAGTTTAACAAAGTATATCCAAACATCAAAGTTATTTGGAAACAAATAGCAATCGCTGATTATGACGCGGCGATAAGACCGGCTTTAGCAAGTGGCCAGGGTGTTGATGCTTTTCAGGTTTCAGCGGGTTCGGGAAATGGCGGCATTCATGTTTATGCAGGGCAAGCAATTGACTTGACGAATGCTGTAAAAAAGGCTTTGGGTGATAATTATAAAGACAAGCTAGGCAAGGCAGCAATCACCACAATGACTGTCAATGGCCAGTTGAAAGCTTTAGGTGTCGGAAGTGTATATGCAGGAAATCTTTGGATTAACCAAGATCTTTTTAATAAATATAACGTAAAAGTTCCTACAAATTTAAATGAGTGGATAACGGCTTGTAAAGTTTTTAAAGAACACGGTATCATAGGTTTTGTACAGGGAGCAGGTCAAGGTCCATTTGACATGGACACTTTCCATGCAATCGCTGATAATGTAAGCCCCGGTACTTTCACAAAAGCAACCAGAGGTGAAGTAAAATGGACGAATGACTCCATTGTCAAAGCATTAGAGCTATGGAAAGGGCTGTTTAGTAATGGAATTATGCAATCGGGCGCTCTGGGCCTGCAACAATATCCGGAAGCAAACAATTTATTTATGTCGCAAAAGGCTGCTATGGTTATGATGGGGTCCTGGTATACATCAAACTGTTTGCCTGATACGATGAAGGCTGCTATTGGGTCTGCATCTTCGACAAAACAGCCGTTCACAATGGTTCCAATTGATTTCCCCGACATTGCGGGAACAGGAAAGACCGGATCGATGTTTGGCGATTTAGATTATGCAACCGCAGTGTCTGCTTCATCAAAGAATATTATGGCTGCAACTACATTTGCTGTTTGGCTGGGAACCTCTCAGCAAGGTCAGCAGATGATTGCCAATTCCTTAAACGTTATTCCTTCTCTAAAATCAGCAACTCAGGATTGGAGCAAGATAAAACTGGTAAATCCTAAGAAACAAAACGATGCCATCAAAAATTATACGAAAAAAGCAATGAATAGCGGTGATAACCCTCGTTTTGCCGATATAAATGCCGATATGAACCAAGCAATGATCGATGTATTGGCTGGCGTGGCAGCAGGAACTATCACTCCTAAAGATGGCGCTGCTCAACTTGAAGCGGCTCAAGGCAGTCGTAAGTAAGGGATACTATTTTTCAAGTAAGGGATAATATTTTTATAGGGGCTCTATTTTTTCTAGTGCCCCTATCATTTATTATTGAGGGGAATTATAAACATGAAAAACAAAACGAAGAATAAAACCTCGAGATTCACGAAGATAAACGGACTGCTATGGATTCTTCCGGCCTTTGTTTTTGTGGTAGGGATTATATATTATTCAATATTTTATACATTCAATCTGTCGACTTTAAATTGGAACGGGCTTGATCCCATTCCGATAAAAGTGGGGATAAGTAATTATACCAAGGCCCTTTTTTCCGACTGGATTTTTTGGAAAGCTATCAAAAACACCATTGTTTATTTTCTGATAACATTTTTAATTCAAAACTTTTTAGGTTTTATATTTGCCGCAATTTTGCATACAAAAGTTAAGCTTGCTACATTGCACAAGGTCTTGATTTTTATTCCAACCATCTTAGCACCGGCGACGATGGCGCCAGTGTTCCGATTGCTGTTCTCGCCTCAGGGAATGCTGCAAAATATATTCAACACACTTCATTTAGGCATAACGGTTGATTGGTTGGCGAATCCAAATTCGGCACTTTTCATTCTCATGATTGTGGCGATTTGGGAGTTCACAGGAATGAGTTTCATTCTATATTATGCGGCAATGAGTCAAATCGATAAAGAAATGCTCGAGGCGGCGCATTTAGATGGAGCAGGAAACTTTAGAACATTACTCAGCATTGTGTTGCCAAACTGCAAAGGTACGACAGTTTCTCTGGCAATGCTTGGAATCATAGGCGCTTTGAAAACATTTGATATTCCTTATCTGATTACAACCGGTGGGCCCTATCACGCAACGGAATTTTTAGGCACATATATTTATACACAGGGAATAAAGCAAGCTCATCTTGGCTATGCAGCTGCAATATCAGTAATGCTCCTTATACTCGCCATCTGTGGTGCCATACTTATTAATAGGGTTAATAAAGGAGATGCGAAATAGAATGTTTGAAATTAAAAGTTTAAAAAGTAAAGTCGTTTTGCAAATCATTCTACTGATATTAACGATACCTTATGTGATTCCACTTGTTCAAATGTTTCTTGGCTCTATCGGTGGAACAGGTTTTTTAAATTATAAGGCGGTTTGGGACACCGGTGTGGTTCCAATCTATTTTAAAAATTCATTCATCATATCAGCGAGCGTAATTTTGTTGGTTTATATATTCAGTATGACAGCAGGCTTTGCGTTTGCAAAATTACACATATTTGGGAAAGAAATGTTTTTTTGGGTGTTTCTTGTGGCATTAACTTTACCGGAAGTAATTTTGTTGTCGCCATTGTTTGTGACATTCCAAAAGATGCAGCTATTTAACACCTTTTTGGCGGTAATTTTACCGATTGCGGCATTGCAACTGCCATTTACAATTCTACTTGCTAGAACTTTTGACAATGGAATTCCTAATGAGTTAATGGAGGCGGCAAAAATTGACGGTGCGAGTGTTTTTAGGACGTTTTGGGATATCATCCTTCCGCTTACAAAGCCAATTGCATCATCCATTGTTGTTTTGACACTGATCGGCTCGTGGAACGAATATCTCCTGCCCCTTGTGTTCTTGCAAAGTCCGAATATGAAGACGGTAACGCTGCTTCCCCAATACTTCCAGGGTGAGTTTTCAAATGACCAGACGAAGATATTAGCGGCAGCTGTGCTCACTGCAATTCCGGTGATTGTTGTTTATTTGTTTTTGCAGAAGAATTTTGAAAAAGGCATGAGTGCCGGTGCTTTAAAATAATCCCAACAAGAGCAGCATAATCGTGAAAAGGAGGAGATAATGATGCCGCTCATTCAAGTTGACTTAAAAAGGTCAGTGTTTGAGGATAAAGGAAAAGAAATATCCAATGCAATTCATCATTCTCTGGTTGCAGGTCTCGGTATGGATACCACCGATCTTTTCCAAGTATTTCGACCGCATGACGAAGGGGAGATTATTTTTTCGCCAACGTATGACAATCGTGATCGACGCGATTTGATCATCATTCGGATTACCATGGTGAATATGTTTTCTCTTGAGCAAAAGAAAAAAACCTATCGAGAACTAACCAAGAGGCTTGTTGATACCGGAATCAGGCGCGATGATATTTTAGTTTGTGTTGTTGAAAACAGCGCTGAGAATTGGTCGCTTGGCGAAAGAGAAGTTTGATGGTAGAAGGGTTCGGGTAAAGTTATGGAAAATGTGAAAAAAGAATTTTTGCCGGGCAGGTCTTATCCGGTTCAGCTCGATGAAAAAATGCCGAATACGCATCGATGGGCTATCCTGGGTGCTGGCGGGATTGCCAGTTGTTTTGCCGCACAGGTAATCAAAGCCGGTGGCAACATCGCTGCGGTTGGTTCTCGTGACGCAAAAAAGGCACAGGCATTTCGGTGTGAGTTTCCGTCCATAAAAAACGCGTATGGTTCTTACGAAGAGCTGATGAAAGATCCTGACGTTGATGTGATTTATGTTGCAACTCCCCATGCACAACACCATGAGTGGGCGATGAAGTGCTTGCAACACAATAAGCCTATTTTAGTGGAAAAGGCATTTACCCAAAATTATCAGCAGGCGAAAGAAATTTTAGATTTAGCGAAAGAGAAAAAGCTGTTTGTGATGGAGGCGTATTGGACACGCTTTCTGCCACATATCATCAAGGTAAAAGAGTTGATTGATAAGGGTGAAATAGGGGACATTGTACAGATCATTGCCGACCATGGGGTTTGCTTTCCTTATGACCCTAAACATCGCTTATATGCGCCTGAGCTTGCAGGCGGAGCTCTTTTAGACTTGGGCGTATATCCCATTTCATTCGTGCAGTTTTTGCTGGGAAACCCAACGAGAATCATCGCTGCCGGCTCCGGGACGCCAACAGGTGTAGACTCAAATGATGCTGTTATTTTAGAATATGAAAATGGCCAAGGTGCACTGGCGATGGTAGCTTTTGGCTCCCTGGCGTCATCTCCCGTCACCGCTGCAATCTGCGGCACAAAAGGGCGAATAGAAATCCAAAGGCAATTTTACAGGCCGTCAGACTTCACTGTTTTTTATAATGACGGGTCAACATTGGAGTATGTTTCAAAAACCCATGAAAATCATGAAGCTGGCAGCGACGGGCTTTTTGGCATGTGTTTTGAAGCTGCTGAGGTGCAAAGGTGTCTTTTAGAAGGCAAGGTTGAATCTTCCGTTATGCCTTGGGAAGACACATTATCGGTGATGAAAATTATGGATGAAATCAGGCGACAACTCGATTTTCGATATGAAGGAGAAACATTATGAAAATCATAAATCCAGTTCTTACGGGTTTTCATGGTGATCCGTCCATGATTAGGGTGGCCGATACTTATTATATTGCGTCTTCTACGTTTGAATGGTTTCCCGGCGTCAGGGTTCATGAATCGAAAGACCTGGTGCATTGGAATTTGACCACATCGATTCTTGACAGCGTGGAGCTGCTTGATATGAAAGGCAACCCTTGCTCCGGTGGGATTTGGGCACCTGATTTGTCCTATGCCGACGGAAAGTTTTGGCTTATTTATACGGATGTGAAAGTTGTAGAAGGTGCGTTCAAAGATATGCACAACTATTTGACCATCGCAGATGATATCAAAGGTCCTTGGTGCAAACCCATCAAGTTAAACGGCGTTGGTTTTGACGCGTCGCTTTTTCATGATGATGACGGGAAAAAATATCTCATTCAACAAACTTGGGATCACCGTGAGTATCACAACCCCTTCCATGGGCTTACTTTAACGGAATACGATGCGGATAATAAGAGGCTGAAACCAGAGACCGCCAAAACTGTATACAATGGTACCGCTGTAAAGACAGTTGAAGGACCGCACCTCTATAAAATGAATGGCTACTATTATATATTTGCAGCACAAGGCGGTACAGTTTGGACCCACCAGGAAATTGTTGCCCGCTCCAAAAATCTGTGGGGACCTTATGAAACTGAGCCGAACGGACCATTTATAACCAACTTTGACACACCGGACCACTATCTTCAAAAGCAAGGGCATGGTTCGCTTGTGGAAACCCCTTCCGGCGAATGGTATTATGCTTCACTTTGCGCTAGGCCGCTTCACCATCCGACCGAGAATATTTATGACCCCAGAGGCTGGTGTACGCTTGGGCGTGAAACCAGTATTCAGAAAGTTTTTTGGGATGATGAACTTTGGCCGAGAGTTGTCGGTGGGCATGGCGGTTTGCAAGAGGTTGATGCCCCGAAAGATGTCGTATTAACGGAGGCACCTGAAACCCATGCTGTTTTTGATGATTTTTCAACGGATAAGCTTGATGGTGAATGGAATACATTAAGGGTTCCTTTTTCCGGGGAAATGGGAAATGTTGGAGGCGGAAAACTTGAACTGATAGGGCATGGTTCGCTTGCTAATCAGTTCAACCCGTCGCTCGTTGCCAGAAGATGGAAAGATTTTCAGTTTTCAGCTGTGACCAAGGTGAAATTCAGCCCCTATAGCTATCAGGCAATGGCTGGTCTTGTAAATTATTATAACAGCGAGCATTGGTCATGGATTTTTATCACCAAAGACGACGGGGGTAATGAGGTTATCGAAGTTGCAGAATGCGACAATCGCCAATACACTTCCGTTTTAAAAGATAACGCTGTGAGGATTCCTGAAGGCACGGAGTGGGTTTGGTTCAAGACCGTTGTTGATCATTTGGACTATTTTTATGAATATTCATGGGACGGGAGAAATTGGAACCGAGTGCCTGTTAAACTTGATGCCATGATTTTGTCGGATGATTATGTGAATGCTCATTATGGCGGCTTTTTCACGGGAGCATTTGTGGGCTTGGCTGCAGTTGATTATTCCGGCTGCGATTCCAAAGCTACCTTTGGGTTTTTTGAGTATATCGTTTAGTATGGTTAGTTTTATGCGATTTTGCGGCGTAACAAATGAAAGGTTGAGGTGAAATTTTATGAGTAAATTATTGGATAAAGAATTATGCGTGGTCACGGGTGCGGCCAATGGAATCGGCAGAGCAATCGCAGAACGTTTCATAAGTGAAGGCGCCGATTTGATTGTGGCTGATTTTGATGTTGAAACCGCCAAAAAAGTATATGCGGGAAACAGTCAGGTTGTTGACATTCTAAAAGTTGACGCGACAAATGTAAAAGATTTGGAAAGAATCGCGGAATCCGTTAAAAAGACCGGGCGTAAAGTAAAGGCGGTGTTACCAATCGTTGGTAACGGACCCCAAAACCCGATTCCGGAAATCACACCGGAGGAGTTTCATTTGACAATGGACCTTAATGTTTTTTCAGCTTTTTTCACGGTGCAGAAGTTAATTCCTTTTATGTCTGATAAATCTTCCATTGTTCTAATATCATCCATTGCCGGTTTTCAGGGTGGGAAAAACGCTATTGTCTATAATGCGGCGAAAGCCGCGGTTAGGTCGATGGCCCGTTCGTTCACAGGAGAGCTTGCCGAAAAGGGCATTCGAGCAAATGCTATAAGCCCTGGCCCAACGGAAACAAAGGCGTTTACAGATTTTGTGCACGGCGATGACGAAACACGAAACAATATCGTTTCGCAGCTTCCCATAGGGCATATCGGAAAGCCTAGCGAGATTGCGGCGGTTGCATTGTTCTTAGCCTCCGACGAATCTTCTTATGTGACAGGTGCTGAAATTATTACTGACGGCGGTTTCACCAATCGATAAACCAATAGAGATTAATACATAATATAAGGGAGAATAAAAATGGCATTATCATCAACGAAGATAGTGAAGGTTATTGTGGTAACAGACGATTTGGAAAAAACGGTTTCTGCATATAAAACCTTGCTGGGCACAGGGAAAGAGCCTGCTGGGCAGAATACAGAGCATAAAGAGGTAAGAACACCTTTTATGAAGTATAAAAGTGCCGCCATCACGGATACCCCAATGAAGGTAGAGAGTGTTTTCAGCGATAATTTCTGGTTTGAAATTATCCAGCCGCTAGGGAATAATGACCCATGGGCAGCTTGGTTAAAAGAACACGGCACATCAATTTGCTCAATTTGTTTGTTGTCGGACGGACCTTTGGAAGATGACGAAAAAACCATGAAAAATGCCGGGTTTGATTCACTTTTTAAACACGAAAAGGGCTATGAGGCGTATGAATATTTTGACACATCAAAAGCGCTTGGAGTTTTAGTTGA
>DNPP01000388.1:0-3190 GCA_003501365.1 Bacillota bacterium
CCGCTACCTCCGGTTTCGGCTGCGATCGCTTTAATTAATGAACCCGCTTGAATCTTAGTGGTTAAATCTTTAGTAACCCCAACCACAAAGGCCACCTTGCCGTCACTAACCGCGCCCAATGCCGCTACACCACTTCCCATTGTATCCCGCAGGTGATCAACAGCTTCCCGCAGCTGCTCCATGCTGAAACCGTCCACCCGGGCCGTAATATATTGTACTCCCCCAACGGGCTTGACCCGGGTAAGCAACTCTTGAGTACGTCCGGAAGCTTGATCCTGATTGGCTTTGGCAATTTCCTTTTGTAGTTTATTGTGTTCTTCCACCATATTATTTAATTTGGAAATGACTTGAATTGAATCGGCCTTTAAGATCTGACACAATTCGATTAATGTAGACCGTTCCTGATTATACATTTCCAATGCCGCGTCCCCAGTAAGGGCTTCGATTCTACGAATCCCTGTCGCCACACTGCTTTCGGAGATAATCCGGAATAAACGAATCTGGGCGGTATTGGTAACATGAGTGCCGCCGCAAAGCTCTTGGCTGATGGCTCCCATCGTTACTACCCTTACTTTGTCCCCGTACTTTTCATCGAAAAGTGCGGTAGCTCCTTGGGTTACTGCATCGTGATAGTTCTTGACCTCGGTACAAACTGGAATTGCCAGAGCAATCGCCTCATTAACCAGTCCCTCCACCTTTTGTAGGTCTTGGTCGCTAATTTTTTCGAAATGCGTAAAATCAAAGCGCAACCGCTCCGGTGTTACCAATGAACCGGATTGGTGCAGATGCTCACCCAAAACCTTCCGTAACGCGGCTTGTAAAAGATGAGTCGCGCTGTGATTACAGGCAGTATTACAACGGCATTTCTCATCCACAATTAATTCAAACCGTTCCGCTTTTCGGGGAAACTGGCCGGATTTCTTAATTAGATGAATGATCCGATCATTCGCTTTCACCGTATCGGCAACCTGAAGCTCCAAACCTCCGGCGACTACCTTCCCCCGGTCCCCGACTTGACCACCGGATTCACCATAGAACGGCGTTTCATTGAAAACTAAGTGCCAATACTCTTGATCCTCACCAAATAAGGTAATACCGGTTTGCAAACGTAAAGTTTCGTATCCTTTAAATGCTGAATGCAACCCCTCTTTAAGGGTTTCCCACTTGACCTGATCTTCCGACATGACAAATTTCCCGCTTTGACGGGCTTTAGTCTTCTGGCCCTCCATCTCACGATTGAAGCCTTCTAGGTCAACAGTTAATCCCCGTTCTTCCGCCATCAACTGGGTTAGATCCAGCGGGAACCCATAGGTATCATAAAGTTTAAAGGCATCGGAGCCGGAAATAACTTTTTGCTTAGTACCGGCGCCGGCTAAACCGGCGGCAATATTTTCAAACAACTCAATCCCTTTATCGAGAGTTCGGTTAAAACCTTCTTCTTCAGCCTTAATCACCAATTCGCAATGTTGTTGCTGCTCTTTGAGCTCCGGATAGGCATCGCCCATCGCCGCGACAAGACCCGGAACAATCCGGTGTAAAAACGGTTCATTCATGCCTAATGTCCTGCCAAAGCGGGCGCCCCGCCTTAGAATACGGCGCAGGACATATCCTCTTCCTTCGTTAGAAGGTAACGCGCCATCGGCTATGGCAAAAGTCAAAGCCCGTACATGGTCGGCGATCACCCGCATCGGTACTTGATTCTCCGGTTTTCCATAACTCTGTCCGGTAACTTTCTCGATAGTCTGAATGATTGCTTTAAATAAATCAATATCATAGTTGGACTTCTGAGCTTGGATCACCGAACAGATTCTTTCAAATCCCATCCCGGTATCCACATGTTTACTGGGAAGGTCCTCCAGACTACCGTCCGACTTACGGTTAAATTGGATAAACACCAAATTCCACAGTTCGATGTATCGGGCGCAACCGGCATTAACAGCGCAAACATGGCCGGGAATATGTTTCTTGTCGCATCGTTCCGGCCCCAAATCAATATGAATCTCCGAACATGGTCCGCAAGGACCGGTCTCCCCCATCTCCCAAAAGTTGTCCTTTTCCGCGAAACGCATAATATGGTCGGGGTTGATATCGGTACAAGTCTTCCAGAATGTTTCCGCCTCATCATCCGTTTTATAGATAGTTGCATATAACTTGTCCTTCGGCAGCTTCCAACGTTCGGTCAAAAGTTCCCAGGCCCAAGTAATGGCTTCTTTTTTATAATAATCACCGAATGACCAATTCCCAAGCATCTCAAAGAAAGTATGGTGGTAAGTATCCCGTCCCACTTCTTCCAGGTCGTTATGTTTGCCGCTGACCCGGATGCACTTTTGAGAGTCAGCCGCCCGTTTGTAACTCCGGGTGCCGGTCTCTAAAAACACGTCTTTAAACTGATTCATTCCGGCATTGGTAAATATCAAGGTCGGATCATTATGCGGAATCAAGGAAGCACTCGGTACAATGGTATGCCCCTTCTCCTTAAAAAAATCCAAAAACTCGCTACGGATCTGGTTTGCTGCTTTCAAGTGATTCACTCCTATATAGGCAATCGACCATAGGGAGCTTGGGCATCCCAAAAGAAGGCTACCTCAAACTCACTTCGTCAACGCCGATTTTAATTTTAATCCTTACTCCTGTTTCCGTAAGAGATTACAGAAACTGATTCCATTTTAATAGAAAACCGCCGTAATATCAACACCAAATAAAACAGAGTTTAATTTAGACACTGCAAAATTTAAATAAAATGGTATAATTCGCCAATTGGCGAGTCATACTATAACCACTGCGAACCGTAGTAACATCATTATCAACTATGGTTCGGCCAAAATAAAAAAAGAAGAGGGAGCGCCATGAATGATATATTCGAATCCGACCTTAGCCTAGATCAATCTTTTGAAAAAACCGTCATTGATGAGGAGGAATTCTTTGAAGGAGAATTATTTCAAGATGTATTGGAGTTAAAATCACTAAAAAAGGTCGCCGAAACTACTGCGGTGGATATCAGCAAGCTCCAGGACCAGGTATATCAGATGCTCTTCAGCTTATATCAACAGACCAGGGGAATCGAACCGGACCAAAGTTCCGGAAAAGATGAAGTCTTTGCCATCTTTGAACTATTTTTCAAGAACTATTACCAACATTTCCGGCTGGCGATGGAGGGATTGATTGCCGAACATTCGCCGATTAAGGTGGC
>DNPP01000388.1:3518-6379 GCA_003501365.1 Bacillota bacterium
AGAGTTGGAGCATGAGGTGGCGTAACTAACCTTTTTTCGCTATAAAAATTTCAGTTTAATAAAAAGGCCGCCATATACTTGATAACGGCATACAATATTCAGACCCCGTCTCGATCACAAATTTTTCCGCCCGCCTCCTATATTGGGGCTGGCGGAAAAGGTCGATTAGTCCAAAAAAATCGGCCCTATTGGGCCGGGATGGTTACTTTTATCACTTATCATAAATAATTTCTCCATCAACTTGGCAAGTGAAATTTAGAGCAGATCCGGTGTCATTTTTTTTATTTATCATCTCAACCTGGTTGATTTGGAGAAAGGCAGGATTACCCCAAATACTTCCTGCGACAGCTTTCCCTTGCCTAAAATGGATAATGTTAATACGTTTAGCCGGTATCTTCATTTGAATTTGATACTTAGAATTTTCACTACCGACAATTTCGGCCTCGCATTGAATATCTTCTGCAGTCAAATTGATCATAAAGACTGTATCAATATCTTTGGCAGACTTAACCGCAATATGGATACCGTTGTTTCGCGTTTTAATCTTGAAATCAATCCCTTCATGTTCCAAGAAATTGCGGGTAAGTCGTATCAAATCCGGTAATCTTTGTAATTCAATTCCAGCATAAATCATTTTACCTTTCCCCACTCTTTTTTCGAAAACAATGGGACAGCCGCTGGATAACTTCCCAAGCACTTTTACATCGGAATGACTGTTTAGATATTCAGGATTCTCCGGAATATTGGCCGTTCCAAAAACTGTTCCGGGGTTTCCAAACCCTTCCCAATCAAAATTGTGGAACATGGTTACCTGTTTTAATGGGAGCTTACCGAAAGTGGCTTTTAATAATTTATCACATGGAGTTAAATCATCATTGAATTGCGGCATCGTAGGAGAAAGAACTAATTTCCCTCCGTTCCGAATATAAGTTATCAAAATCTGTTGAGCTGATGCCGACATATAATCATATCCAGGCGCAAATATTACTTTATATTGATCAAGTTTGGCCGGGATTGGGCCGGAAATCTCCACCAAATCAAAAGGAATATTGTTTTTAAC
This sequence comes from Bacillota bacterium, assembly GCA_003501365.1. Taxonomy (GTDB): domain Bacteria; phylum Bacillota; class UBA4882; order UBA8346; family UBA8346; genus UBA8346. Next base: position 4,579 of record DNPP01000388.1, read on the forward strand.
CAAAGAACCAATCATTTCAAATAGCCAATTATTCATAGAAGGAAAATTGGTAACTACATCGCGAAATCGCTCTTTAGTTATTCCACCCCAAAATTGACTGACATGAGGGGCGTTGTAAGGTTCATAATTGATCAAGGCGACTTCGGCCTCGGAAACGGCATTTACAATCTCCCCGCCGCAGTTTTGGATAAACCGGGTTAATTGTTTAATGTTTTTTGCTTTAACCGTATTTTCGCCGGCCAAATTAATTGGTGCCTGGCCAGGGTATGGTTCCGGAAGACTTGAATTATTAGTTTCCCCGGTTTGTCCTGCATTTGCTCCATCTACCAAAGTATAAATGTTTATTCCATCTAAGTATGGAATCATCATCCGGAATAAAAAATCGAATTCCTGCTCATTTCCCCAACACCAGTTACTCTCGGAGCAATAGGCAGCCCGTTTCGGTTGGGCGTTACGCATCAGTTTAACCCGAGCCAACGCCCTACAGTACGAACGAAAATCATGGACTGGATGATTTTCAAGCCAGAAATTGACCGCCAACGGCAAAGCCTCTGCCATTTTTCCATAATTAACAGGGGACTCGTTTTCCAGCATAATTAAATCATGATATAACGGGACGCTAATTCCCGATTCCCTAAATATACGACTATAAACTTGTAATACCTGTTTGGCAAAATATTCTTTAAATTCAATCCAATCCTGAAGCAGCAACCAATCGGACTTACTTAAAAAATCCGGCCGGACGGGCGCCTTTACCTCCATAAATGAAGCATACTTTTCTCCGGTGATGACATTATAATTATCACAATCCTGATATTTATCGCGCAAGAAAACCTGAAACATATAGACCGTAAAATTCTCATATCCCCAAGAAAAAGGATCGGCCAGATATAGACTGCTATAAGGAATCTCATTCTCAACCTGAACAGCCACAAGAATATCCTTCTTCTCCAATCCCATTAAAAGTTTATCCACTACCTGCCGGTACCAATTTTGCACATAACATAAATATGTTGGTTCCAAATAGTTGGGCAATGGCGATAAATCTTCGCTAAAAAGAACGTCCTTACCTGAAACATTTTTCATTAAAACCTGGGGATAATTAGTGGTTAACCATTCGGGAATGGCACCCCGCCTATATTCGGCACAGATAAAGGGCCCCGGTTTGGCAATCAATTTTAAATCCAATTCTTCAAGATAACGGAAAAACCGATTAATATTACGTTGCTCAAAACCGCTTTTTCCATCAAAGTCGATTTTACCTTCTTGATATTCATGAAGATTCCAGGGGATGTAACAACTAACGACAGTGACCCCCAAGGCCTTTGCTTTCTGCAACCGATCCCGCCAATGCTCAGGATTTATTCGATAATATGGAAATTCCCCGGTTACCAAAAATGTTGGCCGCCCATCTTGAATAAAATGAGGAGCTTCAAAGTTCATATCAATTTTCATATCAATCATTCACCCCATATACTATCAATCATTTATTCATACCAATTCAAATTTGATTAACTGACTTTCAGGTTCAGGGCTAATCCTTATTCCTTCGGAATTGGAATCATCGCTACCAGATACTATGGTTTTGATCGCCATCCCTCCGCGCCATAAAATACTCCAGGGTTTAACAGAGTCTTGTACCTTGACACAGATAGATTTATTACAACGTGTGACAGTTGCCTTTAATTCAGGCTCGCCGGCGCAGTTATACAAGGTAGTAGAAATTTCACATTGATCTTCCAGTTCAAAGAGCTGGAAAGTTATACCATCAGCATAATCATAATCCGGTCGGTTATCTATC
>DNPP01000160.1 GCA_003501365.1 Bacillota bacterium
AGTAAAGGAGTATAATGAAATCATCGTCAAATTTACAAATTGTTAACCTTAATTCGTTTTTACATCCGCTGTTGGTTATTGCACAAAGAAATTCCTACCCCCGATATCCTTTTAAACCTTACTTTTCAAAACATTATTCCATTATTGATCAAAAAAGTGTCGTTCTTTAATGAACCTTAAATAAATGAAATTATTGGGAGTGAACCAATGATGAATGATGCGGTTCAGATCATCCGAGAAAAAGTTCGCAATGTTTTAGGGGAGATCATTCAATTATATCCTTCCAAAGTGCCTGAAGATTGGCTCTCGGAGTATTCCGGCGTAAATGATATCGAGTATATTGACCCTCAGTCCGTAAGGGTCCGCTTCATGGAGTATCAACTTCAAAGTAACCGGATTCACTATCATCCGTTACAACCAAAACAAGTGGTATTTATTGGAGGATATTATATAATCCGGGAAGCCGGCGAACCCAACCACTGGTTGGTTGGCGATCTGGGGGAAGCCGGCTTTATTGATTGCTGGTCTCGTTCAGAGACACTTAAAGAAGCGATTGATGCACTATAAAAAACAAATTAGCGATTACTCATTTTACAACTCTTACCTTTATTCTTTCTTTAATTGTATTATCCGGTTTAATTAAGATCCAATCTCCTGCGGTGAGTCCCGCCACTACTTCCATCTTGTCATCATTCTCGATTCCTTTCTCGATCTGCCGAAGTTGAGTACGCCCTCTTTGAATTATAAAAACCCAGTTTTTACCTTGATAGTCAAAAACGGCACTGGCGGGAACTGTTAGCACCTTAGATTTGGTCTGGGTAAATATCCGAACATCAATATCATATCCCGGTTTCAACAAACCTTTATCACCGGTAAAATCTATCGTTACAGTTGCTCTTTTTTGGTTAACGCCCAGCGAAGATACGATATTCTCCGCCATTGAGGCAACTTTTGTCACAACTCCCCGCAGTACCGGACCGCCGGTAGCCTGACCACTAATTTCGACTTGATTACCGGGATGAATTTTCACCACATCATCAGCCAAAATATCTGCATCAACTTCCAAATTTTGAGTATTACCAATAATAAATGCGGCTGTTCCCGAAGTTACAACCTGATTAATCTCGATATTTCTTTGCAAAATCACTCCATCCAATGGAGCCCTTACCACTAATCCTTTTCGTTCTTTTTCAAGTTCTAAATTGGCAGATTGCAATGAAGCAGTGGCACGTTTATAGGCGGCCTCCAGATTATTGAAATCCGTTTTACTGATTGCGCCGGTCTCAAACAGGTTCTGAGCTTTTTCCCAATCCTGCAAAGCTGATTGATAGGTAATGCCGGCTTGCTTTACAGATAGTTCCATCATTTGTAAATCCACCGGATTGATAGTTAATAACAGATCGCCTCGTTGAACCCGGTTACCCTCATCAACTTCCAGCGAGCTGATTCTGCCGCTGTTTTCCAGGTAAACCGTCTGACTTTGCTTTGATTTGACAGTACCTGTTTCATCAACATACTGCCGGATGCTATCCGGTGATATCTGAACCGCTTCGACAGCAAGGCGTTGATTTACCAAAAAAATTATCACTACAATTGCTGCTCCAAGTATCAGGCAGCTATAAAACAGTCGCTTTTTCGGCATCAATTCATCATCCTCTTTCCATTCATTCACTGCTTTTCAAGGCTTCCACCATATTGATACGATGGATTTTTTTCATTAAAATCAAATTGGCAGCGATTGTAAAAGTGAATACTAATATTACTGCAAGAATATAGCTGTCTGGAGTTAAAATAGTTGGGAAATTCATATTATCGGTAGCCGCGTCTTGTAACAAAAAATCTAACAAATACCGTCCCAGAAATAAACCGCAGCCAATTGCCAATGCGGTGATAATCATATTCTCATTGAATACCAGTTGTCGCATTTCCGAATTGGTAAAACCCACCACTTTCAAAGTTGCCAACTCTCGACGCCGTTCGAAGATATTGATCGTCGTGATGTTGTAAACCACTGCAAAAGCTAAAAGGGCGCTAGCGGCGATCATGATCCCTATCGAAAAAACTGCATTTTCCATAGCTTTTTCAATATTCGCCACTGTATCGATTTTCGATTGAACCGAAGCCACAACCGGCATTGCTTTTAATTTGACAATGACCTTGGCTTGATTTTGGGGATGATCCAATTTTAGCAAAACCTGATTAAATGCAGGCCCTTCCTGAAGTATTGCCCCGCAAAAATTCAGTTTGGCATAGGCGCTCTCACCGATGTATTGAGCAACTACTCCGCGAACACGAATATTTTTACTGTCCCTATCCCTGTCACGGTCGTCATTTTTACCGGGCCATAAGGGTCTTACTTGCAGAAAGTCACCGGGAATAGCCCCCAAAGTCTGACTTAGCCTTTCGGAGATTAAGATTCCCCGTTCGGGGACTGCTACCGGCAGTCCCTGGCTATCCATTACTTGATAAAGCTGCGAGTGTGAAGTTAAGCCGGTTAAACCTACCTTTTTACTTCGCCATCCGTTAGTCAATTCAACCCCATAACCAAGCACCGGTTCAACCCGGGTCACGTGGGGCAAAGTTTGAATATAATTGATATCAGTCAAAGCCAGTAATTTATTAAAGCCAACTTTTAGGTCATACTTTTGAACATTGGTATACTGTTGGGTGATTAAATAAACCATCGAAGTATTCATGCCTAAGGCCGCTAGTAAAAGGGCGGTTGAAAAAATGATACCAATGGAAGTCAACATTGCCCTTTTTTTATAACGAAAGAGGTTACGTAAAATGATTTTCCAACTAAAATTAAAACGTTGCCACAGCCAATCAATTTTTTCTATCCAAGTCTTAACGACGATTTTCGGCGCTTTTGGCCGCATGGATTCTGCCGGCACTATCCGTAACTCATTTTTACATGAGTTATAACCCGCCAAACCGCAAAAAAATAACGCCAATATTGATGCCGGGATGATTAAATCAAAATGGGACTTCATCTGTTCCAACGGCAATTGATACATGGTATTATACATCACCATCAATAACCTGCCGAGGTATATCCCGAACAATGACCCGATCAAGCTGCCAATTAAACCAATCACCAGCGCATAAGACAGATAGTGAGACGTAATCTGGAAATTAGTGTAACCCAAAGCTTTTAAGGTGCCGATTTGAATCCGTTGGTTTTCAATCAGCCGGTTCATGGTAATATAGATGATCGTTGCCGCTACAATTAAAAAAAGAATTGGAAAGAATCCGCTGAGTGAGGTCAGCTGTTCAAGATCTCCGGAAAAAGTGTTATAGCTTAATTGATCCTTCTTAAGCGTGGTTTCGATCAGGCCATAACGCTGCAATGTTTTTTCGATTTTTGCCTGAAACTCCAGACTATCCACTCCCGGATTGAGGAGAATCGATGCGTCGTTGATCGAACCATTAAAACCGAATATTGCTTGGGCAAACGACTTTTTCAGATAGACAATACCAAACCGTTTGGCATCCGGCACCATATCATTACTGTCACGCAACTGATAAAGGTATTCCGGACTTTTGACCATCCCGATGACTTTCAACTTAATCAGGTTCCCACTAATTAATGGTTGCAAACGATCCCCCGGTTTTAGACCATGGGCTTTAAAAAAGGCTTCATCCACTAAGCATTGGTTGCTTTCATCACTGGAGAAATAGCGACCCGCTTGGAGCATTACATCATTAACGCCGGTATCTCGCCGATCCGGTAAGGAAATCAAACGAAGTACGGCATCCTGACCATCGATGGTGATTTGCACATCCTGAACAACTCTCCCGGTAACCTGTTTCACTTCAGCGAAAGCCTGAATCCGACTCACTACATTTTCAGGAGCCTTTTGAAAGGAAACCCAGAGATCCGCCAAACGATAGGAAGTAAAATACTTCCGGCTGGCATAATCCAAATTGCGCAAAGCCGAGTTTAATCCGGTATAAAACATCACGCCAATGACGAGTACCAGCAATATCGAAGCAAACTGTCCTTTTGCTTCACGAATATCCCGCCATAGCTTTCTGAACAGTAACTCCATTACCATTCGATCCTTTCTACCGATTCAGGAGATTCATTCACTTCAATTCTTTCCACCCGACCATTTTTGATCCGGATCACCCGATTGGCCATCATAGCCAAGGCAGAATTATGGGTGATGATCATGACTGATTTTCGCAGTTCCCGATTGACCTTGCTAAGCAATATTAAAATGGATTTCCCGGTTTGATAATCCAAGGCGCCGGTCGGTTCATCGCATAGCAGCAGCAAAGGATTTTTGGCCACCGCCCGGGCGATGGCCACCCGTTGTTGTTCACCCCCTGAAAGTTGGGCCGGGAAATTATGCAATCTATGCTCTAGCTCCACTGCTTCCATGATCTCCTGGATATTTAAAGGGTCATCGCTGATCTGCGCCGCGAGTTCTACATTCTCCAAAGCTGTTAAATTCGGCATTAAATTATAAAACTGAAAGACAAAGCCAATTTTCTTCCTTCGGTAAAGGGTTAATTCACGGTCTGAAAAGTTCGCAATGTTTTGGTCTTCAACCCAGATCTCTCCGGAAGTTGGACGGTCCATGCCTCCGATGATGTTTAACACCGTGCTTTTGCCGGCGCCGCTTGGCCCCAGCACCACGATTAATTCCCCCGGCTCGACATTGAAGGAGATACCATCAACCGCCTTAATCGGAACCTCACCCACCAGATATTCCTTGCCGACATTATTTAAACGGATCAGCGAATTATTCATGTCATCATTCACCCAATTCAAGAAATTGCCCAATTTGTAAACTACCCTTGGCAGCGCCCAGAGCTTTTTCAAATACTCCAAGACCCGCTTGGAGCTTTTTGGTAAACAGTTGCGGTTCATCGGATAACCTGAAAATACTCGGCATATAACCCATTCCGGTCACCAAAATTTCCGCTGTTTCTTGGGGATAATCCACCTCAAAAAGCTTTTCCCGGTTTCCTTGTTCGATAATGGCGGCAAATAAGGTGATCATCCTATTGATGAATTTTTGCCCCAAACGATAATGCATTAATTCATTGCTTTCAGTATGGATATATAAGACCAATTTTTGATGTTGCGCTAAAATTTGAAACATACTTTTAAAAATAGTTTGTAGTTTCTCAATAGCATTGAGAAGATCATCCCCTTCGATCCGATTCCATTCATCGAAATACTCAACACTCATCTGTTCCACGACGGCATCCAGGATCTCGTCCTTGGATTTGAAATAATAATAAAACAATCCCTGGGCTACCCCGACCCGTTTAACAATGTCACTCACCGCAGTTTCTTCGAATCCTTGGGTCAAAAATAATTCCTGAGCGGCTGTGATAATTTCATTCCGCCGCAGCTCCGGCTCTTTCGATATCCGCATTTTAGGCACTGGAAGGAACTCCTTGTTTATTTTAAAAATCAGTTCAGTCTTATTATATCCACTGACTGACGTTCAGTCAATGAAATATTATAAGTTTTACTTATAATATTATTGGTTACTACCCACTCTTTTTTTATCCAAAGCCTTGATTGCGCAGACTAACAGGCATCCATAGAGCATTGATAACAGTAAATTTGTAACCGAATTGCCGAGATTTTCATTTAATAAAACTTTTATATCAAACCCTAAGACCGCTGCCCGCACCATAAACCAGATCCACGCCCCGTAAAAAATACCTTTCCATTTAAAATGATCACTTTGATTCAAAAACCGGCTGTGGATAAAGATTAACGCCAGAAAAGTACTGAACAAAGTCTCTAAAAATAAAGCATAAAAAATTTCAAGCGGACCCTTAGGCAGCCTTCCCAGGGCAATCGTTCCGGCATAATCCCAAAAGGCGATTTTATTTAAACTGGGGAAAAAAATATGCAGTATGGCATTGGGAATATTTTTGATTAATCCAGCCGCAATTCCCGCCATTATTCCTTTACCAAACTTTTGATCCAAAAAAGCAGCCGCCCCTTGTCTTAAAATTCAAATTAAATTTTTCTAGCGTAGGGTGCCCTTTCCAGAACAAAAATATAACGAATTATCCCATCTGGCAAAATGGTTCGAGATTATTCAAAATCAACCATAATACTTACTACCTCCGAACAACTGCCGATCCGGATCGGTGGACCCCAAGTGCCGGCGCCGCTGGAAACAATAACTTGCAAAGTCCCCATTTTCAAATAGCCATAATCGATTTGGAAGACCCTTTTCGTAATCAAATTGAAAGGGAAAAACTGCCCCTTATGGGTATGCCCCGATAACTGCAGGTCAATCCCGGCATCCTCCGCCGCCTTCAGATCCACCGGTTGATGGTCAAGCAGGATTACCGGCATTGCCCGGTTAATGCCTGCAGTCAAGCTGCTTATTTTGGACCGCTTTTTACCGCTTATCATTTCATATGACTGATCATCCCGACCAATCAAATAGAAACTGCCGGCAACTTCAAGCCCGCTTTCCTGTAACACCTTAATTCCTGCCTGGTGCAACCATTTGATCCGCTGCGCCATATCACCGCTATAATAATCGTGATTGCCGAGCGATGCGTATACCCCATATTTACTTTGAATTTTTCGGAGCAGTATCATTTGCCGGCTGTTTTCCACCGGAACAATATCGCCGGGTATCACAACCAAATCGGGGTGAAGCCGGTTGGCTATATTAATAATATTTTCTTGCCGTTGTTCCCCGATGTCGCTAAGATGCAGATCGGAGATCATTACAATATGGAGATGCTTTATAGAACCCGCCTGCTTGGCAATATGGATTGGATAGGAAACGATTTTGATATTCCTGGCATGCCAGGTCCCATATATCAATAAACCGGCTACCGAACAAACAATCAACATTCCCAGGATCGAAACGAACAATGGATTGTCCCGGAGTGGTCGCAACAGACCAACCGGACTATCGAGAATCCTTACTAGGTCAATCAAAACGATAAACAACAAAATATAAACCATAGCGGCAATCCAGTAAAATCCAAGCTGAGAGAGAGTATTTCTTAAAAAAGCCGGTAAAAATTTCTGGCCAACCGCTCCAATAATTCCGGATAGCACCACTAGGGCAAAGAGTAGCCAATAAACCGTAGTGTTAAGAAGACAAAACCGGGTGACCAGTAACTGATGGCCTCGCAAGCCAATATAGTAGTTTAAAGCCGCATATAACGCGATAAAGATGCCGAACCACAAATGAAAGCGCAAGTAAAATCAGCCTCTCAGAATCAATATATTTAATTTCGTCTATTGATTAAATTCAATGTATCTAGTTTTTCCCCTGCTTTCAAGCAAAAATTATCTTTTTTCGACATATCTCAGCCCAAAATGTTCAATTTTTTGGCTTATCGTTACCGATCCAAAATTATCAAATTATATTTTCCAATGGTTCAGGGAAACTAAGAAAAAAACATTAGCTCTGTTTTCAGTAATGGTTGATCCAAGACATCCATTGACCATCCCATGGAGATACCCAATCAACCATTCTTAAGAATTTAGCTTAAACATTTATTATTATAATGCTGCATATAAATTTAGTTGGCTTTGTAGGCAGGAACGGTTCTATTATTTTAATTGAGGATTAAATCATGACTAACCTAATTTTTAAAGAGTTAAACCTATCCAAAGAGGTTCAACGAGCCATCGCGGAAATGGGATTTGAGGAAGCAACCCCTATCCAATCGCAATCAATTCCTCATATTTTCAGCGGACGTGACATTATCGGGCAGGCTCAGACCGGTACTGGAAAAACTTGTGCTTTTGGTATCCCTACCGTGGAGATGATTGATTCTGAAAACGAAATAATTCAAGCTTTGGTCCTCTGCCCTACCCGGGAACTGGCGATTCAAACAGCGGAAGAATTGAAAAATGTATCCAAATACAAAAAAGGGCTTAAAATTTTGCCTATTTACGGTGGTCAACCAATAGAGCGCCAAATAACCGCTCTTAAACAACATCCGCAAATCATTATCGGGACACCCGGTCGAATTATGGATCATATGAGACGGCACACTCTAAAACTGACGGAATTAAGGATGCTGATCCTTGATGAAGCCGATGAGATGCTCAATATGGGGTTTAGAGAAGATATTGACGTCATTTTAGAGAAAATACCCGTCAAAAAACAGACTATCCTTTTCTCCGCCACCTTGCCCAGGGAAATTTTAGATATAACCACCCAGTATCTGAAGGATCCGATTTTGATCAAAGTACTCCACAAGGAATTAACGGTTCCCAATATTGAGCAATTTTATTTGGAAGTCGGCGAATCCGGCAAACCGGATGTGCTCTCCCGATTAATTGATGCTTATAACTTGAAATTGTCGTTGGTTTTCTGTAACACCAAAAAACGCGTGGACGAGTTGACATCCCATCTTCAGTCCAGAGGTTATATGGCTGAAGCCCTTCATGGAGATATGATCCAGTCGCAACGCGACAAGGTTATGGCCAAATTTCGAAAGGGAGCTATTGACATTTTAATTGCCACGGACGTAGCGGCCCGCGGCATTGATGTTGATGATATTGAAGCCGTTTTTAATTATGATATACCTAGCGATGAGGAGTATTATGTTCATCGCATCGGCAGGACGGGCAGGATCGGAAAAGCCGGAAAAGCGTTTACCCTAGTGTCCGGGAGAGGATTATATAAACTTAGAGAAATTCAAAAATATACCAAATCCGCCATAGTTCTACTAAAGCCTCCTACATTGACTGATGTGGAAGAAAATAAAATAAATAAAATATTGGATAAACTAAAGCATACACTCTCCGCTGGAAACCTTTCCAAGTATGTCTTAACCATTGAGAAATTGACGACGGAAGACACTAACTTAAAAGATGACCCGGACAACTATCTTACAACCCTGGACATTGCTGCCGCCTTTCTAAAAATAGCTGTGGAACAAAACACCAAACCGGTAGCCCAGGATTTAAATCACGATTATTTTCAAAAACCGGAAATAAAAAAAGGGCAAAGAACTCAATTAGAATCTAACTTTCAAAAAGACCGTCACCGCAGGCGGAGAGATCAAGATACCAAATCAAAGAATTCGTCCTCTCAATGGCTTACCTGAAAAAGTGCTGGCTCCTATCTTCTGAACCCCCTTCTCCACATAAATTTATTCACATCAATTCGAAAGTTCTTACCTGCTCTATGATTAACATTTCTTAGGACTAACGCATACCTTATTAGGGTCAAAAAACACGAGGAGGTATGCCGCAGTTGATACCCACTCCTAAAAAATATACTCTGGTAGCTGGTTTTGGTGAAGGAAAAACAACTCTTAATGCATTTGATGCTGCTTTATTGGCATCCGGTTTAGGCAATCTGAATCTGTTGAAAGTATCCAGTATTTTACCACCGGGGGCAATTTACCGGGAGAAGTTGGAAATACCTTTTGGAACTCTGGTTCCAACCGCTTACGGTTCGATTTGCAGCACCAAACCGGGAACAATTATTTCAGCGGCAGTTGCGGTAGGGATCCCGAGTGAAGATACTTTCGGAGTAATTATGGAAACCTCGGATTGCTGTCCAAAATCAGAGCTGGAGGAAAGGATTACCAGTATGGTTATTGAAGCTTTTGAGATCCGCAAGCTTGAATTTCAACAGATTAAAGTATATGCCATCGAATACCGGGTGATAAGCTGCGGCGCAGCCTTTGCGGGACTTGCTCTTTGGTATTAAACCTTAATTGGGCGGTTTGAAACCAACTAAAACTAACCCGCAAATAATTAATATTGCGCCGATAATTTTTGCCATCGTGAGTTGCTCGCCAAGAAAATACCAACCGACAGTCACGGTAATCAAGGGAGAACTGGCAAATATCAACGAAACATGACCAATATCTCCTCTTTTAATTGAAGCATAATACGCCAGATCACCGGCAAATGTTGCCAAAAAAGCTTCCACAGCCAGAAATACCCAACGTTTAGTTGGTATTGAGCTCAAACGGCCGAAACTTCCGCTGGCAATTGCCCAACCGCCTACAAAGAGTATAGTGACCGATGTGCGTGCCACTAAGCCGTCAACGGGATTTATTCCGCGCAGACCCACTTTGCCAAAGAGCGGAGCAATTCCCCAACAGACAGCCCCAAATAAAGCCACCCAAAATGCAGACATGGACATCCTCCTTAGTGTTGGAAGACTGAGCTGCTTCTTGATGATAATCGGATTTTTTAAAGTTAATTCGGGGTGCGCCGTTCAATAACCTTGGTCATCGGCCGGTAATAATCAACGCCTAATTCTTTCTTAATCCATGTACCATCGGCTGCTTCAATCATCAACCAATTCTTAACCGTCATTCCCTCGGCACCCTCAATTACTACTTTGGTTTCACCTGGTTTAAGAGTCCGATTGTTACGATAAATGGTATTAAAATTTTGACGTTGAAGAATTTGGTGATGCCAAATAACCTTAGGTGGCTTAGCATCTCCATAAATAGCCATGTATAGGGTATTGTCGCGAGTATCGGCCCAAATGAGGACGGAGTGTTTGCTATTATTTTTGAATTTAAAATCCTTGTTACCCTCGGAAACTGTAGCATCCTGTCCCGGAGGCACATAAGGCACCAACATTCCATGGGGTCTGCGTTCAATAATTTTTAAATTGGCTAAAGTCACCACATTATATAAAGTAGAAGCGATCTTACATACCCCGCCCCCGGTTGTGGTGATCAGTTGATTGCCCATATACGTCGGTCCCTCCTTAAAACCTTGTTTACTATTGTAGGGACCAATTATTTTATTGGTCGAGAATACTCTACCGGGCGGAACGATGGTTCCCGCCAACATATCCGCGGCCAAGGCCACATTATACTCCTCACCCGGTAATGGATCGGGCAATGTGGTTTGAAATGCCGACATCCGGATCGAGGTGTGATATTTAGCACATATTTCATGAAAGAGGCGATTTCTTTCCCAACTCATGGGTCCAATACATGGTCTGCCATAACGATGATAGCCGGCTGTCGAATCCGGTTCGACCGCTGAAGAAGTATGGCCCATATGGGTATAATGAGGATTTATAGGCGTCCGGTGATTTCGATAATAAAGGGTAGTTGCCGCAAAACCTCCTGTCATCAAAGCGAACAAGAGCAGTCCCAGTAGAAATTTACGAAGTGAATCTCTCACCCAAATAATCCTCCCTTTAAGGCAAGACCTAATCCATAGTTATTCCCAAAAATATAAATCATGAAAAAAAAATCCCTGATTGGAATGGGAATTTAAGAAACCTTACATTGCGGCGCTAATGGAACAAAAAGATACCCGGCTTCCAAATTGGAAACCGGGTATCTTCAAATCCGATTAAACTCAATTAATAAATTTAATAATCAAGTACTCGCTAGGCTCTCTTTTAGAGCAACGATCAGACAACGACCGGTTATCGAAACCAAAACAATAAACCCGCCAACCAATGCCCATACTCCCGGCGCCTCGCCCATCACCAAAAACACCCACAATGGATTGAGTATCGGTTCAATGATTGGAATTAAAATCGCTTCCAATGCGGTGACATGACGAATGGCCAAAGTATAGAGAATATATGAAATGCCAAGTTGGAAAACGCCCAAAATGATCAAGTATAGCCAACTGAAAGTACCCGCAGGAGCCGATTGCAGCATGAAAGGCAATCCTATCAAAGCGGTGATAATATTTCCCAGGATTACTGATTCGAGCGGTGAGCCGTCTTTTTGCTTGCGAAGTAAAACTGCAGTCGCGCCGAATGTAACCCCGCTTAAAATGGCGCAAATGTTCCCGGCGATATTGCCCACCGATAACTTATCGAGGAAAAAAAGGCCCATCCCGCCCATAACCAAGGCAATAGTCAGCCAATCCAATTTGCTGGTTTTCTCTTTCAGTAGCCAGGCGCCGAGGAAAGCGGTATAAACCGGAGCAGTATATTGCAATAAAATCGCATTGACGGCTGTGGTTAATTTATTGGCGATAACAAACAAGGTTACGGTTGCGGCGTAAGCTAAAGCCCCACCGATTTGCGCCGATGACCAGGTAAAGCGAAGTTTTCGGTTGAAAAGGAGCATCACTCCCGCTGCAATGATACTGCGAGTCCCGGCTATCGCCAACGGGTTCCAGGATACCGACTTGATCAATAAACCGCCTAAACTCCAAAGTATGGAAGTGATCACTAAAAGAAAAATGGCTTGGTTACGCTCTTTATTAGGTTTGAAATAAGCAGCATTCATGTTCTATCACCTTTCGAAACCGTTACTGGAGCGGATTCATTTATTACCACAGTAATCCGCTTGGCCAAGACAATAATAACGGCCCCGGAAATAACCGCTAAACCGCCAATCATTTGATAAACGGTTAATCGATCATGAAAAAGGATGAAGGATAGGCCGATAGTTACTAACGGTTCCAGCGTACTTAAAATACTGGCTGTGGCCGGCCCGGTCAATTCCAACCCTTTAAAGAAGGCCGCAATAGACATAATCGTGGAGAAAATGATGATCCCGATAATGGGAAGCCAAGCTTTGGCCCCAAAATCAAAACTCAGAGTCTTTATACCCAAACCAATAATGGTAAACGATAACGTGCTGAAGAGGGTTACCAAAGAACTGGAAATCATCGAGGGTACTTTTTGGACCAGGCGATCACCTAACCAAATATAGCCCGAATAAACCAGCGCGGCCCCAAAGGCCAGCACTATACCGGCCGGATTAATCCGATTATTTCCGGACATTCCCAAAATCAACATTAAACCTAAGGAGGTGGAGATTATAGCCAATATATGCCGTTTCGTTAATTTTTCATTCCCGGTAAGGAAGGAAAGCAACGAAACAATGATGGGGTAAGTGTAAAATAAAAGTGTGGTTAATGAGGCTGACATGAACCGCAGTGAGTTAAAATATAAGGTTGATTGCAGGGTGTAGAGTACTCCCCCCATCAAAAAAAAGGCTCCCACCTGAGCTTTTGTTAACTTGAACTTTTGTTTGGTTATCCAGAGAAAACTCCAAAATACCATAGCCGAGAGTGCAAAACGAATGAACAGTAAAGTCATGACATTGATCTTACTCTGGTAGGCATATAAAGCAAAAATCGGCATCACACCAAAGCCGGCCGCCGACAA
>DNPP01000328.1:0-3335 GCA_003501365.1 Bacillota bacterium
GGCCCTCTGGTCCTGCAGATCCGGGTTCCGAGCAATGAAGCCGGTCTGTTCCAATTTCATCAGCATTTCGGTCATCGAAGAAGGACGCACATCCATTTGTTCCGCCAAATCTCTTTGGTTGGCGCCGCCATTTTCGGCCACCAAATGCAGTAAATAAGCCTGACGGTGAAAAAGGCCTCCTTTTTCACGGATAGTCTGATGGGACGCGCGCCGAATTTGCCGAGACAGGCGCTGAAAAGCATTAAAGAGCGTATTTGAAGTGGAAGCGAACATTGAAACCCCTCCCGGCCTTACTTTGTGGTTTGTTTAGGTACCTAACTTATTTTTACTATACCATGGCTTTTATTGAATTTCAACTAATATATTTAGGTACCTAATTATTTAAAAAAATTTACATTCATCGAATGGATTATCTCCAAAACCTATAGGTTAGTATTTATTTTGATGATTGTTAAAAGTCTGAAATGGATTAGGAAATAACAGAAACTGAGCCTGGGCAGAGCGGCGGAACCGACCGGATTAAATTTAAAGTCGATAAACCTCATGCTTATCCATTGGTATATTTTGAGCAAACGCCTCATTTGAACGCCTAAAAACCTTTTATCATAAATAAAAAGCCCAAAGCATGAGTTAGGTAACCCTTTCGGTTTTTTCTCAATATAATTTAGGGATACCCTAATATTTTAAAAAGTAGAGTGATGAAATTGAAACGAGCCTTAGTATTATCCGGCGGCAGCGAAAGAGGGGCTTTTGAGGCAGGCGCTGTGGACTATCTGGTGAATCAGGAAGGATTCGATTTCAGCTACTTTTTCGGAACAAGTATCGGAGCCTTGAATGTTTCCATTCTGGGTCAGGCCAGAGATCATGAAGAAATGAAGCTCCGAACCCAGCAACTAAAGAATCTTTGGTTGAGTATTCGAGGTTATCGATCGATTTACCGCAAGAATCTTTTGGGTATGGTAAATCTGCTTTTCGGCCGCGCACTCTACGAACCGGTCGGCTTACGCTGCCTACTCAAGCAAAACATTGATTTAGATTGCTTATTTGACCCAACCAATGTGGTCAATGTAACCACGGTAGCCTTGGAAACCGGGGAACTTTTCTATGCCGACACGCGCTCTCCCGAGATGCGTAAAGATTTCTTACACTACATTTTGGCCAGCGCCAGTATTCCTTTTTATTTTCCGGCAGTCCAGATTGGTGGAAAGCATTGGTATGACGGCGGTCTAAGAGACATCACTCCACTGGGAGCGGTCTTTGATGAAAATCCCGATGAAATTATCGTAGTCACAACCTACCCCATCGGCCCCGATCTGGATCCGATCCTTCCCCGGGTTCCTTATCGCGGTCCGCTTAAAAACCTATCCCAAATGATAGCGATAACTATGAATGCCATTGCCGCCAAGGATATCCAACTGGCAAATGCAATCAACCAGGATAACCGCACCTTCCCGGGGCGCAGAAAAATTCCGCTGCGGATTATTGCGCCGGAACAAGCCCTCAGCCAGAAATCGCCGACTTTTCATCCTACCGCGATCCGCAAATATATGGAACTCGGGTATAATGCCGCCCGGAAGCCTCTCCTTTTATCAACCGGCGGCCTCTGTCCGTATTACCGGATGTAGTATTTCCCCCTGTCAAACCAAGTTCAGATCTTGATCGGATAAAATGGTTACCCCTTGGGAGCGTAAAATATCCTCTGCAAGTGGGTACTTTTCAACTTCAACCACAATCGCCGCCTCACGGCGGTTTTCGATCACAAAACCATAGCAATCCTCAATGTTGATCTTGTGCGGTGAAAGAACGCTTAGCATATTGTACAATCCACCCGGTTGATCCGGGACTTTGGCAATCAGAATTTTACGTTTGGAAACCGTGATATTTTCTTGTTTTAAGAGCTGGTATGCTTTTTCAAGATCATTGACCACCACTTTAACCACGCCGAATTCACCGGCACTGGCTACCGAGAAGGCTTTTAGATTAATCTGATTGTCAGCCAAGATCTTGGTAACCTTCTCTAACTGGCCCGGTTTGTTTTGAACGAAGATTGACAGATGAAAAGCCATAGTAGTCCCCCCCGTTAATTATTGTTCGCGCAGATCGTATACCCGTTTTGCCTTTCCCTCGGCTGCAGGCAGACTACCCGGTTCCACCAATTCAACCACCGGGGAAATCACCAAATCGGTCTTAAGTTCTTCGACGATTTTATGTTGAAGCCCAGTAAGTCCAGCCAGTGTGCCTTCAAAAATCTCTTTATCAACTTCAATCTTAACTCTTAGTTTATCCATATAGTTTTCTTTATGAATCTCAATCATATAATTATGACCGACTCCCGGAATTTTCATAATCGTCTGCTCGATCTGAACCGGGAAAATATTGACGCCGTTAATGATCAGCATATCGTCGGCCCGCCCCTTGATCCGGTCGATCCGGCGATGGGTCCTTCCGCACTCACATTTTCCCGGCAGGATCCGGGTTAGGTCGCCGGTACGGTAACGGATGACCGGCATGGCCTCTCTGCGGAGAGTGGTCAAGACCAGTTCGCCCTCTTCCCCATCGGGCAGGACCTTACCGGTCTGCGGGTCAATAACCTCAACATAGAAATAATCCTCCCAAATATGCATTCCGTCCTGGTAAGGGCATTCAAAAGCCACTCCCGGGCCGCAAACCTCCGACAAGCCATAGGAATTGTATGCTTTTATTCCATATAGCTCTTCGATCTGACGGCGCAGTCCTTCACTATGCGGTTCAGAACCGATAAAAGCAATTTTTAGCTTCAGATCCTCTTTGGGGTCCAGCTCAAGTTCGGCAAAGTTGGAATGCAAGCGTAAGGCATAGCTGGGTAAAATATGGATCACGGTAGTCCCGAACTTTTGCATAAACCAGATCTGGCGTTTGCTATTGCCGGGACCGGTAGGAATGGTCAGAGCGCCCAACTTTTCGGCGCCGTAATGGAACCCCAATCCTCCGGTAAAAAGCCCATAACCCATGGTATTTTGGAAGACATCACCCTTTCTGACCCCCGTCATATACATACAACGGGCCACCAGATTGGCCCAAATGTCAATATCGCCGGTAGTGTGGAACACGACTGTCGGATTGCCGGTGGTCCCGGAAGAAGAATGAAGTCTGATAATGCTATCGAGCCCTACGGTTAAAAAACCATAAGGAAAACTATTCCGAAGATCTTGTTTATGCGTGAACGGCAATGAAGGAACATCCGCCAAAGAATGAACCGGTTTCAAATTAAGCGGTTGATAAAACTCTGCATTTTGCGCCCTGGCAATGGATTCATTAATTTTCTTCAATTGATACTCTTGCAACTGCGAACGTTC
>DNPP01000328.1:3725-7179 GCA_003501365.1 Bacillota bacterium
TGATCATTCATTTAAAAAATTTGTCCATCGCCTTCCGGATCGGGATCTTAAGAAAATCTAGCGTGGGACCAAAATCAACATGCAAATAACGGTTCCATAAGCACTTGGCAGAGCCCTTCCAGGGGATTTCTTATGAACCTGCACGATTAACAGATAGGAAAAAACAGCCATCATGATTTGCAGCGGATAGCTTGAAAAATGTAAATCCCGAAATAATCCATAAAGGATACTAAAAAGAATCGATATTGTATCTACTTTAATTCCCCAAACAGCGGTGACAGTCGTCAACATAGCATCCCATGCATCCAAGCCGACGCCGGCCTTAATCGCCAAACAAAAACCGAGGTAGACAACAAAAGTCCCCACTAAAACCGCACTCATCTTTTTGGCAATGCTCAGGCCTGTTTACAAGCCCTGAACTATATCCACCCAAACTATCGGGAAAAATTGACCCTTGAAGAGCTGGCACTATCCTGCAATATCAGCAAGAGTGAATGCTGCCGGTTTTTTAAAAAAGTCATGCGGCAAAGCCCTTTTGAGTATTTACTCAGATACCGCATTCAAAAAAGTGTTCCTCCCTTGCTCATGGGGCAAGAGTTAAACATCACCGAAATTTCCGAATCCACCGGTTTCGCCAGTGCAAGTTATTATTCGGAAATTTTCCGCCGCTTGATGTACTGCTCCCCGACTGAATACCGTAAACTCCACAAAAACTAAAAGGAAAGGGGCCTCGTAATGAATTTGAGCAGTTAAATGAGAATGCCACGGTCAAAGAATGGGTATTCATAGATGGAACTTACATATACTTAAAGATAAAATGGCCATTTTAGCCAAAACGCCCGCGGAAGTTGGAAAATGATCTGATTGTCGCCGCAACATCTGAGGCGAGAAACGGAAATAAGGAAAAAACGCTTTTAATTCGTAAACAAACGGGAAAATTCATCGGTGAGGTCGCTGCTAAATTCGGTGTAAACCTCATTATGAAATTAATTAGTGAACAAATAAATTTGTAACTGTTGCCAACCGCCATTTTAATAAATAATAACTCAAAAACTTCCAAGTCAAACCCTTCGTTTCTTCCTCTAAAGAAAAGTGAGTTAGAGTGTTAACCCCGCCCAAAAAAAAATAATGCTAAATATTGATTTAGCATTATTCCCTAATGAAAACTCCTGATTAATTCCGAACACCGGTTCATGATTTAGAATTGATGCGGATCTTTCTCCAAAGGTATTACATCTTCCGGAGAAACCACTTGAGTCTTTTTTGTCTTTTTATCCGGCAACAGCTCATGTTGCTGTGCCGGTTGTAGTTGGGTTTTTTCGTGCTTTAGCGCGCCAATCGCTTCTACCCCTTGATTAATCCTGCCCCCATAAGACTGATGGGTCAAATGGTGCAATGAATGGCCCGCTTGCTCCATCTCTGCTTGAATGGCTGCCTTAGTTCCATTAACAAGTGTAGAAAGTTCCAGCACGATCTTTCGCATATTTTCCGCTTGAGCATTGAGTTCTTCGGATGCCGAGGCGCTTTCTTCAGCGTTGGCTGCATTTTGCTGAGTTACGGTTTCCACCTGTATCATCGCCTTGGTGACCTGGTCAATTCCCTGGACCTGTTCCTGGCTGGCGGCAGTGATCTCATCCATCAATTCACTGACCTTTTTAGACTGGCCGGTGATCTCGTCCAAAGCCTGGCGGACTTTCTCCGCTACCGCCACACCATTTGCCGATAACTCAATATTGGCCTCAATAATTGCAGTCGTGTCTTTTGCCGCCTGCGCGCTTCGTCCGGCCAAATTTCTTACTTCTTCGGCAACCACTGCGAAACCCATTCCGGCTTCCCCGGCTCTAGCCGCTTCAATGGCCGCATTTAAAGCGAGAATGTTAGTTTGAAAAGCTATATCGTCAATGACCTTAATAATCTTGGCAATTTGGCCGCTGGAGTCTTTAATTTCCCGGATCGAGTCCAGCATCTCCTGCATCTCGACATTGCCTTTATCCGCCGATTGTTTGGCATTTCCGGATAAGCCGGCCGCTTGCTTCGTATTCGTCAGATTTTGTTCCATCATGGAAGCGGACTCTTGAAGGGTGGATGAAGTCTCTTCGATAGCGGCCGCCTGTTCCGTACTACCCTGGGACAATTGCTGAGCCGATGCGGATAATTGTCCCGATGCCGCAGCCACTTGCCCAGCTCCTTCGCTAATACGCGAAGCAATTGAGTTCATCGGCAGCGTAATACTGCGGGTAATAAAATAAGCCAAACCGCCTCCGATTGCCAATCCCGCTCCAACCAAAACAATTAATGCCAACAACGTCATATGGACTGTTCCGTCGGCATTCTCCATCGCTTCCTTCGTCGCCTGTTCATATTCTTTGATGATTCCATCCGTTTGCGCAATTAATTCATTCATCAAAGGAGCAAATTTATCACTAACCAAGACCTTAGCCTCGGCATTATGATTTGTCCTGGTCAATTCTCGTATTTGATCGACCAGCGCTCTTATCTGGTCGTTTAAGTTTTGTATCTGGTTAAGTTTTTCTTGCCTCGCCTGAGTTAAAGCCATATTTTTTGCGGTCGTCATTGATTGGTCAAATTGATTATGAGCCTTTTGAATATTCTGTTCATCGTTTCGCATGTTACTTTCATCCGTAAATATCAACATCCCACGGATGCTTCGACTCGTCGTTAAAATAGCCTTTTGCATATTATTACATAAATTTATTTTTATTGCATACGTGTTGGCCGCTTGCATCTGCCGATTAATGGAATTTACGCTATAAAGCGCGAAAACCGACATAATAATGAATAGAATCACCAAACTGCCGAAACCCATCTGGATTCGGGTACCTAGTTTCATCTTGTGTTGAATAAACTGCATCATCTTTCCTCCTCATAGTTTTTATTGTTGCAGGACCTCTTTTAACTTGAATCCGGCAAGTAACCCCAAAAACCTTAGGCGCATTTAAACTTGCCGGATTCAAACAATAAACCCGATCCGGACAATTTTTCTACGTCATTGCAGAAAAATTGTCACTTACTTGCCGGATCGAGGTTTAAAATGACCGCATCCTCTTGATTGATAATTTTTTCAATATCAATAATTAAAATCACTTTATCCTTTAATTTAGCGATTGCTAATAAAAGATTGCCTTCAATTTGCGTACCCGCACACGGGGGTTCCAACTCCCCTTGCTGAATATTTCGCACTTCAGTGACAGAATCGACGATGATGCCCATCAATCGCCGGCCAGTGTTCTGATTGACTTCAATCACGATAATGCACGTACGATCCGAATAAGCTTTTTCATTCATTCCGAATTTTAGGCGCAGATCCACAACGGGAATGATTTTGCCCCGTAAGTTCATAACTCCTTTGGCATACTCCTTGGTCTTTGGAATATGAGTAAGTTCCTGCATCCCAATAATCTCTTTCGCCATTTGGATAGGTATCCCATAAGTC
>DNPP01000005.1 GCA_003501365.1 Bacillota bacterium
CTGGAAAGCTATCGCAAAATTCGGCTCGAGCAAATCCTTTCCGACCATAATGCGGATTGTGTCGCCCCCTGTGTGATGACTTGTCCGGCGAATATCGATATTCAATCCTATCTTCACCAGGCGGGAAATGGAAATTTTGAAGTTGCTTTGCAAATCATCAAAGACAATAATCCTTTTCCCAGCGTTTGTGGCCGCGTTTGTTCACATTCGTGCGAGGCGGAGTGCCGCCGCAATTTAATTGACGCTCCGGTGGCGATTAACAATGTTAAGCGCTTTATTGCAGACTGGGATATGTCACGTGAACAGCAATGGATTCCCCGTAGAAAGCCTGATACCGGTAAAAAAATTGCTATTGTCGGAGCGGGGCCGTCGGGTCTTTCCACTGCCTATTATAGCGCCATCAACGGGCATGATGTGACTGTATTTGAACGTCAGCAACATGCGGGTGGGATGATGCGTTATGGTATTCCGGAATACCGTCTGTCTAAAGTTATTTTAGATAGGGAAATTGAAACAATCGGAAGCCTTGGCGTGAAGATTATGACCGGGAAAGCACTGGGAACTCATATTCAGCTTACAGATTTACATAAAGATTTCGATGTTGTTTATCTTGCCATCGGATCCTGGCGGGCAACCCCCATGCATATTGAAGGAGAGAATCTTGAAGGTGTTTGGCTGGGTATTCAGTATTTGGAACAAGTAACCAAGGGTACTTCTATTAATCTGGGTGATGCGGTTGCAGTGATTGGTGGTGGCAATACCGCTATTGACTGTGCCCGTACTGCCATTCGCAAAGGAGCCAAATCGGTTAAGCTGATTTATCGCCGTACCCGCGAAGAGATGCCGGCCGAAGCCTTTGAAGTTGAAGAAGCTTTGCGTGAGGGAGTGAAAATGCTTTTTTTGATGGCGCCCAACAAGATCGAGGCGAAGGATGGGAAAAAAATACTGCACTGCTTTAAGATGACTTTAGGTGAAGCTGACCGCTCCGGGAGACGCCGGCCGGTTCCCGTCGAAGGCAGTGACGAGGCGATTGAAGCCGATGCAATTATCGGCGCTATCGGCCAAAGCACCAATACCCAGTTTCTCTATAATGACTTTCCGGTTAAGCTAAACAAGTGGGGTGATATCGAAATCAATGGTAAGACCTTCCAGACTTCGGAAATGAACATATTTGCGGGTGGGGACTGCGTTACCGGCCCGGCAACCGTCATTCAGGCTGTTGCCGCCGGCCATCATGCTGCAGAAGCCATGGATGACTTTCTGGTGAAAGGTTATGTCAAGGAACAGAACGTCGACTACAGTTGCAGCCGTGGTTCATTGGAGGACCTTCCCAAATGGGAATTTGAGGCTAAGCCGAAAATGGCACGCGCTAAAATGCCTGAGCTTTCTCTCAGTGAACGGAAAGACAATTTTCATGAAGTTGAATTGGGATATAATGAAGAAACAGCAAGGGAGGAAGCACGCCGCTGTCTCAGGTGTGGTTGTACCGAACGCTACACCTGTCATTTGCGGACGGAAGCAAGCATTCACAGAATCAAATTTGCAACTCCGATTCATGAACGGCCGTTGATCCCGATTGTCGATGATCATCCTTTTATCGTGCGCGATCATAACAAGTGCATCTCTTGTGGCCGCTGTATTGCAGTATGTGCGGAAGTGGAAGGACCCGATATTTTAACGTTTTATATGAAACAAGGCCGTCAACTGGTTGGCACCAAGAGTGGTCTTCCATTGCAGGAAACGGACTGCGTCAGCTGCGGCCAGTGTGTGAATGCGTGTCCCTGTGGCGCTTTGGATTATCGTCGGGAAAGAGGGAAGGTTTTCCGGGCGCTTAACGATCCCTCTAAAATAGTGGTCGCTTTTGTTGCGCCCGCAGTACGGAGCGTGATCTCATCGCATTTCGGGATTCCTTTTGATGCCGCATCGCCTTTTATGGCGGGCCTTCTGAACAAACTGGGTTTTGATAAGATTTTTGATTTCTCCTTTGCTGCAGATTTAACCATTGTTGAAGAAACTACCGAGTTCCTGGAGCGTACAGCCCAAAAAGGGGTAATGCCTCAATTCACATCCTGCTGTCCCGGATGGGTCAATTTTGTGGAAAGACGCTACCCCGAAATCATTCCTCATCTTTCGACTTGTAAGTCGCCGCAAATGATGATGGGCGCAACCGTCAAAAATCATTATGCCAAGCAGGCCGGAATTGATAAAAAAGATTTATATGTGGTTTCCATCGTCCCCTGTATCGCCAAGAAATATGAAGCAGCGCGTCCGGAATTCGCTCCCGGCGGAATCCGCGATGTCGACGCCGTAATCACTTCCGGCGAAATGTTGGAAATGGTAGAGCTAACCCGAATGGATACTTCGGAAATCATACCCCGCGAATTTGATGAACCTTACAAACATGTCTCTGGCGCTGGAATTCTCTTCGGCGCTTCCGGCGGTGTAGCTGAAGCTGCGATGCGGATGGCGGTTGAGAAGCTGACAGGGAAAGTACTTACAGAACACCTGGATTTCGAAGAAATTCGCGGCTTTGAAGGGGTTAAAGAGTCGACCATTGAGGCCAACGGTACCAAAGTCCGCGTGGCTGTCATTAGCGGTCTTCATAATGCGGAACCGCTGGTGGAAAAGATTATTCAGGGTGTGGATATTGGATATGATTTGATCGAAGTGATGGCGTGTCCCGGTGGTTGTATATGCGGGGCGGGTCATCCGGTCCCGGAAAAGGTTGGGGTCCTGACCCAGCGTCAGCAGGTGCTGTTAGATATCGATAAAACATCGGTATACCGTAAATCCCAGGAAAATCCGGATATTCTCCGGCTTTACCATGAGTTTTACGGTGAGGCGAATTCGTCGCTTGCCCATCAATTGCTGCACACTCATTATACTCCTATGAATGGTGACAGGTTCGGCGGTCATGTTCGTAAAAAGGCCGACTCTGCTTTTGTGGTCCGGGAATTTACGATTTGTACATGTGAAAGTTGTTCTGGTAAAGGTTCAAAAGAGCTTTACAATGAGATTTCCAATAAGATAACCCAATTGAAAATGGATTCATTTATTCATGTCAAAACCATTCGTTTGAAAGAAAATCATTCGGATAAGGGCATTTATATCACTCTTGACGGAAAACAAATTGAACAATCCAAGCTGGATAATATTTATCAAAGCATACGCCTTTTTAAATAACCTATTCGTATTATTTAGATTTCCATAATTTAACTAAATAGACTAGACTGATTAATAAAATTGTGCTGGATTTATTCCGATCACAATGAAGATAAAACAGGTCTAGACGTTTCTATGTTGAAATATTAGAATCAACGGTTTGTCGGAAACAGGTTGAATAAGGATTTCTAATTTATGCCTTTCGTCCAATTCGGATTTTCACCCTAGTACATAAGATATACTGCTAAAGAAGACCTTAGCCAATAATAGAATGGACGAGGTGAAAATGATGTCGATGAATTATGGACCGGAAGTATTTGAATATACGATCCAAGCCGATGATACCCTTTTGGATATTGCTGATGATTTAGATGTCTCGGTGGAAGAGATTATGGCAGTCAATGCAAATCTTGATCCCAATAATATATATGCTGGTCAGGTAATTTATCTGCCGAACAATTGGCAGCTTGAGGCCTCACAGCGCGGCGGCCAAAGACGTGGAGCGGGAGGCGGAGGAGGACGCGGCCCCGGACGGGGTTCGGGACGTGGACCGGGGCGTTACCCGTACGGATATGGCCGAGGCCGTTATCCGTATGATTATTATGGGCAACC
>DNPP01000006.1:0-1438 GCA_003501365.1 Bacillota bacterium
AACTCGATAACAATATTTTGGGCTTTGATCAAGTTATCATGTGATTTTTGAATATTTTTTTCTTCAATCGCCTTTTGGGCTTGAATCAAAAACTTGACTAAGCCATTGTACAACATAAGAGTCAATTCTTCCGGCTTCGATGTTAAAATCGAATTGGTTTGATAAATTGCTTGTCCCTTTGCTAATGCCATGTTAAAACCCTCCTTAGTTTTTTACCGAGCACCTATTATTATTTGCGACTATCTGTATAAACACCAGTCCCATTAACACGCTGATAGGCCTGATATCCGTTGATACCCTTACGTCCGCAGTTCAATGCGTTAATCCGCATTTTTAAATTTTGCAACTCGGTGGAGATAGCGGCCTTATTCCGTTCATCCAAAACCAAAATCTCTTGAATCAACATTTTGATTTGGGCGGTTAATACCGAAACTGCTTCATCATCCCCAGCCACAGCCCCGTCGCTAGATTGTAATTCAACTTGCAACGCAGTTTCAATACTACTCAAAGCCTCGATACACCGTTCCCGGGTTTCCAAAAGGCTACCATATTCAGGCTCATGATTTTCATAAGTCAACTCAGCCAATATTCTCGAACAAGTGAGGATTTCTTTTAAAAAATACACTTTGTTCTCCAACAACCCCTGAATATGATCTCCTTCCAGCGAAGTCACCATTTAATCTCCTTCCGGTGTATAATAAGCTTCTTTTAAAAAGGGCCGACCCGATGATAGCCCATATTACCCTCCCATCATCTTAGAAACCATGCTTGCTTGATTGGCGATTTTGTTCAATGAAGTTTCCATTCCCGTAAATGTTGCCCACAAACGTTTTTCTTCCGCATCAAGACGTTTTTGAACTGTATCGACGTAATTATTCTTCTTGATGATATCTTTACCAATCTTTGAATTGGCATCGCCCGAACCGGGAAGTCCGGCTTCATCGGTAAATCGCCTGACACTCATATTTAAAGAATCATATAAACCGACAAAAACTCCTTGACTGGCACTCGTTAACTGAGCAGCATTTGCCTTATCGTTAGCCTTGTCGGAGATGGCATTAACTGCTTGACTATTGGTCAGCAGCCGTATCACCCCATTAGGGTCCTTTTGTAGGGCAGCCGTTAATTTCTTGGGGTCCAAATGAAGTTTGCCGTTTTCACTATAATCACCGGTAGTGATTCCAATTTGGCTCAAGGTATTATAAGAAGGGTATGCGGTATCACCGCTGATAAAACCCAATTGACTCAAGATATCATTTTGAGCGCCACTGTCGATCTTCATCTGAATATTGGGGGTATTGAACGATATTTTATCACCGCTCATTGATACCTTGACCCGGTTAACGCCAAAAGCATCATCTAATTTTCCCTGTAAAGCGCCTTGTAAATCATTCCCCGAGTATGTTTTAGGAGCAAGTACAATCTGTTTGGTAATGTC
>DNPP01000006.1:1798-4285 GCA_003501365.1 Bacillota bacterium
GACATCTTCGTTCGTAAGTCGGTGACGGTCGAGATCATAAGTTGATCATTGTTTAAAAGCCCTTCTTGCGCCAAGTCCTCCCACTTTTTGATCTGCGCCTCGGACATTTGTCCTTTCTGCTCATCGGTTAAGGGATCATAATGTTTACCGCTTTTAGTGGGCCTGGTTTTAGTTATCTGCTCATTCATTCCGCTCAATGTTTTGTTATAGGCAGTGATAAAATCATTGACCTTTTTGACAATATCAGTAGTGTCCGTAGAAACACTAACTGTAGAAGAACCGGTTCCGGTAAAATTCAAGGTCAGTCCATTAATGGCAAAAGAATTACCGGCTTGTTTGAATGAGGTTCCGTTGACTGAAAATTCAGCGTTTTCCCCAACAGTGCTGTTGGTCTGATCGATTTTAAAAAGCGATTTTAAAACCCCATCCGTATCATCGATCACAATTCCCGGGCGACCGTGATTGTAATCGCCGGACTTTGCGGCAGTAAACATCAACTTATTGCTTTCCGGATCTAAAAAGGCAGTTACTCCGGCAGTAGTGGTTGCGTTAATTCGGTTAATAATCGTATCAATCGAATCATTATTGGTGAATTTAAAAGCTTGGCCATTGATGGTGAAATTAAAAGTATCCGTCGGGGTACTCTTGTTTGTAAAATAACCGTCGGCATTTACAAATTGATCCCGCAAATTATACAAAGATGTGGCGCTATCTATGGTAGAAACCGTGGCGCCATCTTTGAAACCCAAATCATTAAGAATGGAATTGTTAGCAACACTATTAATGGTAATGTTGTGTTTTAAACCGTCGTCCGTATAAAATTCCAACTGGTTATTGGAAGTAACTTTGACTTTAACCGAAATATCATTAATACCCTCTTTATGAAACGCCTTTTTGACCTGCTTTTGGATGTTTTCCGCCAAACGAGTTAAACTCTTGCCGCCTTTAACTCCCGCACTGTATTTACCTGACAATTTAGACAAATCAACTGTAGTCCGCGTGCCATCAACTGTTAAGTCAAATGAATGATGCGCCTTATCGATAGTGATTAAACTTTTGGAGGTGCCGATCACCTGTGAAGACAGAAAAACTCCCTTGGTTATGCTTTTGGGATCATCAGTACTGCTATTGGAGGAAAAAGTAGCCAATTTATCAACTTTGATTGCATAGCTGCCATTGGCGGCATTACTGGCAGCAGTAGCGGCAGCTACCTGATCATCGCTATTGGCGACAGTCCGGGTATTGTACGAAGTCTCCAGTTTCAAATCAAAAACCGAATCTCGTAAAGTAGAAAGACTCGTATTCTGAGTGCGAAATGCTTCCTCTTTCCATAGTAGGAGCTGTATATCTTGGTTGGTGCGATCAAGCGGCATCCGGTCATATTTCATGATTTTCTTGACCATTCCCGCCGTATCCATACCGGAATTGAGGCCGACAATTCCTAAACCGTTAACGCCCCCTGTGCTCATTAAAGAATTCGTTGAATCTGCCATTATGTCGCCTCCTCACGTCAATTACGTTACACTTTCTTATCCAATAAGATCCCGTACATATCATACATTTTATGAATCATATTTAAGATTTCCTCCGGCGGGTATTGGCGAATAGTTTCCCCGGTATCGGAATTCACAATTTTAACAACCTCGGTATCCGTCCGCTGATCCATTGAATACTTACATTCGAGGTTAACTTCCTTATAGGCCATATTCACGATTTTGAGTGCTTTTTCAATTTTTTCCCGATCTTCGGCGGTTGATTGGGGTTGCGGCTCATCATGATTCGATACTTTTACCGCCGGGTTTTCTGGCGTTTTTCTGGTTGCCCCCATATTCACATTGAGGGGATTAATTAAAGTTCCTGCTTCAACCTTCATAGAAACTACCTCCTTGTAAATAGCAATCTTCTTCCAATGATAACTTTAGAAATTCCTACTATAGATTTCGGAAAAATTGCTTCAAAAGTATATAGTTCTTTTGTCCTATACTTAAAAAGGGAGACCGAATGAAGAAGTCAGGATTCAGTATCCAGAAGTTCATGCCATCCAATGAAGCTCGAAAGAATTACGGACTGTTCTATCCCTATCTCCTGTACTTTTTTCTTCGATTCTAACTCCTGGATTCTGACTTCTGAGTTCTATCTTTGTATTGTATCTTCTGGATTCTCCAAAAGGAAACCTGCAAATTTCAAATCCAACTCCGAGTCAATATCAACCGACCTTTCCTGAGGCATGATATAGGCAAAGGTCCGGGGTCCGAAAAAGCCGTAGCAATCTTTGAGATAATTAATCTCCGCCAAATAAATTGCTCCGTTCAACCGGTAATACTTTCTTAAGTCTTGTCGGTTTTGATTTAAAGTGCTCTTTGACAGAAAATCAGCCATCAATAAATCAGCTGCGATTGTATTCATCCATAAAGGGGAATGTTCGCATTCACAGACCGATACCACAGCTCCGGCTTTCTTTAGGTTAAAAAGATTCCAAGTATTTTG
>DNPP01000006.1:4620-5616 GCA_003501365.1 Bacillota bacterium
CTTTAAACCATTGGAGTGAATGAAATACTACATCGATACTTTTGGCTTGATCACCCGCCAGTTCCATCGGCCGTTGAAAGGGTACCTCCGCTCCATAACTTTTGGAGATATCGGCGATCTCCGTGTCTTCTGTGCTAACAACCACCCTGGTAAAGCAGCCACTATGGATGGCAGCTTCGATAGTCCAGGCAATCAAGGGTTTGCCCCCAACTAACCTGATGTTTTTATGTGGTAAGCCTTTGGAACCGCCGCGGGCCGGTATTAAAGCGATTAATTTGTCATCAGCCACTGCTAGCCATCCCTTCAACCTTCTTAAAATATTCCAGGGTATTTTGATATTCTTCCCATTGCCCGATATCAAACCACTTATTGCTGACCGGAAAAACTCCGATCTTATGCCCAAGCTCCTTAGCCTTTAGCAATAAGTCCGGCATATTGTAGGGCTCACCTTGAGGAATCAAGTCAATGATCTGCGGTTCCAAAACATAAACTCCGGAATTGATCACAAAATCGTATTCGGGTTTTTCGGTCATATGGTGTAACTTGTTATCTTTCATTTCAATCACGCCGTAGGGAATCTGCATATGTTTGACCACCCCTACCACAGTTGCAAAGTTCTTGTTATGTTGGTGAAAAGTCAATAATTTATCAAAGTCGACATCAATGATCACATCGCAGTTACTCACGATAAAAGTCTCACATAACCTGTCTTTCGCCAGTTGTAATGCTCCGGCGGTTCCCAGAGGCGCATCTGCATCTTCATGGGTATAACTAACATTAAAACCATTGGCATTCTCTAGAAAATACAACTTGATAATCTCCGCTTTATAATTCAACGAAATAATAAAATTATTGAAACCAAACTTGCGGAAGCCATTCATGATAATCTCGATAATCGGTTTGTCCCCTACCGGAATCAATGGTTTCGGCAAAATTTTAGTGAACGGGTCGAGCCGGGAACCCTTGCCGCCGGCCATAATAAAAATTTGGTTGCTC
>DNPP01000006.1:5896-7569 GCA_003501365.1 Bacillota bacterium
GCGGAAGTTCCTCTTTATCTTCAATGATATCGGCAATCAATACCAAATCGACAACTCTTTTCCATTCGTCTACCACCGGAATTGTTTTCAACTTGTGCTTGACCATCAGGGCCCGGGCTTTTTCCTTCTCACCCTCATAAACAAACTTAGGATTCTTATTCATAATCCGGGTGAGGGGTTTATCAAAAGTTATATTATTCAAAAGTGAACGGCGAATATCGCCATCCGTTACCGTACCGAGCAGGATCTTTTCACTGTCAACCACCAATAAGATCTGGAGCCCGTTTTCGTTTAATTGTTCAATCGCCTCGCGAATCGACTTTTCTTCGGTAATTAATGCATATTTTGCTTGTTGACACATATTTATCCTTCCCCGTCGCGCTCGCGCGACTTGATAATCCGGGCCGGAACTCCGACTGCCACCACATTTTCAGGAATATCATGAACTACGACAGCTCCGGCTCCGATGATAGTTCTTTTCCCAATGGCAACCCCTTGAATAATCGTAGCGCCGACTCCGATATGCACACTGTCTGCCACGTGGACCCCGCCGGATAAAACAGCTCCCGGCGCAATATGAACATGTTTTCCTATCACACAGTCATGCTCGACCACGGCTCTGGTATTGATAATGGTGTTAGCCGCGATCATTGTTCCGATTTGAATGACGACTCCCGCCATTACCTGAACTCCTTCTCCCATTTGGACCTCAGGCGAAATAATTGCCCCGTGATGCCGTGTCGTCATAAATTGATAGCCTTTTGTTTTAAAATATTCATAAATTTGTTGCCGTTTAGCAGTATCACCAACCGAACCCAAACCGTTCACCAGCTGGATTTGACCGACCGGATAATCCAAAACCGCCTTATCATCCCGGAGTAACCGGATATTATGAGGAATCCGGGCAACCGGACATCGCGGGTCAACCACCGCCAGTACCGTAATGGATTGTTGCTGCAGCATCTCTAATAAAATCCGGCCATGACCGCCACTACCCAATAGAATAACAGGTACATTCATATCTCAATCAACTCGTCCTGTTTAAAGTCTTTCGATGCTCTTTTGCCGATTACTTCCCAATAATCACCCGGAGAAATGCCGTTTCCCGGCCGCTTCATGGTGATATTTTCCGAGTTAAAAATAGTGCCGTGCGAAATATCACAAGCCGCCACTATGCTCTTTCTGGCGATAGTCCGGTTTTTCAATTCCGCCGGGGTCGCATACTTACGTGAACTGCCGATAGCCGCCTCGACTTCCCGGATCGATCTGACCATCGTGCACAGTTCATCCGGTTCCAAAGATGCCGGGTGGTCGGGTCCCGGTAAATTACGGTTTAGTGTGAAATGCTTCTCAATCACCGAGGCGCCCAGAGCGGCCGCTCCTATACTTACTGCGATACCGGAAGTATGATCGGATAAACCCACCGGCAAACCAAAAGCTTGATGTAATAAATCCATCGCCTTCAGATTCACTTCTTCAAAAGGAGCGGGATATTCGGTAGTACAATGAAGCAATATGACTTTTTCGCGTAAAAGAGATTGTCCCTCAGGAGAATTACAGCTCTGTTGAAAAGTATCCCATGATGGCTTCTCCGGCCGGGAGATATAGCCATAGGCGAGTGCTCCCAATGCCGATTCGATTTCCCCGAGGTTACTCATGCCGGTGGAGAGGAT
>DNPP01000501.1:0-4913 GCA_003501365.1 Bacillota bacterium
GAGCTTATTTTATCATACAAAGGAGATAATCCATGAAAGCCATCATCCTCGCTGGCGGGTCCGGCACCCGTCTTTACCCGTTAACCATGGTCACCAGCAAACAATTACTTCCCGTCTACGACAAACCGATGATTTATTACCCATTATCCGTGCTGATGCTGGCCGGTATCCGGGATATCCTGATTATCTCCACTCCGGAGGATACTCCCAACTTTCAAAAATTACTCGGCAGCGGCTCGCAGTTCGGTATCAATCTTTCGTATGCCGTCCAGCCCTCCCCCGATGGCCTGGCCCAGGCATTTATTATCGGTGAAGATTTCATCGCCGGCGACGACTGTGCGATGATTCTTGGCGATAATATTTTTTACGGTAATGGTCTGAGCAAACTGCTGGAAGAAGCGGCGAATAATAAGGGACGGGCCACGGTATTCGGATACTATGTAGAAGATCCGGAACGGTTCGGAGTGGTAGAGTTCGACCAGGACGGCAAAGTCCTGTCGGTGGAGGAGAAACCGCCTGAGCCCAAGTCCAATTATGCCATCACCGGATTGTATTTTTATGATAATCGGGTAGTGGAATACGCAAAGTCTTTAAAACCCAGCAGCAGGGGGGAGCTGGAGATCACCGATCTCAATCGGGTCTATCTGGAACAGGGTGAGCTCGATGTCAAACTACTGGGCCGCGGTTTTGCCTGGCTCGATACCGGGACGGTAGACAGTTTACTGGATGCGGCGGAGTTTATTAAAATGATCGAAAAACGGCAAGGGATCAAGATCTCGGCTCCGGAGGAGATCGCTTATCTGCAAGGCTGGACTAACCTGGAACAATTACTCGAGTCAGCCAAGAGGTATGGGAAGTCCCCTTATGGACAGCATTTAAGACGTGTGGCGGAGCAAAAGATCAGGTATTAGCTACCGGTGATCGGCTGTTAGCTCTCAGCTATTATATAGGATGAAATAAATGTTTTGAATGCATGATTATGAAAAATCAGACTAGGAAGGTAGGCCTAACAAAAAGAACTTAGATAGGATTTACCGGATTTTTTGGATTTACGGGATTTAATAAAACTCACTTTGTCATCCATACTCCAATCCCTCATCCCGTTAATCCTTTTAATCCCCGTTAATCCCGTTTCCGTTACCTTCTTTTAGGCTAACTTTTTTCATAAAATTTTTGGTGCAAAATGAGAACCTAAAAGCCAGAAGCCAGAAGCAAGCAGCCAAAAGCAGAAAGCTAAACACTAAAAGCCAGTAGCCAAAAATAAAGACCAAAATTCTATGGCCGATATTCCATGATTTCCGATTGGGAGAGAATGTGTCGAATGAAGTTACCCTCCCGTGTCAAGCAATTTTTGATTTCTAAAGGAGTGTAAGGGAGGACTTCAATCGGTTCATTTAGTTTTAATGCAGCTCGGCCAAGTTTTTGCCATTTTTCTGCCGGGGCCATATCGGCAAAATCTTGAGAAACAACTATCAAGTCGATATCACTATCGATTTGAGCTGTACCACGAGCCTGGGAGCCGTAAAGGAAAATCTTTTCCACATTAATTCCTTGATTGGATAATTCGGTTAAGTAGGTGTGAATTATATTGTCAATGCTTTTTCTAAACATTGAAGCGTCTCCTCAAATTGATCGTACCATGAATTATTTTTAAATGCAAACGCTATTATTTTCGGAGCAGAAGATCAGGCATTAGCGATCAGCGATCAGCTATTGGCCATTAGCTATTAGCAATCGGCTTAAGCCGGCGCGTCGATTGTTTGCTACAAGCAGCTGACATTTACTGAATTTACGAACTGATGGCCTGAACACTAAAGCCAAAAGCCAAA
This sequence comes from Bacillota bacterium, assembly GCA_003501365.1. Classification (GTDB taxonomy): domain Bacteria; phylum Bacillota; class UBA4882; order UBA8346; family UBA8346; genus UBA8346. The sequence continues at coordinate 1,830 of DNPP01000501.1, forward strand.
AGCTAAAATCCGACAGCCAATAGCTATAAACATGACGAAATGGTATAATAATTAGACGGATTTTAACAAGGTACGAAAGCGGTGATATGAATGGAGAATGATAAATTCCAAAATGTAGTGCTGGAACATTTGGGCCATCTCACCCAGGAAATCACTGAAATGAAAACGGATGTTTCTCAATTAAAAACTGACGTTTCTCAAGTGCAAATTGATGTTTCACAAGTAAAAACTGACGTTTCTCAAGTACAAATTGATGTTTCACAAGTAAAAACTGATATTTCTTAAGCAAAGACTGATATTGATCAAGTTAAAACGGCAGTTGTCCGTATTGAAAATGAACAAGGGGAGAAAATCCGAGCTTTATTTGATGCCCGCGAAGCTCAAAATGATGTTAATGCGCGTATTTTTGAAACCATGGGCCGCATAGAGGATAAACTGGATGGGTTGGTTCTTCAGGTTTCATCCCATGATGCATTATTAAAGAAAGCTAAGTAACAGAGTGCTGGAATGTTATAGCTTCAAATCGGTTTTTCTGGCTGGGCTTCAAATGGGATTGCTCAAGAATGAGAAAGTATTTCTTAGTATATTGGAGTATCGGAACTTAACCGTGCATACCTATAATGAAGAACAGGCCGAGCGGGTCTTTACTTTTATCCTCCAGGGAAATGCCGCTCTGGGAGAATTATTGCCGGTTTTGGCGAAGAAATTGGCGGATTGATATGGCGGATAGCTTAGAAGCACAACAAATTAAAAAAACGATCGAATTTTTAAAAGAAAAGCTTGCGCCGGATTTTATCTGGCTGTTTGGTTCAGGAGCCAAGGGAACCCTGAATCCGGAGAGCGATATTGATTTGGCTTTTTTTAGCGATGCCCGTTTCGACAGTTATCAAGTTTTCATGATTGCCCAGGAACTGGCCGAGTTGCTTGGTAGAGAAGTTGATCTGATCGACTTACGAAAAGCCTCCACTGTAATGAAAGCGCAGATTGTTGGGCAAGGCCGATTGATTCACGAACAAGATCCGCTTAAACGAATGAATTTTGCGATGATGGCTTTTAAAGAGTATGCTTTACTGAATGAGGAACGTCAAGCTATTTTAGAGCAGTTCGTTCAACCGGAGGTCAAGCCATGAATGATGTTGTCCTTAATAAGATTCAAATCATCCGACGTTGTCTGGGTCGCATCAATGAAGAATACCAGGGAAATCCCGATAATCTACGTCATCAAACCAAGCAAGACTCGATTATTTTGAATCTGCAAAGGGCTTGTGAAGCCGCAATCGATCTAGCAATGCACTTGGTTTCCGAAAGAAAACTGGGTATTCCTCAAAATAGTCGGGATGCGTTTGAGCTGCTCTTTCAAAATCAGATTATCACTGAAAAGCTGGCAATCCGATTAAAAGCAATGGTGGGTTTTAGAAATATTGTAATCCATGATTATCAAGCCGTTCAATTGGAAATTTTGCAAAAAATTATTGAATTGCATTTAAATGACTTTGCTAATTTTATTGAGATTGTATTGAAACTGGTCTCAAAGACTGAGGTTTGACATGGCGACTGATAAAATTTTGCTTTGATTATGTATTTTTATTTGTTGGTTACTTATAAGTGCGAAGAAACCAATTCTATGTTCCGTCGCGTGGGTTAAAATGTTCTAGATAATAACAAGTGAGGTTACCCTTCCACTTGAATTGGCCTAATTATATTCTTCCAAGGGGAAGGGCAAGAGTTAGGTAAAATAGGCCTCCATTGTGACCTAATCCTCTCAAGGTAAACCCCACGTGAGGTTGTAAGTGCTCTTTATATAACATGTAAATTTTTAAAGGAGTCAATCGATTATGAAAATCGTTTCTACCGATATTGAAGGCGTCAGCATCATCGAGCCTCAAGTCTTTCAAGACCCGCGCGGTTGGTTTATGGAGACTTATTCGCGGGTAAAACTGGCAGGACTCGGCATTGACTTGGAATTTGTCCAGGATAACCAGTCATTATCGATTCCCAAAGGAACCTTAAGAGGATTGCACTTTCAGAATAATCCTAAAGCCCAGACAAAGCTGGTCCGCTGTACTAAAGGGGTAGTTCTTGATGTGGCGGTGGATATCCGACGGGGATCGCCTACCTATGGAAAATGGGTGGCGGTTGAGTTATCCGCGGACAACAAAAAACAGTTATTCATCTCCAAAGGATTTGCCCATGGCTTTGTAACCATAACCGATAATTGTGAAGTCCAGTATAAAGTGGATCAGTATTATGCGCCGGAATGCGACCGGAGTATCCGTTTCGATGATCCTGAGATTAGGGTTGACTGGGGTGTAGCCAATCCTTTGATCTCGGAAAAGGATGCCCGGGCGCCGCTACTGAAAGATAGTGATCATAACTTTAGTTATTAGTTATTAGTTATTAGTTATTGGTAATTAGTTATTGGCTAATAGCGCTATTAGCAGTTGCGACTTGATTATTAGGTTAGATAATTGCATAATAAAGATTCAAACATGTATCATTCTTACGTAAAGAGCCCAAAAAAGCGGGAGGAATTCTGATGAAGATCTTAATCACCGGTGGCGCCGGTTTTATCGGTAGCAATTTGCTATATCATTTGCATGAGAAATATCCGGATTACCAATTAATTAATGTAGATAAACTCACTTACGCTGGAAATTTGGAGAATTTGGAGAATTTGGAAGGCCTAGATGATAGAGTGAATTACCGTTTTGTTAAGGCCGATATCACGGATCGTTCCGCTTTGGAGCCCTTATTCCAAGAAGGCCTGGACGGAGTGATCCACCTGGCGGCCGAGTCCCATGTGGATCGTAGTATCACTGATCCCGATGTATTTGTAAATACCAATGTGTTAGGAACGCAGGTATTGCTGGATCTGGCCCGCAAGTATCAGGTTGCCCGTTATTTGCAGGTATCAACGGATGAGGTATACGGTAGTCTGGGGGAAACCGGCTATTTCACCGAACAGACGCCGCTCGCCCCCAATAGCCCTTATTCCGCCAGCAAAACCGGGGCCGACTTGTTAGTACGGGCGGCTTTTCATACTTTCGGCCAACCGGTGCTGATTACCCGTTGCTCGAATAACTA
>DNPP01000501.1:5163-5784 GCA_003501365.1 Bacillota bacterium
CGAATAACTACGGGCCCTATCAATTTCCTGAAAAACTAATCCCGCTAATGATCTCCAATGCGCTAGAAGGACAGAATTTACCGGTATATGGAGACGGCTTGAATGTCCGGGATTGGCTGCATGTCAAAGACCATTGCCGAGGGCTCGATCTGGTTTTCCATCGGGGGACTCCGGGTGAAGTTTATAATATCGGCGGTCATAACGAACACTCCAATATTGAGATTGTCAAACTCATCTTGAAAACTCTCGCTAAACCGGAATCCATGATTCAATATGTCAAAGATCGTCCCGGTCATGACCGCCGTTATGCCATTGATGCCTCCAAAATCAAAAAGACATTGGGGTGGGAACCGACGATCCGTTTTGAACACGGTATCCAAGAAACCATCCAGTGGTATTTGGAGCACCGACAATGGTGGGAACGGATTAAGTCCGGGGAGTACCGGCAGTATTATCAGAAGATGTACGGGAATAGGGGATAGGAAATAGCTATTGGTTATTAGGTTATTGGTCAAGGTGGGCTGAGATCTCTCCCGGCACTTTTTATGGGGAAGTCGTCAAGGATGCCTATTACCTAACCCTTGCCCTTCCCCATCGATGTAATTCCGAATGTTTATTCAT
>DNPP01000374.1 GCA_003501365.1 Bacillota bacterium
CGGTGTTCGGCCGCATATTGATAGGCCAAATGGTTTCGGGAATCATGGCGGGGATTGCCGTTAAAGACTTCCACACCTTGGATGAGCAAGGGGTCAGCGGGGACTATGCCGGCCCTGAATGGGTGGGCCTGGTAGATGAGGATATCGGTATCCGCAAGTTGCTTAGAAAAGTGATTCAGGCCTAAAGAATAAAGTTTCGGGTGCTTATAGAGAAAGTCTGTATCAAGTCCGTATATCAGGTAGTCATTAAAGTTCTCCGGAAAACGGAACTCCGCTCCGAGCAAGACGTAAAGTCCGATTTTACTTCCTTCTTCGGCCGCTTCCCGATAACCATGGAGAAATCGATCTATTTTTTGGGTCCAGGTCAAGCCGGTTAGGCTTTCGAAAAACCCATCGTAAAAATGATCAGTGATTACAATTCCGTGATAGCCGGCTTCATGATACATCCTTACAACTTTGCGAGCTTTTACTCTTCCACAAGGGCTAACCTCTCCTGTATGTACATGCATGTCGATACAATATTGATTCATAGCTGCTCCTTATCAAATCGGATTATATCGTCATAATACTCCAGTGTCAATATCGAGCATAACTTATTTCGATGTAAACAGGACATTTCAATTTTGTGTAAATAAAGGATATTTTGATCTTAACAAGAAATTTTTATAAATATTTATGTTGCTTCAGATGATTCTTGGGGGGCATGCCAATGTTTACTCTATCGTATTGGTTGGTTTTTTTAGCGGCTGCGGTGGCAATTTCGATTTCGCCCGGGCCGGATTTGATTTACATTATAACCAGAGTGGTCAGTTATGGTAAAAAATATGGTTTTCTCTCGTCACTAGGGGTCGCCAGCGGAGCGTTGTTTCATATTGCTTTGGTGGCATTCGGCTTAGCGGCGATTTTTGCAGCTTCTCAGCTGGCGTTTACCATCGTAAAAATCGCGGGAGCTGTTTATCTGTTATATTTAGGAGTGCGGGCCATCTTTTTTAGCAGCAAGAATTCCGTTTCTTTTAATGACATATCCAAGAAACCGGTATCCGGCTGGGCAGTTTACAAGCAAGGCATTTTGGTCGATATTCTCAACCCCAAGGCAGCGATTTTTTTTATGGCGTTTTTGCCCCAATTTACCCGGCCGGGAATGGGTCCTTTTGCCTTACAAATTATTTTGCTGGGAATTGCGGTGCTAATCGTGGGGATGATCGTTGAAGGATGCATTATTTTGGCGGCCAGCAAAGCAGCCTCAATCTTGGTGAGAAAAAAGGCGGTGGCTGTGTGGCTGGACCGGGTGATGGGGTCGGTATTGATTGGGCTGGGGATCAGTTTGGTGTGTTCTTCGTACCGGGAATAAGTATTTCTTTAAAATCCCCAATCTGATATAATGAAACAAATTTAATGTAACTTCCGAGGTGACCCAAGTGAAAGTCGAAACCATTGCCATCTTAGATTGCGGCGGCCAATATACCAAGGTAATTGATAGAAAAGTCCGTGAAATGTCGGTTAAATCCGAAATTTTTTCAGTTAATACCCCGGCGGAGCAATTACGCGATTTCCAAGCAATTATTCTTTCGGGCGGGCCGGCCAGTGTCTGGAGTGAACAGGCGCTCCGTTATGACCCGGCTATTTTTGAATTGAATCTGCCGGTGCTCGGTATTTGTTATGGAATGCAATTGATTAATCAGCACTTCGGCGGCAAAGTGATACCTGGACATACCACTGAGTATGGGGAGACCGTCATTGACATTAAACCCGATTGCTCGTTGTTTGCGGGCCTTGCTTCCAAACAACAGGTGCTGATGAGCCATGGGGACTCAGTGGTGAAGCTGGCCAACGGCTTTGAAGTAGCGGCAACCTCCGGTGATGTATATGCGGCGATTTATGATCCGGGGCGGAAGATCTACGGGGTGCAGTTTCACCCGGAAGTGGATTTAACCGTTAACGGCAAGCAGATGTTGCACAATTTTCTAATGAAGATTTGCGGCTTAAGCGGCAATTACCGTTTGGATGACCGTATCGCTACCGCGATTGCCAAAATTAAAGAAAAGGTCAAGGACGAGAAGATTTTGGTCCTGGTGAGCGGCGGGGTTGATTCGGCGGTCAGTGCGGCTTTACTGGTGAAAGCCTTGAACCCCGATAATGTTTATGCGATTCATATTGATCACGGTTTGATGCGCAAGAATGAAAGTGACTTGGTTTGCGAAAATTTAAAAGAATTGGGTCTCAAGAATCTGATCCGTGAAAATGCCGAATCAACTTTTTTCAATAGTGTGATTCAGGTAGGCGATAAGGAAATCGGGCCCCTAACCAAGCTCGTTGATCCTGAACTAAAACGGAATTTGATTGGTGAGGTCTTTATTAAAGTGGTGCGGGAAGCCGCCGAAAGTCTTCATTTGGACTTCGATAAAACCTTTTGGGCTCAGGGGACCTTACGCCCGGATCTAATCGAAAGCGGTAATCCGGATGTCAGTAGTCACGCCCATAAAATCAAAACTCATCATAATGATGTGGATATTGTTCGCAGGGCTCGGGAAAAAGGGTTGGTGGTGGAGACTAATTGGGATTGGCACAAGGATGAAGTACGGCAGGTTGCACGGGCTTTGGGTATTTCCGAGAGCATTGCCTCAAGGCAACCATTTCCCGGCCCGGGGTTGGCCGTTCGTTTGATGTGCAATGACGGCTCCAATGTGATCACCCCTGAACAGACGGGAAAATTCGAGCAACTGATGCAAAAAATCGGGGCCGGTTATAATGGGCAAGTGGTCCCGCTTCACACCGTCGGGGTTCAAGGGGATTGCCGCAGCTTTCGATATTTGGCCATCGCCTCAGGACAGGGAATGGATTTGGATTGGGATAAATTATATTATCTCGGTAAAACACTGCCTAACCAAGTGGATTTTATTAACCGGGTGGCTTATGTGCTCAATAAAAAACAATTGACTGCTCCCATCCATACTTACCCCATGTATATCAACCGTGAGAATGTTGAGCTGCTCCAGGAAGTGGATGATTTAGTCGTTACGAGGTTGAATCAGAAACCGATTAGCCAGGTTTTTGCAGTGCTTTTGCCCCTTGGTGTCACCAAAAAATATTCGGTAGCGATCCGGACCATTATCACCAATGATTTTATGACTGGACGGCCTGCATTTATCGGAGGCGACATTACCAAGGAACTGGTTACCGGGCTCATTGCCGAGATAGAAAGCAGTCTACCCGAAATTGATCTGATATTGTATGATGTAACGAGTAAACCGCCGGCAACCGTTGAGTGGCAGTAATAGCCGTTTGTTTCAATAGCTGAATATATTTGGTTGGACCAATTGAGCCCGGGAATAATGCCCGGGCTTTTTAATTAAGATAATCTGAAATTTATAATTAAATTAAAGTTTTGAGTATGGTTAGCCGATTTTAGTAATATCGTTAGCTAGTAAAACGTTCACCAAATAACTACCCATCGTTATGAACGTTTTTCCCAAGGATAGCGTTTTTTCATTTATGATTTATTTAGAAAACGCTATACTAGGTGTAGCAGCAGGAAAATGAAA
>DNPP01000246.1:0-15966 GCA_003501365.1 Bacillota bacterium
AGGACGGATCGTGGAACTGCACCAAGCGCCGGAAGATCCCCGGCAGCATGTCCTATCTGCCGCCCATTGCCGGATTGATTATCGCCGGAGAAGTGATCCGGGATTTGTTGAAGGAAGCAAAAGGGGTAATTTAACTTTTCAAAATTTATCCCTCACGGGTCAGCTTTTGCACCAAAGCTTCAAATTCTTGAATATAGCAATTGATGATGCGCCCGGCAATTTCGACGGCCACTGCTTCACTATAAATATGGGAAGTAAGGTTTCTATCATTAATAATGGAAAGCCAGGTTTGTTCATTTCCAACCAATCTTTGAGCATAAGCTTCTTTAAAAACACCTTTCGGCGAATATTTATCAACGATGCCGTTCTGTTCCAAATAATCCTTTAATGCCTTCCAGGCCAACTCGTAAGTGAATTCAAACCGTTGAATCAAGCCGTCGCGGATAATTGCATTATCATCTGCTTCGACCGCCCGGGCCGCTTCTTGCAATCGCTGCAGGGCTCTGATTAAGTTTTCAAGCTTTTGGCCGGACTGACTCATAAATAACAACTCCTTCTCTGGTTATATTGGCTTTCAGTTTTTCATTCACCCGATCATCCACCCAGATGATATCGATTTTATGCAATGTGCGAATTTCCTCCACTTCCAAAGCAAATTGGGACTTCCGGCCCACGGATATATCCTCTCCGAACACCGCCAGATCATAATCGCTTGTTTCCTGATAGTCCCCTCTCGCCCGGGATCCGAACAAAATTATTTTGTCCAGGGGATACCTGGCAGCGATTTCTTTGATTTGCATTAATACCTGATCCATTGTTACTCCTTCAAAATACACGGACTACTATGAAAATAAGCTCATTCGAATATGAAGAATTCAAATCATGTGCTCCGGTGGAGCTGGGGGTGGTCGACTTCTTATTCAGTTCATTTTATTATATAACATTTTTTTGTGGAATAATACATTCGTCCCGCCAATCTGATACGTGGACGAGCAACTCGGCATTCATTTCAGGCTAGCGTACTTCTTATAATAAGCTTGCTTTCAAATAGAAAAAGAAGCTTCTTACTACTAAAAACCGCCTGGAAATTTAAGCAAATTTGATTTTTCAGGTAATCTGTTTACAGTATTTCAATGCACCAATAACCAATAACTAATTAATTACTATTACTTAATAACTCTCTCCGGTTTTTAAGCAGGTCGACAAACGCTTCCAACCTTACCTGATTATTAAGCCAACCGCTTTGTTCATCAAGGGAAAGCGAGAGGATCGGGATATCCAGATCCTTCGATAGTTGCGGAATGATCGTCTGAGTTACCAACTCCGGCATACAGCCGAAAGGCAGTAAATGAATAATCCCGTCATAGCCCAGTTCTTTGTATTGAATCATATAGCCGATATTCTCCCGCTCATGGCCGCCCAGCTCATAGTGTAAATAGCGATCGGCTTTTTTTAGAATGGGGAAATTAGGCCGGATACAGTATTTTAGCCAATGGGAGATATTACGGTACCGGGTCACAGCCACACCCATGTCCGCTAACTTGTTTTCGATTTCCTGATTAATCGCGCTCTCCATAACCATGTAAATCTCTCCGACCAGCCCGACTTGAATAAGATCGTTCCTGGGAGCGACGGCGATTTCGGAAATGATCCGCTCCGCTTCCTTTATATTAATTTTTAGCTCATTTAGGCTGTTACTTGCGCCGATTAATTTTTGAATCTCCAGCCATTTCCGGTTACTGGCGCCCCGAACCACTTCATAGGGCCGTAATTGATTGATTTTCTTTTCATATTGGTCCAAAGCGTAGATCAGATGGAAGGTTAAGTTGAGGATGGACAAGGCCCGGATCAAGGAGCAATGATTACGGACCTCCCGGGCCTGGCGATAAAACTCAGGGAATTCTTTAATAAAACTGTCAAAAACCAATACCCGGGTATTATAGCCTAATTGCCGCAGAATCTTTTCGCTCAAATCCCCAAAATAGCCGGCCCGGCAGGCTCCGATCCCGCCGCTGGTCACCACCAGCTCCGCTCCCCGGGTGATCGCCTCCAGGTAACTGCCGAGGATCACTTTAAAGGGCAGACAAATAAATTCCGGACTGTACTTTACTCCAAGTTCAAGCGTGCTTTGGGTTGGCGGCGACGGCATAACCACTTCGTGGCCGAATAATTCGAACATTTTTTTATAGGCCAGCACCGGCCCTAAGTGAGGAAAAGTGACTTTCACCCGAGCGTCCATCCTTTTGTTTGAAAATCTCTGCCTTATAATGAACAATTTCTTGCAATCTATACCAGGGCAAATATAAAAAGGTTCCAATGCGCCATTGACAGTCTCAATTTTAATGGTATAAAATATACTAGTATGAATCATACTATAGGAGATAAATTTTATGTCTGCAATTGATTTGGTGATTCTAGGTAATTTACAGAACGGACCCCAAAGTGCTTATGAAATGAAAAAGGAACTTGAATCTCAAAATATCAGGAATTGGGTCAAAATCGGTATTCCCACCGTATATCAAAATATGATTAAACTCCATCGTAATGGTTTCCTTGATGCCAAGGCTGTGAAAGAAGGCGAAATGCCCGAAAAAACCGTCTATACAATAAATCAAAAAGGAATATTCCGCTTTCAAGAATTAATGGAAAAATACTCAACCGAAATCAATAGCATTTATTTTGATTTTTGTTCCTTTGTGGCCAATCTTGACCATGTCGATAAGGCTGAAGGTCTGGAAATGATCGCAAACCTGCAACAGCAATTTCATCACAAAAAGGTTCTTCTGGAGCAAGAGGTTCAAAAGAAAAATAATTTGCCGGTACATACTCTATCCCTGATTCAACTCTATCGAGGTTTATTTACCTACTTGGATGACTGGTCCGGCGAATTGCGGAAAAACTATCAAGAGGAAAAACAGCAATCCTAGAAGATGGGAAAGGAGTTCAAAATGGAAAACTCACGGCAACTTGGGGAGCAACAATATGCAGATGCGGCAAATTTTAACGCCCGGATTTATTTAAATTCAAAATTCAAGACAAACCCATACCCATGGCCGGCATGGGTGTTTGATCAAATTGAAAAGCAGGATTATTGCCGGGTACTTGAGCTGGGTTGCGGGACAGGATTGTTATGGCAGGTTAACACCAAACGGATCCCGGCCTTCTGGGAGATCCTGCTTTCCGATTACTCTCAAGGCATGCTGGCGGATACTCAAAAAAACTTGAGCAATATTGACAGGAAATTCAGTTATCAAGTAATCAATGTCGAGGATATCGGATTACCGGACCATTCTTTTGATATTCTGATTGCCAATAATATGTTGTATCACATTTCCAATCGCGAAAAAGCCTTTCAGGAAATCAAACGGGTTCTAAAAGAAAGCGGAGTATTCTATGCTGCTACAGCCAGTGAAAATAACACTTATGAACTAAGGCTACTGCTAAGAGAATTTAAGAAAAATCAACCTTCAAGCGCACCAGCCCCATCAGTGGTGAGCAATTTTTCGCTGGAAAACGGTGCCGACCAACTGCAAAAATTCTTTCCCAACCTTGAGATGAGAAGATATGATGATTCACTGGTTATTACTGAAGCAACTGCAATCGTTAATTATTTTCTATCATTGAATGATATTTATGAAGGCAAAATTATTTTGCCCGAGGATCAGATTGAGCAATTTCGAAACTTTATATCGAAAAAGATAGCTGATAACGGTAATATTTCCGTCGCCAAAAGCTCCGGAATTTTCATTTGCAAAAATTAATCAAATCCTTATGTCTAAAAACCGGCTAAAGAGTGCATTCACTTTTGCACCAAAGCTTGAAATTCTTGAAATATAGCAATTGATGATGCGCCCGGCAATTTCGACGGCCACTGCTTCATTATAAATATTGGAAGCAAGGTTTCTGTCATTAATAATGGAAAGCTAGGTTTGTTCATTGCCAACTAATCTTTGAGCGTAAGCTTCTTTAAAACACCTTTCGGCGAATATTTATCAACAATGCCGTTCTGTACCAAATAATCCTTCAATGCCTTCCAGGCCAACTCGTAACGGACCTCCTGCTGGCGATAGAACTCAGGAAATTCTTTAATAAAGCTGTCAAAAACCAATACACGGGTATTATAGCCTAATTGCCGCAGAATCTTTTCGCCCAATCCCCAAAATAGCTGACCCGGCATGCTCCAATCCCGCAGCAGGTCACCACCAGCTCCGCCCCCCCTGGGTGATAGCCTCCAGGCAACTGCCAAGGATTACTTTAAAAGACAGGCAAATAAATTCCTGACTGTACTTTACATCCTTTTGAATTAACCATCATTTTTATGGCAACCTTATCCTACTTTATATTTTATACCGCTAGGCTTTAAGTAAAGAGTTAACTGAAAATAAAGATTCTACGGTAAACTGTATTGCCTTTGAAAAATCTCAGCCTTATAATGAACAATTTTTCGGAATATATACCAATCAAGTAGAAAGAGCTGTCTCAAAAACAAATGAGACAGCCCTCTTTCAAAACAAGTTTCTAAAACCTATTTAATCCCTAAAACATCAGCCATAAAAGGTTTAATATTCTTTTCATTGATTAGCTGGGTACCGGAATCAATGTATTTAGGATAATCAGTGGCCTTTTTCTTGCCGGAAAGTACATCTAACAAGATATTAACTGACATTGCACCCATCTTGGTCGGGAACTGAGCGACGTCTCCAGCGCTTTTCTTGGCTGTAATCAAATCCATACCTTCTTTGATGCCATCAAAGGTAACTAAGATAACATCGGTACGTTTAGCTCGCTCTAGAGCTTGAGCCACACCTACACCCATCATGTCGGCGGAGGCAAAAATAGCTTTCACGTCTGGGTTGGATTGCAGAATAGCCTCAGTTGCAGAAATTGCGCCTTCGGTAGTCCAATGACCCGTGATTGAAGAAACGATTTTCATATTTGATTCTTTGTCCATTCTGTCATGGAAACCTTTTCTACGGTCTGAAGCTGCTTGGCCACCGGGTTCACCTTCGATCTGTGCTACGTTGCCTTTGTGACTCAAAACAGTAGCGATATAATCCGCTGCTTGTGCCGCTCCTTTGATGTTATCAGTGGCGATATAGGTGATATAGTTGCCATCGGCTATTGAATTATCAACTAAAACGAGTGGAATTTTTGCCTGATTAATCTTCTTTACCGCAGGAACCAAAGCTTTCGAATCTAAAGGATTCAAAACGATAGCATCCACTTTTTGAGCAATTGCATCTTCAACAATTGAAATTTCCTGTTCAATTGCAGCCTGACCTGAACCGCCATACAATTTAACTACAGCTCCCCTAGCTTCCCCCGCTTTTTTTGCAGTGTTGGCCATAATAACTTGGAAGGGATCATTGATTAACGTTTTGGTCACATATGCGATTACATATTTCTTTGCTGCAAAGGTGGAACCGACTGCCATGACTAAAGTTAAGACTACCACAAAACCCAAGCGAACCAAAAATTTACCTTTACTCATCATTTGTTTCTCCCTTATTTTTTAATTTCTTACAGATTATACCTATCGATCACTGAATTTGCCCGCATCACCCCTTTCAATGGATGGATGATTATCGAAGATGAATTAGATTATCCTAATCCATTACTTTCGATCACGGTCTTTTCGTAACTGATCCATCAAAACCGCTACGATTAATATCAAACCAATCGCAACTTTTTGCCAAAAGGGATTCACATCCAACACATTAAGGCCGTTTTGAATCGTGGCCATAATAATAGCTCCAACAATTGCTCCTGGTATTGACCCTTCACCGCCCATCAGACTGGCGCCACCGATCACTGATGCTGCAATTGCATCCAATTCATAACCTGCTCCTGCCGCAGGATGGGCGGAAGCGATTCGTGAGGTTAAAATGATACTTGCAAAACCTGCTAACAGACCCATATTACTATAAAATATCATTTTTTTACGGGTCACGTTAATTCCGGAGAGCTTCGCAGCTTCTTCATTACTGCCGATGGCAAAGCAATAACGGCCCGCATGAGTGCTATACAAAAAGAAATAATAAATGACTCCGATTATCAACAAAAGTATTAAAGGAATGGGCAGACCCAGAAATGTATTTGCAGCGATTGCCGTAAAGGAATCCGGGAAACCGTACATTGAATAACCTGCCGAAATTACTAAGGCAAATCCTCCGGCTATACCTGTTAGACCCAGTGTAGCGATAAATGGCGGCAGTTTCCCTTTAGTGATCAACAGGCCGTTAAAAGCCCCGCATACTACTCCTGTAACCAAAGCCGATAGCATACCAAGGGGCATGCCTAATTTAAGAGTGATTACCGTGTAACCTAAAACAATAGATGCCAGAGACATAATCATGCCTACTGAAAGGTCAATTCCCCCACTGATAATGATAATCGTCATTCCAACCGCTAGGATTCCGCGGATCGAGGCCTGTAGCCCTATATTCATCAAATTGTTGACTGTAAAAAATCGGGGCGATAGCACCGAAAAAAGTGCCAAAATTGCGACTAAAATAACGATATAACCGTACCTGGATAATAAACCGCCTTTAAATTCCATCTTTGCTTTCGCCAATAAATTACTCATCTTTAGTCCTCCCGATTGTTGCATAATACATCAGTTTTTCTTGAGTAGCTTCGCTTCTAGATAATTCTGCCGCTATACGTCCTTTATTCAATACGAGGATGCGGTCACTCATCCCCAAGATCTCGGGCATCTCCGAAGATATCATGATGATTCCGGCACCGTCCTTAACCAATTCATTCATTAATTGATAAACCCCCACTTTAGCCCCAATATCTATTCCGCGCGTCGGCTCATCAAAAATGAAAATCCGCGAATTTGAACACAACCATTTGGCAATGACGACCTTTTGCTGATTGCCACCGCTTAAATTAAGCGCTTTTGTCTTTATCTTTGAAGTTTTAATATCCAGTTTAGAGCAGAGTTCTGTTGCAATTTCCTTTTCCTTAGAATGATGAATAACATGAAGAATTTTCTTTGTTAATGAAACGCGTTTTAAATTAGCTAGTGTTATATTATGACCTACCGACATTGCCAACACCAAACCTTGTCGTTTCCGATCTTCCGGCAATAAGGCAATTCCGTTGGCAATTCCGTCTTCGGGATTACAAAATTTCACCTGCTGGTCTTGGATGAAGATTTCTCCATGAGATACAGGATCGGCGCCAAAAATAACTCGGGCTAGTTGTGTCCGGCATGACCCTAACAATCCGAAAACCCCAATTATTTCGCCCTGCCGTAAAGTTAAATTAATATTCTGCAACCCTTTTTTAGTCGCCACATCCTTGACTTCAACTAAGTTTATGCCTAGTGGGGCTACCACTTTAGGATACTTATCCTCTAGATTACGGCCAATCATCATTTTAATCAATTCATCAATCGGTTTAGTGGTAAGATCTACCGTTCCAACATTCACACCATCCCGCAAAACCGTTGCCCGATCACCAATCTTTTGAAGTTCTTCCATCCGATGGGATATGTAAATAATCGCCACGCCATTTTTCTTTAAATCGCGAATGGTTTCAAACAACCTATGAATTTCCTTCTCCGTTAAAGCCGATGTCGGTTCATCCATGATCAAAATTTTAGCTTGAATCGAAAGTGCTTTGGCAATTTCCAGCATTTGTTGCTCCGCCACAGTCAGCCTATAAACTAGGGTCCGGGGGTCAATATCAAGGCCTACTTTTTCGAGCATTCTTCGGGTCTCTTGATACACCCGGGGCCAATCGACCAAACCAGTTCCTTTGTGGGAGAATAACCGCCCCGAATAAAGATTCTCGGCTACTGAAAGGATCGGAAACTGATTAAACTCCTGGTAGATTACTGCTATTCCTGTATCCTGGGCATCTTTGGTGCTTTTAAAATGAACCTCTCTCCCATCGATCCAAATTTCACCTGCATCCTTTGTATAAGCGCCACATAAAATTTTAATCAAGGTTGATTTGCCGGCGCCATTTTCGCCTAACAAAGCATGGACCTCGCCCGGATTTAGATCAAAATTAACCTCATTTAACGCACGAACTCCTGGAAATTGTTTGACGATCTTATTCATTTGTAAAAGCGGTTGCAACATCAGGTTTTCCCTCCAACTAGCCATTTACATTTATTATGTTTGGGGCCATTTAGTTTAAGATTTTGATTAAACGATACTTCGTTCCTTTTATAGACTTCGGTGTTTCTCAATTTACGCTCAGAACATCCATTGACAAGTTCAAATCGAATCATCACCGCTAATGAACTCCCGATGGAAAGTGGAAAATCATTCGTCTTAATTCTCAACCCCTTGAAGGTTAAGCAGTAATGTTTATCATATCGCCAATTCCAACCGTTGAATAATATGATCCTGATACTCCCGATCGAGTTCGACAAAATAACCGCTCCAGCCCCATACACGAACAATAAGATTTCGGTATTGATCCGGATTTTGTTGGGCATCAAGCAGCGTCTCCCGGTTGACCGAATTGAGTTGTAATTGATGCCCGCCCATATCCATAAATGATTTCACCAATAGTGCCACTTTCTGGATGGCCTCTTCGTTCCGAAATACCGTATCATGTAATTCTAAAGTTAGGGGTCCGCCGTTAATAACCCGTTTTAAATCAGGTTTAGAAAAAGATTTAATGATCGAGACCGGGCCATTAACTCGTGTATTTAAACCAGGTGAATAATTGGCAGCTAGGGGCTCACCTTTTTTCCTACCGTCGGGTGAGGCGCCAATTTCTTGAATATGCCGGATATAATACATGGCTGATCCAGTGCCTCCCCGATAGATTCCTCCTTTTTCAGTAATCTTGTTTTCCAAGGCATCAGCAAACATGGTCATGAGGTTACAGGCAATCTCATCGACATAATCATCGTCATTTCCCATTTTATTTTGGTTATACTTTAACTCTGCCTGCAGTTGCTCATGACCTTCAAAATTATCGTCCACCGCTGCAATGAGCTGTGCTGAAGTGATGGTTTTGGTTTCATAGACATATTTTTTGATAACCGCTAAAGAATCAGCAGCCGTTGCAATTCCAGTGCCGTGAAGTCCGAAATTATTATATTTGGACCCTTTAGAGATATCGCGGGCTTGCGGTATGCATCCTTCCATCAGTATAGATTGGATCGGCGACGGTTCCATATAGAGGTTCTTAAAAACGGCGATCATCGTCTCAACTTCAGCCGCAATCTCCTGATTGATAGTTGCCATAAATTCGGAAAAATCTTTTGACTCCGATAGATTACGGTGCAGACAACGGTCAACTACCTTCGCATAGGAAAGAGCCCCAATGTTGGGAATATCCATGCCGACTTTGGGGATGATAAACTCCCAACAAGCCGCCACTACATAATTGCGAGCATCTTCAAGAGCATAACCTTTGGCTATCAAACCGGGAATTACCACATCATCATTGGAGTATTGGGGAAATCCCAACCCTTGTTTTGTAAGCTGTGTTCCTAGTTGGTAAACTGCTAACGGAGTGCTTTTATCGACCCGCAAATTAATCTTGGGGTCGATCAATTTCAGTTCCAAACTGGCCTTTAGACACATCTCCGATAATAAGTTATAGACGTTATTTCCGTCGCTATCCACTCCACCTAAGACCAGGCTCTGTCCGTTATCTCCTTGTTGCATGCCGGGATAGAGATCGCTATCTTTACTAAAGCTGATGAAGAACTCTTCCAACAATTCAAAAGCGCTATCTTCATCCAATCGTCCGGCTTCCAAGTCGGATTTGAGATAAGGATACATATACTGATCAAAACGTCCCACCGTGTTATGATAGTTTCCGGAACACCAGAGGGCAAAATGCAGAATTCTAAAAAACTGGAGTGCCTCATGGAAAGTCCTGGCTCCGTACCGCGGCACCCGTTCTAAAATCCCAACCACTTCAGGTAGCTCTAACTTTTTAGCTTCCTCTATGTAACTGTCAACCCAGGCTTCAATGGCATTGATTGTGCGAATGACGTTCTGCAAGAACTCCTGGCCTTCTTGATCATCATTGGCCTGACATTTCAATAATACTTCCTGAGCTTCAGCCCTTCTGGCCTCAAGTCCTAATTGAATTGTGGTTTCATAGTCGGAACTTATATTACAGACCCTGCCCAGTTCATGGAGATAATGATCTTTTTTTAGCTCTGCCCATTCGTCTTCTGTAAAGATCTCCGGGATCTTACGGACAGTTCGTAAGCAGACAATTCTTTCTCCGGGTAATATAACTGCTTTTTCCACTGCGAGTACCCGCTCAAATCGGGTGGTAATCCTATTACCATCGGACAGTTCTTTCGCAGAAAATTCATCAGCCACATCCAGCTCCAAATTCTGCCGGAACTGCTGGTGTTGTTTATTTAAAACGTATTGCAACAGATTATGAATGCGTTCATTCATAGTACTACACTCCCTATACCATATTTTTGAAACATTCCTAGATCGAGAAAAGGTTCTTGATTGGGGTTAAAAGATGGGTTGTATTCCTGACCGATCATAGAATATTTAGCGCCCGCAGTTTTATGGTATGGCAGCAACTCAAGCCGTTCCAATCCTTTACTATGCTGGATCAATTGAGCAACCTTTTCGAAGTTGGCCGGAGTATCATTAACTCCGGGAATCACCGGTATTCGGATGATAAATTTTTGACCGCTGTTGCAAAGATACTTTAAGTTTTCCAAGATGATTTGATTATCCACACCAGTATATTTTCGATGCATCTCCGGGTCAGTGTGCTTCACATCCATTAATACTAAATCGACTAAGTCGATTGCTTTCTGAAAAATCTCCTGTGAAGCATATCCAGATGTCTCCAGCGCCACATGAAACGGTTTCAATTTTGGAACTAACTCCATTAAAAAATCCGGTTGCGCCAACGGTTCTCCCCCGGAAAGGGTAATTCCACCCCCCGTCTCCGTTAGAAACTCATAATCCTTGAGTAGCTCTTTGGCTAGTTCATCGGTTGTCGTCATCCGTCCACAAATTTTTCTTAACCTTAGAGGACAAAGCATCAAACACGCGCCACAGGCATTACATTGCTGCGGATTGGGGCAGACTTTTTGGCATGCCCCACAATGGGTACAACCATTAGGGCTGACCAGCAATTCACGATCAAAAGACATTCCTTCTGGATTGTGACACCAATTGCAACGAAGGGGACAACCTTTTAAAAAAATCGTTTTCCGAATTCCGGGCCCATCGTGAATTGCAAATTCCTCAATATCAAAAATTATTCCATTAGCCATAATACCCTCATCTAATTAAATCATTTATCCTTTATGTTATCGTTAACATTATCGATAACATTAATATAGCATACTCCATTTTGGTTGTCAAAATTTTTTAACCATTTTCACCGCAAAAAGTTAAGAATACATCAACTACTATAAAACACTTGCATGGGTTAGAAGGCAGGGGGTAAACCTAAAAAATGATTAGTTAAGATAGCCGTATGGAGAAGATGATGAGGTCCTTTCATTTAGAAAGCATTGAAAAATTAAGCGATTATGTGCTTTCGCGTACCTTGATTTCGGGATCGATTACCTCATGAAAATACTGGCCTGTCATAGGATCGTGCATCTTTTTTAATAAAACGTCCACGGCACGACGGGCCATTTTCTTTTTAGAAGGACTGATCGAGGTTAAAGGAAAAGGCAGGAACATCCGGGATTGAATATTATCAAATCCAACCACGGCAACATCTTTGGGAACATTAAGGCTATTTTGGTTTAAAGTATAGATCGCCTCCCAGGCAATCATGTCGCTAAAGGCAAAAATCGCACTAAAATAAATTTTCTCTTCCAGTACCTTACGCACGACCTGACGGCATTCTCCGGCGGTAACTGAGATTTCCCGGATTAAAATCGGATTGTAGTTAATTTTACTTTCCTGCAGCGCTTTCTGATAACCGGCTAACCTTTCCCGTGCGCTGGAAATGTAACTAGGCCCTGTTAAACAAAGAATATCACGATGTCCGCGTTCAATCAGGTGCTGTGTTGCCAAATATCCACCCATCAAATCATTACAAATAACATAATCCGTTTCGGGTTCCTCCTCAAAACGCCGCCCCCATAAGACGAAAGGAATTCCGTTTTTCTTAAGCAACTGAATATCATCAGTATTCCGTTGAGTCGGGCATAGGATGATACCGTCAACTTTCTTACTTAAGGCCGAATAAACGGCTTTTTCTTCAATTTCGTAATTTTCATCCGTATTGATGATAAAAGTATTATAGAAATGTCTCCGTGCAGCAATTTCAACTTCTTTAGCCATAATGCCGAAATGCGGATTGGAGATATCTCCCAAAATAATCGCAATGGTTTTGGTTACCCCCGAACGCAAAGCGCCAGCAATAGTGTTTGTTATATACCCCATCTCTCTGGCTGCATCATTAATCAGTTTGCGGGTAGCCTCAGAAATTTCAGGTTTATTCCTTAATGCTCTTGAGACCGTATTCTTGGTAAAACCGGTTTTAAGGGCAATATCTTGCAGGGTTACTTTTTTATTGTTTTGATAAATTTCGTCCATTCTTTCTCCATCCTGATATAAAATTATTGCTCAACAATCATAATTTCTTTTATTATACAAAATTCACCTTTAAAATCAAGAGAATCCATCCTTTTAAAAAGACTCTTCGATAGAAAAAGTCCCGTGTATAACGAGACTATTTTCTAGGAGACTTTTTATAATGAAAAGGTATTCTCATGTTTAAATGGTTACGTTATCGATAATGCTATCGTTAATATTATAATCATGAATTATCGTTTTTGTCAAATTAATGTCAGATGAAGCATTTCTTAATCATCGCGTCATTGCTTTTCTTCATATAGCCTATCCGTAATTCTCAGCCGGTTTCCTTCCTACCAGCAAATAAAAAAACAGCCCATTGGTATGTTGACTGCTTTTCTTTATACTATTATTTCGTTAAGATCTCATTCATACTCCCGGAACGAAAACCATCCATGTCCAAAGCCACATAGGCAAAACCCAGTTCATGAAGCTTAGCGCTGATCTTCTCACGCATCTGCCATGCTCGATCCAGCTCGCTTGCGGCCACCTCGATCCGGGCGATCGGATGATGGTCCCGTACTCGGAATTGAACCAGGCCCAGGGAACTCAAGAAACTCTCCGCTTGATCAATTCTTTGTAAAGCTTCCGGAGTAATTTTATTGCCGTACGGAATCCGCGACGCCAGACACGCATAGGCCGGTTTGTTCCAGGTGGGTAAAGCCATGCCCTTGGAAAAATCCCGAATTTCCTGCTTGGTCAGGCCTACTTCCTGTAAAGGACTACGAATACCCATTTCACCGGCAGCCCGGTGTCCCGGCCGATGGTCCGACAAATCATCTACATTGGCCCCGTCTAAGACCACACCCCAGCCTTTTTCAGCGGAGATCCGGCATAATTGTTGAAATAAAGATGATTTGCAATAGTAACAACGATCTGAAGAGTTGTCCACAAAATGGACATCTTCAAACTCATTGGTATGGATCACCTGATGGGGCAAGCCATACTTCGCCACTAAAACCCGAGCCTCCTCAAGCTGTTGCTCAGGATAAGTTGGTGAAACTGCGGTTACTGCCAAAGCCCGTTCTCCTAAGACTTGATGCGCGATAACTGCTAGAAAGGTGCTGTCCACACCCCCCGAGTATGCGATCACGGCTCCCGGAAGAGTTTGTAACAGTTCTTTGAGTTCTTGTAATTTATCCAAAAGTTGCAACCTCCGATAATATTTAAATCGTAAGCGCTGTTTTCAGTAATGGTTGATCCCATAAGTCTATTTTTATTCTCCCACGGAGGCGCAGAGATTTTTACGCAAGTGCAGCATGCGTATGCTGCCGGGTTGTCATGTCCCAAAGGACATGAGGGGTCCCCGCATTATAACCACTAATTTCCCTCCTCGAGGAGGGGCAAGGGGAGGTTGGCCCAAACTAAAGTTAAAAAGAGCAAGTAGATCAACCATTCTTAAGAACATAGCTAAATCTTAATTTATCATACGCCCATAGCGAAGTCAAACCAAAACAAGCACTTTACTCCGACGGTACTCTGATGGGGGCATCCCCTCATTTTTTTTAAAGCTCTTGCTGAAATAGAACAAATCATGGAAACCGACCCGGTCGGCAGTTTCGGTCATTGAACAACCCTCATCAATCAGTTCTTTGGCTTTTTGAATCCGGATAGTAATCAAATACTCAATCGGAGCTTTTCCGGTAGTTTCTTTAAAGATGCTTCCCAGGTATGACGGGCTAATGCGGACTACCCGGCTCAAATCGTTCAATGTCAGTGCCTCTTGATAATGTTCGGCCATATAACAAACGACTTGCTCCACTTTGCGGATTCGGTCATAATGAAGCTCACCCCGGCCTTGCTGCAGTAATAGCAAATTGATGATCTCCATAAAAGTCGCCCGGCAGCGCCCAGCCCGGTTCTGTTTTCCGGACAGCCACTCCCCGGTCAATCCGGAAAATAAATCCAGCAAACGGGTAAACAAATAGCGATCCCCGATTTTTTGATGGAGCCCGAACGGCAGCTCAAAATGGCATAACTGCCAGCCTTGCTGCTCCCAAACCGGGCAGGTATACAAAAAGTCCACCGCATAACAACGCATTAAATTATCTTCAAAGGTATGAGCCGACCGGGTTTCCCCCGGCTTAAAACAGATCAAATCGCCTTTTTTGCCCCGATAGGATTGCTGGTTACAAAAAAAATCAGCTTCGCCGTCGTAGATCAAAATCAAATTATAGGTCCGGCAAATTTCCTGTTCAATTTGCCAACTGGGGGTACAGACTCTCTCCACGATATGGGTGAATTGGGGAAACATATTCAACAACTCTTCCATGACAAGTCCCCTCATTGACAGTGATATTGTACAAATCCAATTATATTATGCATTCAATAAAATTGCAATTTTTGATAATATAAAGCAATCAAAGTATCTCAAAAATTACAAACGAAGGCAGGTCATGAAAATGCCACTGGATATGAAAAAATTTTGGGAGACCAATCCGGAGTGTCTTAATTTAAACAATTCCATCCCGCGAGTTCCGGTAAGCATCACCTTGGATGGCGACTGGATTTGCGATTTTCTTAAATTGGATAATGTCCGATACTATTCAGACTTTGAGTATCAGCAGGAACACCGTTTACAATGCAGTAAGATCACCGAGCGGGAACTCGGATATTCGATCTTGCCGGAGGTGGACTTCGGCGTGATCATGGATGCCTCCATATATGGCGGTATAGTTCATTATGAGTCCAATGCTACTCCCACATTGAAGCCGGTCGTTAACGATCCGGCCGAGATCGACGGGCTGGTGGAACGGATCGACCAAGCCAATCTGCTGGATCAGGGACTGGTACCCCTTTATCTTGAATGGCGGTCAAAAATCAAGAGCCGTTTTGGGATCGAATTAACCTACGGCGACGGAATGAAGGGCGCTGCTACGATGTTGGGACAGGTTTGCGGGATAACTAATTTTCTGACCTGGATCGTGACCGACCCCGAACAAATCCATAAATTAGCCGATTGCTGGCTACGCACTACCCAACGCTATGTTAAACTAATGCGCCGGGAAACCAACTTTCCAGAGCAGTTAATGCCGGGATTTTCCTTTTACAGCGATGTGGCAGGAATGCTCTCTCCCTCCCTGTACCGGGAATTTCTACTGGCCAAGGAAACCCAAATGTATGACTTATATGCCCCGAGTCCGGGGGATAAACGATTTTATCATGCGGACTACCACATGTTGCATCATCTGGATGCCTTTCGCGAAATGGGAGTCAATCAGGTCAATATTGATCCCTATATCGATCCCGCCCAAATTCTGGCTAAACTGCCGCAGGCGATAGTCTATGGGCAGATTCCTCCCACCAAAGTATTGTTATATGGCACTCCGGAAGAAGTTATGGTTTGTGCCAAACGGGATATCGAGCAAGCCGGTCCCGGAAAGCATCTGGTACTTTGCACCGC
>DNPP01000246.1:16167-21279 GCA_003501365.1 Bacillota bacterium
CAATACACTTAAAATTTGGTTGGCAAGCTCCCGGTTTGGCATGAGAAGCCTCCTTTAATTAATTCTCAGGTTGTATTCCCAGTTCGGCCAGGTGTTTTCCAATATGACGGATTAGGTTTTGATAGTACTGTTCCTCATGCTCAGCTAGGAATGAAAACAGCCGTTCTTTAAAAAGACTCGCTCCCTGCCGGTCCAGGGCTTGAAGTATCGAACCGTATGTGATGTGTAATATTTGACGGGCGTCATCCCGGGAGAGGAGATCAAGTAGCTCACGATCTTTCAAAGTATCCAATGCCGGTACCCTGGCCGGATCCGCCGATATGTGATAATACTGCTTTGCTTCCGAGAGATGTTGTAATGCAAACGCAAAGATTTCCCGGAATAATTGCGGCTCACTACCGGCCACCGCCCTGAGTGCTTCCAGCCAGTTGGTTCCGGCTGTCTTAAGGTGATATTTTCCGGCGGCGAAGCGGCCGATAATCGGAAATACTTTAAATTTGTCACTCCCCGAATGAACGCTCAACTTATAATCAAATGTCGTTGCAATGGCCTCATGTTGCTTAAAATCCCGTTCAAAAGCGGCCAAATCGCCCCGGTAATCGATTCCTTTTTGAAATTCACCGCAGAAACGCGGCGCCAGACTATTTATCATAACACCGGCTTGTTTTATCTCATGCGCAACCAGAAAATGGGCCTGAGGAGTCGTTGGGGTCGCAGTTTCGTCGATCGATAATTCGAAATCCACTCTGCGGTCCGCTATGACTTCACGCCCAATCCGAACTGCATGTTCAATGGCACGGTGATAAATCAATACGGTTTGCATTAATTCAGGCTCCCCAAAATGAATCATTAACCCGCCGGCTGTAAATTCCTGATTCAAATAGGTTTGTTCATAATGTTGGCGAATATCGGCAGGTAAACTTCGATATCTTGCCGACAGCTCACTAGAGGACAAATCCGGAACGGCATTATCGATTTGTTCCGAACAATCCAGGGTAATCATGGTAAAACCGTAATCCAAGGCCATTTGGACCTCAGTATCCGTTTTGAGGTGATCTCCGTCGGCCCCGAACCCGGCCCGGTAATCTTCCTGAAACACCGCCCAGGTGGCGGCATCCAAAACTTGTTGATAATTGCGTCCGGTCAGGTTCAATTCCCGGATCGATTGTTGAGCCAATACCGGCCGTACCTGAGGATATTGTTTCAAAAGTTTCAAATGACCCGGACTTGCCAGACCCAGACGGTCTCCCAATCCAATAGTAATTGTTGGGAACTGCCCTAAAGGTATTGGCGCCGTGAAAGGAAACTTTTTGCGAAGGATAACGGCATTTTCAGCCGATAGCGGACAAACTTTGGTTTTGTCCAACTGATGGTCAAATTCGCCTTGAAAAGCATCCAGTAAACCGGCTCCTCCGGTGATCACAAGTTTCTTCCCCGCTGCTTCCTTGATGATATAAAGCCAAGCCTCCTCCAGCACATGAAGCGAGGAAGGATACACGCCATAGTTATCCCAATCCTGTTCTGCCTGTGCCTGTATATTTTGAAGCACAGAAGTTCCGGCTTTGGGCAGCAATTGATGAAATTCCCGCCAGGACATCCTAAATCACCCTTTTCCCTTTTGATTTCCAAAAATTTCATTGTTTCATATAAATTGTATCACAATAAATGGTTAATTCCAGCACGTTTATTGCTATAATAAGATATTTTTCTACAAATTTTGCTTTTCAGTTATCGTAAATTATAGTAAAATCAGAGAGAGGTACCATAAAATGATACAAGATATTACTTATGGTTATGATCAAATCAAACAACCATTTTTTATATGGAAAGAACGTTTTCGCGATCCGCGCACCATGATCAATAACCATTATCATGACGCTTATGAAATATACTACTTGCTGGAGGGTGAACGTTACTATTTCATTAAGGACCGTACCTACCATGTCCAAAAAGGCGACTTAATCCTAATCGACATCAACGAATTACACAAGACCATGGATGCGCCGTTTCCGGTACATGAAAGAATTCTGCTCAATTTCAAAAAAAAATTTCTACCTCTCAATCTGTCTGAGGCCGCCGGGGAGAGCCTTTTTACCTGCTTTCATCAAAACATCAATTTGCTAAGACTCCATCGGGAGGAACAGGATTTTATCAAAGCCATTCTTTTAAAAATGGTCGCCGAAGAAAAGACCTCCCGGCCCGACTCCCTCCTTTACCTGCAAATTCTGCTCACGGAGTTATTAATCTTTCTAAGCCGGCAGTCTGCCCAAAAACCGGCCGCCAATTTCCCTTTCCCCAATCCGACCCACCAGAAAATTTCGGAGATTGTCGGTTATCTCAATGATCACTATTATCAAAACTTAAGCCTAAATATGCTTTCGGAACATTTTTTCATCAGTAAATATTATCTTTCACGGACATTCAAGGAAGTTACCGGGTTTACGCTGGTGGAGTATTTAAATAGCGTCAAAACAAAGGAAGCTCAAAAACTTCTCAATACAACCACGCTTAGTATTACTGAGATATCGGCCAAAGTCGGATTTGAAAGCATCACCCATTTTGGCAGGGTTTTCAAATCGATTACCGGTTCTTCGCCGTTACAATATCGTAAAAATTCCAGAACAGCCGGAGAGCGGTCACAATAGCCCGACACAGGAATGTGACGCGCGCAAACATTGTATTGGGAGGAATGCCTTTTGGGGCCAAATAATGCAGTAAATACAAATGACTTGCTTTTCCACTGGATTGATAAGATTCCCACTCCCCGGCTCAAAGTTTTTCATCAGTTGCTGAGTATCGTTCTTGTGATGATTGTATTTTTTGTCATTCAAGGAGTTACCAGCATTTATATTAACGATACCATGCAAAAATCCAGTTTAAATATAACCAGAATCAGTAGCGACCGTTTTAATAACATCATCATCGTAAAAACATATGTGGAAATCATCGAAAAAGAATACATTAAAGCGCTCACCGGCAGAGGAGAAATTAAATATCTGCTTAATGAAGCTGAAGTGCCCGGTCTTCCGCGTATACATGGTGAAATGGCACCGGCCGTCAAGGCTTTAAGCTATGTCGCTCCCCAGGAAAGCAAACAAATACTGATCAATATTGATCACATTGAAAAAATAATCCGTTTACCGCAGAGCGACGCTAATCTCGCCGCCCTCAAAAGGGAACTAAACTCGATTAGTATTTCCATCGATGCCGCCACCAACAAATCTATCAATGCCAGTTACGAAGCGATCACTCACAGCTCCAACTTCTCCAACGTCTCCAAAATAGTCACGATCGTCATCAGCGTCATTGCTATTACTATTCTGGGCGTTGCCTATATTTTTATGTTATCACGCAGGATCACGGAACCAATTAGAAAATTAGCCGCCTATGCCCTGGAGATCGCCCGGGGCAATTTTCAGACCCGGGAAGTTCACATCAATTCTTCGGATGATCTGAATATCCTGGCTTTCGCTTTTAATAAAATGGCTGCCAGCATTCAGAATATGATTTGTGAGATTACCGAAAAATCCAATCTGGAGCGCAAACTCTACGCCCAAGAGATGCAAAATTTAAAAATATCCCAGCAACTCAACGAAGCGCGTTTTTTGGCCTTACAATCACAGATCAACCCCCATTTTCTTTTTAACACTTTAAACGCTATTATGCGCAAATCGATGTTTGAAAAGGCTAACGATACCACGCAATTGATTCAGTCCCTGGCCAATATTTTCCGTTATAACCTCGAGAGTTTCAATAAAGAAGTCTCTTTAGAGGAAGAACTGGCGGTCGTCAAGGAATATGTCTATATTCAACAAACCCGTTTCGGGTCGCGAATCGGGTTTAGCATCGTCTTGCCAAATGATTTCGGCGCACTTCAAATACCGCGTTTTATCGTCCAACCGCTGGTCGAAAATGCGATTATTCATGGGATCGAGCCCAAAGAGACCGGGGGCGCAGTCCGGATTAAGGTATGCAAGAAAGATGGCACGGTATTGATCAAGATCATCGATAACGGTATCGGAATTTCCCAAGATCAAATCCGCCGCATCCTGGCAGGCAGCGACGAACCTTATCTAAAAGGGCATACAACCGGCATCGGCATCACCAATGTCCGCGACCGGCTTATTCTTTATTATAAAGATCAAAGTTGCTTCAGCCTATCCAGTAAGTTGAACTTCGGGACTGTAATCACGCTTAAAATTATTTAGAGTAAAGAAGGCGCCGGCGATGTATAGATTATTAATAGCCGATGATGAACAGCTGGAACGGGAAGCTATCCGCTTTATCGTCCATCAGAATTTCCCGGATATTTTTGAGATTCGCGAAGCCGCCAACGGTAGGGAAGCTTTGGAGGCTGCTCTTTCTTTTAAGCCGGATCTGATCTTCTTTGATATTAAAATGCCCGGAATCAACGGACTTGAAGCGGCCGCCTTGATTAACAAGAGCCTCCCGGAGTGCCGGATTATCATTGTTACGGCGTATCACTATTTTAACTATGCCAAAGAGGCATTGTCTCTTGGTGTGGATGAATACATTACCAAACCGGCTCCCGTTGAAACCGTTGTTGCAACTGTACAACGCGTGATCAACGTTATCGAGACCCGACGCGCCAAAGAACGCTCGGCGGAAGAAAAGGAACGGCGGTTTAAGCAGATCGCCCAATATATCGAGGATAACCTTTTAGTGTTAATCGCCTACGGGGAGATTGAAGAAAAGGTTATTGAAGAATACCTTGATATCCTTAATTCCCATTATCAGGCATTTTTATCCGTCGTGACGTCCGCTTTTGATCAGCGTGTTCCCGGCGAACTGGTACCTAAAGCTGAAGCTGAAAAAAGAATTCTAAACAAGCAGTTAGTGGAGTGGTTGAAAAATTACTTTTTAAAAATTGGATATCACGCCTTTATCCGCTCTATCGGACAGGAGATCTATATCTTGCTTCTATTCGAGGAAGCCCCGGATGAATATCGATTCCGCCTCAAGGGGATTGGACTTTTTACCGAGTTAAATGAATGTCTTTCCCATGAATTACAAATCACTTTGAGTATAGGAATTGGCAGAGTATATAATTCCGTACGTGATATTCATCAGGCGTTTTCTGAGGCTAAGAGA
>DNPP01000211.1 GCA_003501365.1 Bacillota bacterium
GGAAAAATCTTTAAAAAATTATAATTTATGGTAAATTGTGGCAGGATAATTAGCTCTATTTGTATAATATATTTTCCATGTTTACCAATATTTATAATATTCAAAAAAAGCTGCTCTTTTTGAGCCTGACATTGTTAATTTTATCCGGTTGTCTCAAAAGGCCGCAACCCCAGGCCGGTGATTTTAGCGGTAAGGTGGTCGATGCTTACACTCAGGAAGCGGTGCCGGGAGTGACGCTTGATATCGGCGGCCAGAATACAACTACCGATTTGGATGGAAAATTTTCGATTGCCGTTTTGCCACCGGGGGATTATCAATTAATATTGGCCCGGGAGTGGTATAATTCACGAACATTTGATGTGCACCATATTGGAAAGCAAAAGTCACTTGAGTTCCCATTAATTCCGCTACCGTTGGAGGGGAAGATATTGTACAGCGGGAATAGAACTAAAAATTGGGAGATCTATGAGTTGGATTTATCCAATAATCGGTCCGTCACGCAACGTTCCAATACAACGTATGCAGAGATTAACCCAATAAAAATAGCGAATAATCAGATTATTTTTCAATCAGATAGAAGTGGTAATGGTGATTTGTTTTTGTGCGATATTGATGCTATTAATATTATAGACAAGGCTATTCCATGTTGCAGCCCGGTTTACAAAGATGAATATCCATCGGTCGATCAAACCGGGACAAAACTGGTTTTTAAGTCGGGAGAGTCAGATAAGAATGGTAAGGAGGAAAAGGTTATTTGTTTATATAACCTGCAAAGTAAAGAATTAGTGGTCATTAAAGATGGTGCTCAGAATATAACCGGGTATAATCCAGCCATTAACCAAGCCGGTACGAAAATTGCCTTAGTTAGCGGTAACTATGAAAAATTATTACTATTTGATGTTAACGGAATGATGGTAACCAAAAGCAAGGAATTTGATTTTTATGCCAGCAATAAACTGAAAATAAACAATCCTTGTTGGTGCCCTACAGAAGATGATATTGCCTTTGAAGCTTATCAGGATAGTGATGGCCCTAGAGCGATTTATCGGATTTCAATCGGCTCACCGACAGCTTCTAGTCTAAAACAAGTAAGTTTCAATCAGGGTTCAGGTTCAGAGCAACATAAAAATCCTTGTTGGTCTAAGAAGGGGATGATCTTCTTTTCTTTGCGTTCTGATATTTATGGGGTTAAGGTGATTGATGGCAGTGTTAACAATAAGCCCTTGATTATGGTCAGCCCCGGTTCCGGTGATAAAGAATATATAAGCTGGAGTGAGTAGACTAAAATTTTCTACTATTGGTTGATAGATTTTCTTGTAAAAATGGAGATTATAGTATAGAATATTAATGCTGGATGAGCGGTTAATTAATTCTAGTTTGAAGTGCCCTGTAGCTTGATCTACGGGCGGAGAGAATTTTAATTTGGTTATTTGCGCCCGTAGCTCAGTGGATAGAGCACTGGCCTCCGGAGCCAGGTGCGTAGGTTCGACTCCTATCGGGCGCACCATTAAAAAATTAAATCCTGACAGTGGTTCAGGATTTTTTTGTTTGCTTGCTCCCTTTTAGAAATTCTGACATCCGGGAGGGAGTTCCCGCCTTCAAGAAGGCACCAAGAGAGGCCTAAACGGCAATGACCTCCCCCCAGCCCAATGTCGTCAGGTTGTAGATACATATTGTGGGAATTATGCAGTTTGGCTTCGCCATCAACCATGAGGTAAACCTCACGGTTACAAGGCGCAAGCCATCCTTGGCTAAAATTCTGCTTAATATTCATCCCAAATAGGGCAGAGCCCTTTCATCTTGTAGCCGGATGGCTTTAGCCTCCGGTCGGCTTTTAGAATAATTTCGTAACTTACGCTATCCGATATTTCGGCACCGGTTTTCCCGGCTTAAAACATTCCGTTCGCAAATCTTTTACATCCATATCATTTTTTGCCGCAATCGCCGCTAATTCCTCTTCTACCAATGGTTTCAAAATTTCCGGTTCAATATGGATCCTGGCATTGATGATCAGTTTTACATGATTCGCCGGTTGGGCCATTCTGCGGTTGAAATCAACCGCATCCGTTACACTGGTGATACTGGCTTTGACCCAGTCGGATTCGGCAATACCGTAGATTTTTAAATGAGCAATCTCGTAATGACTGACTTGCAATTGGGCTTTCAGATTTTCCAGTAACTCATAAACCAGAGCATTGATATCTACCGGAACTGATGCTTCCAATAAGCCCGAACTATTCAGCCATCCAAGATAAGCCTCGGCTGTGGCATAAGTCTTATAGTCAATTTCTAAAGAAGGGTTCAATGATGCATGCCGGCTGGTTACTATCTCCGCCCATTCGGCGATCCCTACGTTATTCTTTGCTGAGGTGGTAATAACGGCAATTCCTTTGAAGGTGTTTTTCAGAAAAGAATGAATCGCTTCGATTTCTATCTCGCTTAACAGGTCAATTTTATTTAAAACGATCACATCGGCTTCCTCCAATTGTTTTCGGAACAAGTAGTTAATCTCGTCGGGAAAAGGGGAAGTTTCAGGCTCCATCATCAGCTTTTTGACCCGTTTGGGATCAGCCAGAATTGACAATGGGCTAAGGGTAAACTGTTGGGTATATTTGGTTTGTAGCGGCTTAAAGATCGTGGCGATCAAATCCGTGCAACTACCGACCGGTTCCGCCAGGATGTAGTCCGGCATTTGACTTGTAGCCAGCTGGTTTAATTTTTCGGCAAATTGGTCAAAGTTACAGCAGAAACACCCACCGGTGACTTCAAGCACCGATAGGCCTGCTTGAGCCAAAAATTGAGTATCCACTAATTGGCTGCCTTGATCATTGGTAACAATGCCGATCTGCTTACCTTGAGAAACTAAATAACGGGCTATATTTAAAATTGAGGTAGTCTTGCCGGAACCCAAAAATCCACCAATGACCACTAGATTCGTTTTACTTGTTGTATTCAACATTATTACCTCCTTCACTCGCAATCCAGGTTATTATTTGTTTTTTGGAAGGGAGAGAACCTGCCGTAACCTGCTCATTGTTGATGAGTAAAGCCGGCAGTTTCTCAACTTCCAATCCCGGAACCATCCCAACTTGCTTCAGATTATCCAGTTCAATGAATTCCAATTCAATCCAGGGTTGCTCTTTCTGCAGCTTGGCTAAAATCTCCTTGAGCAGATTGCCGGTGATTAGACAAGCCGTACAGGGCTGTTTCATTGAAACGACGTTTATTTTTATTCTATTCCCGGTCACCAAAGTCACCCCCCGGATCGATGAACGGTTCATTTTGCCGTATGCCTTATACCAATTTGCATTCAAACATATAACAAATATTGAAGTAAATTGATATGAAATGCTAAGTTGCTTCTTGAATTATTATCCAATTGAAAGCAACTTAGTATTAAAGATTCCGTTTGGCGCTGATGGCTTGCTCAATATCATGTTTGAGTTGTTCTACATCGGGAATGATGCTCACATATTTGATTTGACCATCAATAACAATGGTCGGAATATTCTGGACACCCAGCTTTAGCATGCAGACTACCGATTCTTTTTGCTTTATTTTGTGTTCAATATAGCGGACCTGATCACCAAAACCTTTTACAGCGGTAATGACGGCTTCCATCATATACTGACAGGGAGCGCAGGATTCCGAATCCAGTGTAATTACGTCGATGATTACCTGTTTCTCTTTGGCATACTCCGGTAAATTATATTCAATCCCATCAAGGATGCTTGTACATTCTAAAAACTCAGCAACTTCACCATGAACTAAACTGGAGACTGCCTTAATATTCTCAGGGGGCGCGGCGAAAGGGATATCACAGCCGGGAGAAAGGACATAACCTTTAGTGCCTCCAATAGCCATACAGTTTTTTGCATCATTGATGTTATCCATGGGGGTACCAAACAGCATGGTGACGGTTAGTTTGATATTGCCGCCAACGGAGATGCCGTATTTTGAGCAAATTTCTTTAACATATTCAAGCGGGATGTTCTCATCAATGGAGATGTTATTTGGATTACACTTGCACATTTCTTCAACATTATTCTTGGCATTACCGCAAACAAAAAATGAACCCGGTTTGCCTTGGGATTTAACATACGTAAAAATCGCGCCGGCATATGGGGAGACAAATTCCCGGAAATTAGCCGGGGAGATTTGCGAGGTCATCGGATCAACTACCGCAATCACATCTACGCCGGCCTCTAAATACATTTTAGCGGTATTGATCCCTACTTGTTGGCAAAACTCCATTAATTGCTGGACTCGTTCCGGGTTATCGCTCATCTCATAAAAGATATCAGTACCCATCAAATGCAAGGCAAGTGTAAAGGGACCGGTGATCAAGCCATAAATGGCGATTTTACTACCCAGAGTATTGCAAATCCTCCTGGTTGCTTCCAGGATTACTGGAAAACGGCCATCCTTAGGTCCTGGCACTTTTAAATCCGATAATTGCTTCCCTTCTTCCAGCGGATGGGTGACGACCGAGGGCGGATTGGTGGCAGCGTATTTTAACTTACAACCCATGGCTTCGGCTTCCACTTGTAAATCAAACA
>DNPP01000343.1:0-2212 GCA_003501365.1 Bacillota bacterium
AGCAGCTCAGGAATAGACGCCCGAATTGTATGAAAGCCCACCACAAGTGGGTTTTTTTATAAAGACGTAAAGATAATATTCCTATATTAAATATAAATATGGTATAATAAATAAGGAAGAACCCGGCAGGAAATTAGTTAAAAATATTGAATGATCCTGATAAGATTTTTCATAACCGGATCAGGCCAAAATAAGGAGGTTACATCATGCAAAACGAACGCGGCAGTAGAGTGGTGATTATAGGGGCCGGACTTGTGGGTTCCACTTTTGCTTATAGCTTGATGATTAACGGGATTGCCTCCGAAATCATTATGATCGATGTTAATCGGGACCGGTTGGCGGGTGAGATTATGGATCTAAACCATGGGATCTCGTTTGTCCGTCCGGCTTTAGTCCGGGAGGGAACGTACGCCGATTGTAAGGATGCCGATATTATTGTAATTACTGCCGGGAGTAATCAACGGCCGGGGGAGACCCGTATTGATCTGCTGGCCAGGAATACCGAGATTTTTCGGGGTATCATCGACCAGATTAAGGCCACCGGCACTCAGGCGATTTTATTGATTGCCAGTAATCCGGTGGATATCATGACATACATAACTTATAAATTGAGCGGTTTTCCGGAAAACCGGGTCATTGGTTCGGGAACGGTACTTGACTCCGCTCGGTTTCGCTATTTGATCAGCGCTCATTGCCACGTCGATCCGTCGAATGTACATGCCTACATCATTGGTGAGCATGGGGACACCGAGGTGCCGGTATGGAGTCTCGCCAATATCGCCGGTATCCGGTTTGCCGATTATTGTCCGGTATGCGGTGAAAAGTGCAAAGAACCGCTGCCAAAAGATGAAATTTTTAGTGATGTCAAAAATGCCGCTTATAAGATCATTAAAGGTAAAGGCGCGACCTATTATGCAATTGGTTTGGCATTAACCGAGATAGTGGAGAGTATTATCCGTGATGAACATTCGGTATTGACTGTTTCAACCTTGTTAAAAGGGGAATACGGCATCGAAGGGGTCTATCTGAGTTTGCCTTGTGTGGTCAATCGGCAGGGAGTTAAGCGCAAAATGCAGCTGGCTCTCTCCCCGGAGGAAGAGAAGGCTTTCTGCCATTCAGCCGAGGTTTTAAAACAATTGCAAAGCCAGATTAAATTATAAAATAAGGAGGGCCTGATGGAACCAAATTCTAAAATCGGATGGGTAGTTGTCGCTGAAGTGTATAACCAGGATGAGGCCCAGTTGATCAATGGTTTATTCTTAATGGCGGCGATCCCGGTCAAATTAGAACGGGAATCTGCCGGCGATATTTATGGATTAACAATTGGGCCTTTAGCGAAGCTGCAGATCTTGGTACCCCAGGATAGGGTAGAGGACGCCGAGAAAATTTTGGCCGGTCAGGTTGAAGAGGCTCAAGATGATGAAGGGCCGATTGAATAAAGGTTATAAAGTATATGAAGAACCAGGTAAAGTTTACCAAAAACAACTTCATGTTCTTCATGTTTATAATTGATCAAGAATCTTCAAAATGGAACTAATCATTTTTACCGATATTCAAAAATAAAGCTAAAGTTTTGTTCATATAGACGGTACGAAGCCCAGGAGGAAAATATGGAATACCGTTCCTACATTGTAGGAAATTTAATGGCCAATTGTTATTTGCTATGGTCCGGGAAAGAAGCCGGGATCATCGATCCCGGCGGCCCCGCGACCGAACTGGAACAGTTTATGGCTGAGCATTCTTTGAAGTTAAAGTGGATAGTCAATACTCATGGACATGCCGATCATATTGCCGGTAACGGTTTTTTGCATCAGAAATATGGAGCCCCGATTCTTATTTCTGCAGCGGATCGCCCGATGTTAACTTCACCAACAGCCAATCTGTCGGTTTTTATGGGGGAGAGCGTCATAAGCCCCGATGCGGATCGATTTCTAAACCAGGGGGACAAGTTGGTTTTGGGAGCCGAAGAGCTTAGTGTAATAGCGACTCCGGGGCATAGTCCGGGCGGAATCTCCCTCTACACTCCGGGGTTACTGTTTGTAGGCGATACTCTATTTTACGAGAGCATCGGACGGACTGACTTCCCCGGCGGGGACCACCGGCAACTGGTAACTTCAATTCGGGAACAATTATTTACCTTGCCTGCGGAGACCGTGGTGTTACCCGGTCATGGGGAAGTGACCGCTATCGGTTATGAGATGAAACATAACCC
>DNPP01000343.1:2536-5046 GCA_003501365.1 Bacillota bacterium
GATTGCAAAATCCTAAATGTCCGGCTACTTCTAGTGGTCAAATTAAGGAGCAGATAGTAAAAAAAGCCCAAGAAACCCGGTTACTTCTTGGTTGACATTTAGGTTCACATTAGGTACAATATTAAAAGTAATTGTGCCAGTATTGCTTTTACAGGTTTTATCAATACTAGGCTTGTTATGGCTTTGTAATCAGACTTAGTATTGTTAGGGTGTATGACTCTTTTTTTTTGGGTAATTTATTAAGGGAGGAATTTAAATGGGCATGTCGATAATGTCAATTCGTCGTTTTGCCAAACGTTTATTAGCACCTGTGATCATTGTATTAGTGGTTGCGATGATGGTTGGAGTATTTTATATCGGTTTTCCAGCTATGACTAAGCCGAGTACCGGTTATGTCGGACCTTCGATTAAAGTCAACGGTCAGAAACTTTCGGATGAGGATTTCAACAATTATATGATGCAAGCTTCTCAACAAGCGAGTCAGTTTGCACAGTATGGTATGACTTACTCCGATGCTCAAATCCGCGATACAGCAATTAATATGGCGATACAGAATATGGCATTTGATCAGGAAATGCAGAAGGTCAAGTCCAAGATTAAAGTAAGCGGATCAGATATCGATGCTTTGATTAAAAAGTATTTGCCGACCGAGGAAGAGTTACAA
The DNA here is from genome assembly GCA_003501365.1 of Bacillota bacterium. Lineage (GTDB taxonomy): Bacteria > Bacillota > UBA4882 > UBA8346 > UBA8346 > UBA8346. Next base: position 3,201 of record DNPP01000343.1, read on the forward strand.
AGCTTTATGGAGCGTCAAGGGTTTGCCAGCAAGAATGATTTGAAAAAAGCCGTCAGGAAAGATTTAGAACGGCAAAAATTTATTCAATATAAGGCGCACCAATTAAAAGTTACTGTTTCCAGAGCCGAAATCCTGGGACAATTGGAACAGATTACCGTCAGCCATATTCTAATCGGGCTAAAAGATGGTAATAATAAACCGCGTACCGACGGACAAGCTTTGCAACTAGCCAATGAAGTTTATCAAAAAGCAACTGCCGGCGGAGATTTCGCTCAGTTGGCCAAACAATATTCCGATGATCCCGGTTCGAAAGATAAAGGCGGCGTTTATGGCCCGATGCCGACCGGACAATTCAAGACCAGCATGGATAAACAGTTCGTTGATGCTTCTTTAGCATTAAAGGCAGGCCAGATCAGTAAACCGGTTAAAACTCAATTTGGGTACCATATTATCAGGCTAGATGCCGAAGGTCTTCCTACCGGTACTGATTATAAAGAACAATATAAACAAGTCCGTAATAACTTATTGATTCAGAAAGTCCAAGGAAGTCCGGCATACACGGATTGGGTGAAAAAGATTGCACTTCAGGCTCAAAAAAATATGGAGATTATCGATCCCGGACTGCGGGCTTATCGTCTAAAATCCGAGTCGAAATGGGCGGAATCAGCTAAAGCTTATGAGAAGGCGCTCACTAAAGGCTATTATAAGAACCGGGCTGATACCTATATCGATGCTTCCGATGTATATCTGCAATTGAAACAACCGAAATCTGCAATTGCGCTTTTGAAAAAAGCACCGGCTGCAGCGACTGATGCGATTGATTACCAAGTAGCTTTGGCGAATGCTTATAAGGTCAATAATGAAGCCGCTAAAGGCCAGTCCATTTTAGTCAAGTATGGCCAGAGTCACGCGGATGATGTCAAGATTCATAGCACACTTAAAGATGTTTATACGTCTTGGGGCCTTACCGCGTTAGCGGCGCAGGAGACCCAAACTCTTGCAGATCTTCAAAAGAAGGAACAAGAGAATTTGCAAAAATATCAACAGGGTTTGCAACAACAAGCGCCTGGAGCAGCGGCAAACAATCCGAGTGCACAACCGGCGGCTGCAACACCGGCTCCGGTAAAGAAATAAGCTTATCAAATTAATAAAAAACGCGGAGGGCGAAATAAATTTGCCTTCCGCGTATTGATATTACGGACTATTACGTAATATATGCTGATTTGTAAATTTATTTTGTCGGTTTCGGTAATAAATAAATTATCTTGCTTTTATGTAATTCCTAAGTTTATTAGAAAAATGAGGCGGTTTCATTGACTCAAATTAACGCTCCTAAGGGAACTTATGATTTGTTACCGGAGGATTTGACGAAGTGGCATTACTTAGAGGAAAAACTTCGAAGCATTTTCCGGGAGTATGGATACGCGGAAGTAAGGACTCCAATCTTTGAACATACCGAACTATTTCAACGGGGGATTGGAGAAACAACCGATATCGTTGAGAAGGAAATGTTTACTTTTCCCGATCGGGCCGGTCGTAGTTTGACATTACGGCCTGAAGGCACAGCTTCAGTAGTCAGGGCCTATCTGGAACATAATTTGGCCGCTTCCGGCGGAGTCAGTAAGTTATATTATTACGGTCCGATGTTTCGTTGTGAAGCTCCTCAAGCCGGTCGTTTCCGTCAATTTGTGCAATTTGGCGCCGAAGTCCTGGGTAGCGCCGACCCCAGAGTAGATGCTGAAATCATTACCATGGCGGTCAATTTTTATCAACGATTGGGAATTAAGGATCTCGATATCAATTTAAACTCGATCGGTTGTCCGGAATGCCGGCCGCTCTATCGCGA
>DNPP01000343.1:5440-17208 GCA_003501365.1 Bacillota bacterium
CTGATTACCGGAACATTATGTGATAATTGCGGTTCGCATTTTCAAAAATTAAGAACGCTTTTAGACGCAGCAGGCATTCAATACCACCTAAATCCCAGGTTGGTTCGGGGATTTGATTATTATACCAAAACGGTCTTTGAGGTCCTAGCCGGAGACTTGGGAGCCCAAAATGCTTTATGCGGTGGCGGCAGATACGACGGTTTAGTGGAGGAATGCGGCGGAAGCTCTACACCGGGGATCGGATTTGCAGCCGGTATGGAACGTTTGTTGATGGTGCTCAATTCCCGCGGACTGTTGCCGGAATTATCGCAGAAACCTCATATTTATCTGGCGCCGCTTGGGGAAGAAGCTCAACTGAAAGCATTTGTACTTAGCATCAAATTGCGGGAGGCCGGTTGGATAGTGGAATCCGACTTTCAAAGCCGGAGTTTGAAATCTCAGTTGAAATTGGCCAATAAATTGGGTGCGGCCATCGTAGGGGTAATCGGTGAGGATGAACTTGCAAAGGGGCAAGTTTTAATTAGAAAAATGGCGACGAGTGAGCAACAAACGATTGCCCTATCTGAGTTGGAAGAGTTTTTAGAGCGGGAATGCCGGAAGTAGACTATGAGTAACTTCCGATTTTGAACGTCAATTGTGAATTGCCTGTTGACTATTGAACCAGTTTAAGTATAATTAAAAATAACAGTAATGATAAGGAAAAGTAATTATCCGGTTCCTGAAGGGAGAGAGCACCTTGACTGCAAGTGCTCTTAGGCTTACTGATAGTGAAAAACACCTTTGAACTGGTTGGGTAAAACCCGCACGCATGCATCCATGCGTGGGTGCAAGTAATCCAATCCGTAGCGCATAGGCGCGTTTTTCTGCGTTAAAGAAAAATGAGTGGAGTATTCTGGCTTTCAATTTACATCCGGCAGTTTTGGGTAAATTGAGACTTAATCTCTATTTAGGGTGGCACCGCGGGAAAATCTCTCGTCCCTTGTTTTTTAGGGATGAGGGAATTTTTTTATTTATGCCAAAAAGTAAATGTTTACAGCAAGGTTAAAAGTCAACCTGACCGGCAACCTTTAGCTAAAAAATTGAAAGGGGTTTTATAATGCATCAATATCGAACTCATCATTGTGGGGAGCTAAATGAAAAAAACGTTGGAGAAGTGGTCCGGATTGCCGGGTGGGTCCAAACCATTCGCGATCATGGCGGAATTATTTTTATCGATGTTCGTGACCATTACGGCATAACTCAAGTGGTTGTTTCCGATAATGAACCATTAAAAGAAACAGTGATAAAAATCCCCCGGGAATCTACAGTCTCCTTTTTAGGAAAGGTTTCCAAACGGGCGCAAGAAACCATCAATCCTAATCTGGCAACCGGGTATATTGAATTAAACGCCGATAGTGTTGAGATCTTGGGTAAGGTAAAAAGCCCGTTGCCCTTTGAACTATCCCTTGCCAATGAAGCCCGCGAGGAGTTGCGGCTAAAATACCGCTTTTTGGATCTCCGCAATGAAAAATTACATCAAAATATTATTTTGCGTTCAAAAATCATTCAAAGTATCCGCCGCAAGATGATTGATATGAACTTTTTGGAGATTCAGACCCCTATTTTGACAAGTTCATCACCGGAAGGAGCCAGAGATTATCTAGTACCAAGCAGGGTATATCCTGGTAAATTTTATGCTTTACCCCAGGCGCCGCAACAATTTAAACAGTTACTGATGGTATCCGGTTTTGATCGTTATTTTCAGATAGCCCCTTGTTTCCGGGATGAAGATGCCCGCGCCGATCGCTCTCCGGGGGAATTCTATCAACTGGATATCGAGATGGCGTTTGCAACCCAGGATGATGTTTTCAGCACGGTTGAACGTGTTATTTATGATATTTTCACTGAATTTTCAAGCTGGAAAGTGATCACCAACCCATTTGTGCGGATACCCTTTAAAGAAGCCATGTTAAAATACGGCAGCGATAAACCGGATCTCCGCAATCCTTTGTTGATCGAGGACGCTTCTGAGGTCTTTAATAAGACCGAGTTTAATGCTTTTAAGAATAAAACCGTCCGGATCATCCCGGTGCCCAATTGCAGTTCACAACCGAGAAGCTTTTTTGATAACATGGTCGAGTTCGCAACCAGTATCGGCGCTAAAGGTTTGGCTTGGTTAAAAGTCGACGATAACCTGGATCTCAATGGACCCATTGCCAAGTTTATGAATGATGAGGTAAAAAGAGAAATCGTCACTATCACGGGCGCTAAATCCGGACATGCCCTTTTCTTTATCGCCGATAACCAAAAGGAAGCCGAAAAACTAGCGGGTCTGGTCAGAAATGAGTTGGGTAAAAGATTGGATTTATTGGAGAAAGACGTCTATAAGTTCTGTTGGATTGTAGATTTTCCAATGTATGAACTTAACCCGGATACCGGGCAGATCGAATTTAGTCATAATCCATTCTCAATGCCTCAAGGCGGAATGGATGCTTTGCTCAAAAAAGATCCTTTGGAAATTTATGCTTATCAATATGATATCGTCTGCAATGGGGTGGAGTTATCCTCGGGAGCAGTTCGTAACCATGATCCGGAAGTAATGGTCAAAGCTTTTGAAATTGCCGGTTACACCTTGGATGATGTTCAGAGCAAATTTCCTGCCTTATTTAATGCTTTTCAATACGGACCGCCGCCACATGCCGGCATTGCCCCCGGAATTGACAGAATGGTGATGTTGATTGCCAATGAACCCAATATCCGTGAGGTTATTGCCTTTCCAATGAGTAGCAAAGCTCAGGATTTATTGATGGGATCTCCATCGGAGGTTACGGAAAAACAATTGAAAGAATTACGGATTAAGGTTGATTTAAAAGCTGATTCCAAGTAGCGTTGAAAATATTACGATGCTTAAGCTCACCTAACTCTTGCTCTTCCCCTCGGATGTACTTAATGATTGCGGTTTCATGGGGAAGAGTAACCCTAGCCGCTGGTTTCTAAAAGATTTTTGACTCCGGAGGCATCGGTTACTCTTCCCGCAACGGGAAGAGCGAGAGTTAGGTCTAAGCCCAAGTTTTCGGTGGTTGGCCCAAAAATGTATTTTCTAAGTAGAAAGTTTTTTCGGCAATAATAACCATGAACCACGGACATACGATAGGTTACGCAAAGAGCCCGGATATTGAAAAACTCAATTATTCACCTGCTAAACTTTAATTTCCGTTCTTTGGAACTTGAAGGATGGTTTAAGCTATGGTATGATCAGGGTAAGAAACGATCAACTAAAAAAACCCTGCTTTGTTCGTGGTGAAGCTGATTTTGTTATGAACCAACATAGCTACCTCGGGAGTCCGACTCTCTGCTTATGGCCGGCAGGCCATCTTTTTAAGATGGAGCCCAAAATAAGCAGGAGGACACCCACCTTGCTTGCGCAGGGTTCAGGTAACGATCAGCATAACGGCATAGTGGGGCTTTATTTTTAAATTATTTCACAACCTAATCAATGATTTAAAGGTTTCGAACCACCATGGCTGAATCGATTCAATCATTAAAAAAACAACTTCGTCAAGAAATCAAAGCCAAATTGGCTTCACTTTCTCCTCAGGAGTTTTCTGCTTTTAATTCCGCAATTGAACAACGCTTCTTCGAACTCCCAATTATCCGGGATTCTCAGCGAATCATGCTCTATTATTCAATTGGCCGTGAGGTAGTAACCGCGGCACTTATATCCAAATTGCTAAAAATGGGTAAAACCGTTGCCTTACCGGCTTGTACCTCGGATAAAAACATCCGAGCGGGTATCATCCATGACCTTAATGAGTTAGTACCCGGAATATTCGGATTGAGTGAACCGCCAGTCTTAGCTCCTGAGATTGACCCCGCCGCTCTTGACTTGATTGTGATCCCGGGAGTTGCCTTCGATAGGGAAGGATTTAGGCTGGGCCATGGTGCTGGGTATTATGATCGGTTTTTAGTCCGGACGAATGGCTATAAACTTGGACTGGCTTATGATCTTCAAATTATCGATCATTTACCGGCCGCACCCCATGATGTTCCAGTTCATGCCCTTCTCACGCCATCCAAATATTGGGTCATTCATACGATGGCAAAATGACCAATAGGCCACTTCCGCATACCCTGAATTTCCTCAATAACCATCCTTTATTTCTATTTTAAATTTTCCGGCAATAAAAATCTATTTTTTGAAAAGATTAGGATAGCGGGGTTTGTGTTTAACAACATGAAATGGTATAATATTACGGAAAATCGAGCTGACACTTTTTGGGTACAAGTACGTTAGAGCAAATATAGCCATAGTAGTATAGCTAGAGGATAATTGTTCCTAGATCAAAAAAATCGGGGTGTAATGATGGTTAAGTTTTTGAATGAGTTATGGGATACTAACCTGCGTGAGGTTAAACAACTCAGACAGCAAATTGTGGCAATTAATGAGTTGGAACCGGAATTTATCCGGCTTTCGGATGAGGAATTAAAGGGCAAAACCGCTGAGTTTAGAGAGCGTTTGGCTGCGGGCGAAACTTTGGACGATATCCTTCCGGAAGCCTTTGCTACGGTGAGGGAAGCCTCCAAACGGGTTTCGGGTCAACGTCATTTCGATGTTCAATTAATGGGTGGCATTGTCCTGCATCAGGGCAAAATCGCTGAGATGAAAACCGGTGAAGGCAAAACATTGGTGGCGACGTTGCCGGTCTATTTAAATGCTTTGACCGGAAAAGGAGTGCATGTGGTCACCGTCAATGATTACCTGGCCAAGCGCGATAGTGACTGGATGGGTAGGATTTACCGTTTCCTGGGATTGTCGGTGGGAGTTATTTTACACCCCTTAAATTCCGAAGAGCGAAGAAGCGCCTATTATTCCGATATTACTTACGGTACCAACAATGAGTTCGGTTTTGACTATCTTCGTGACAATATGTCCTTTTCAGCCGCTGAGATGGTACAACGGGAACTTAATTATGCCATTGTCGACGAAGTGGATAGTATTTTAATCGATGAGGCCAGGACGCCGTTGATCATTTCCGGTCAAGCCGAGGAATCAACCGATCTTTATTATAAGTTTGCCAGGGTCGTACCGAAACTTCATAAAGAAGAAGACTATGCGGTAGACGAAAAAGCTCATACAGTCGCTGTGAGTGAAGAGGGCATAGCCAAAGTGGAGAAGATGCTCGGGGTGGAAAACCTTTATGATGATGAAAATACCGATATGGTGCATCATCTGAATCAGGCCCTCAAAGCGAAGGAATTGATGAAGCGGGACCGCGATTATGTGGTTAAAGACGGTGAAGTTATTATTGTCGATGAATTTACCGGCCGGTTGATGTTTGGTCGCCGTTACAGCGAGGGCCTCCATCAGGCCATTGAAGCCAAAGAAGGGGTCAAGATCGAAAATGAGAGTCAAACTTTGGCCACGGTTACCTTCCAGAATTATTTCCGGATGTATCATAAATTGGCCGGTATGACCGGTACTGCGGAGACTGAGGAACCCGAGTTCCGCAAGATTTATAATCTACCGGTGACAGTGATGCCCACCAATCTCCCAATGATTAGGATCGATTATCCCGATGTCATTTATAAGACTGAAGCCGGCAAGTTTAACGCGGTGGTTGACGAGATCGCTCAGATTCATGAGACGGGACGGCCGATTTTGGTCGGTACGATCTCCATCGAGAAATCCGAAGTGTTAAGCAGCATGTTGAAACGGCGGGGTATTGCTCACCAGGTTTTGAATGCCAAATACCATGAGAAAGAGGCGGAAATTATTGCCCAGGCCGGTCGTTCCGGAGCGGTAACGATAGCTACCAATATGGCCGGTCGTGGTACGGATATTGTACTCGGTGGTAATGCGGAATTTTTGGCCCGGGATCTTTTACGTTCGCGGGGTATTGAACCTTTGGAGGCGACAGCCGAGGAATATAAATTGGCCTTGGAAGAAGCAAGTCAAACGACCAATGAAGACCATCAAAAAGTGATTGTTGCAGGAGGACTTCATATTATCGGTACTGAGCGCCATGAAAGTCGGCGGATCGATAATCAGTTGCGGGGCCGTTCCGGTCGGCAGGGGGATCCGGGTTCCTCCCGGTTCTTTGTGGCCATGGAAGACGACTTGATGCGACTCTTTGGCGGCGAGATGATCTCCGGATTAATGGAGCGGCTTGGTTGGACCGAGGATATGCCGATCGAACACAAAGTCATTGCGAAGCGAATTGAAACCGCTCAACGTAAGGTTGAGAACAGAAATTTTGAGATCCGCAAACATGTTCTGGATTATGATGATGTTTTAAATAAGCAACGCGAGATCATTTACGAGTTGCGGCGTAAGTTATTGTTCGGCGAGGATGTTCACGAAAAGGTCATTGAGATGTTCGGCGAGGTGGTTGACCACCTGATGAGTGTTTATGCCCAAGAAAAAGTGATGCCGGAGGAATGGGATTTGGAAGGCCTCCTGCAAGCCCTGCAAATCAATTTACTGCCGCAGCAATCGATATCTCTGGATGACTTGGGGATCCCCCGCCGGGAAGAGTTGCGTGAGCTCATTTTAAATATTGCCTTGGAGGCATACGAGGCCAAAGAGGCTGAGATTGGCGCCGAGTATTTGCGGGAGATTGAACGCCGGGTTATGTTGCAAACCATCGATATCAATTGGATGGGTCATCTCGAAGCAATGGATGAGTTAAAGGAAGGTATCGGATTGCGGGCTTACGCTCAGAACGACCCGCTGATTGCGTATAAGATTGAAGCATACCAAATGTTTAAAGAGATGAGGGATAACCTCAGTGAAGAGGTTATCCGGATGCTGAGCAAGTTTCAATTGGTCACCGAAGAACGTATTGTCAAGAAACCGAAGATCAGGAATATCGCCACCAATATGAATGAAGACGGTACTTCGGCCATTCAACAACGGTCGGTGGGGAAAAAGGTAGGCCGCAACGATCCTTGTCCCTGCGGCAGTGGCAAGAAATATAAAAAATGCTGCGGTCAAGCGGCAGGATAATTTGTAAAAGAATATAGAATTCAGGAGTCAGGAGTTTAGAAAGAAATAGATTAAGGTTTAAGGGTTTTATTCTGGCTTCTGACTCCTGGCTCCTAATACTTATTTAGAGGTGATGTCGGTGATTGAAGCAAGTGAATTACGGAATCGTTTGGGCGGAATAAAGAAGCGTTTGTTGGAATTAAGGGAGTATCTTTGATTTAGCTAAAAAAAGTGAACGCATTGATGAACTTAGTGTGCAAGCCGGAGATGCCGACCTTTGGAGTGATCCGGAAAACGCTCAGAAGATTTTGCAAGAGATGACTTCCTTGAAAAATCAAGTGGAACAGATCCAACGTTTAGAGGAACAAGAGTTAGATTTATCAGGCTTGTTGGAAATGGCTGTTTCGGAGGGAGAGGCGGAGCTTTTCACCGAAATTGAAGCTGGCATCAGTGCTCTGGAGAAGACGCTAGACAGTATGGAATTAGCGACCATGTTGAGTAAGGAGTTTGACCGTTTTAATACTTATTTAACGATTCATCCGGGCGCCGGCGGCACCGAATCGCAAGATTGGGCAGAAATGCTGCTAAGAATGTATGTGCGCTGGGCTGAGCGACATGGCTATAAAGTGGAGTTTCTGGATTTTCAGCCGGGCGATGAAGCCGGTGTGAAGAGTGTAACCATTTTTGTGACCGGCGAAAATGCTTTTGGCTATCTGCGAAGTGAAAAAGGGGTCCATCGTTTAGTCCGGATTTCGCCTTTTGATGCTTCCGGACGCAGGCACACCTCTTTCGCATCCGTGGATATCGTGCCTGAAATTGACAATACTATTGAGATCGAAATCCGGCCGGAAGATTTAAAAGTGGATACGTACCGTTCCAGCGGCGCCGGGGGTCAACATGTTAATAAGACTGAGTCGGCGATTCGGATTACCCATATACCAACCGGGCTTGTGGTGGCTTGTCAAAATGAACGCTCCCAATTTCAAAACCGGGACCGGGCCATGCAGATGTTGCGAGCCAAGATTTATGAGTTGCGCCGCCGGGAGCAAGAAGCCAAAATGGCCCAAATAAAGGGCGAGTATTCTGAGATCGCCTGGGGTAGTCAGATTCGTTCCTATGTATTTTGTCCATATACAATGGTCAAAGACCACCGTACTGAGGCTGAGACCGGCAATATTCAGGCGGTAATGGATGGCGAGATTGACCTATTTATTGAAGCCTATTTACGGTCGAATTTGAATAAATGACAAAGATTGATATCATTTCCAAACCCTGGTTACACTAAAGTAGCCAGGGCTTTTTTATTTCAGATTATTTTTTTAAGGGGGGATGAACCATTGAGCGATTGTGAACGTGAAAAGAATTATCGACGGATTTTAATTCTGTTTGGGATGGTTTTTTTAATTTTCAGTGGCTTTCTGGTCCGACTGATCATCATTCAGCTGGTTGATTATCCAAGCTATTCACACTTAGCTGCAAACCAGCGCCAGGGTCTACTTTTAAAAAATACCCTGCGAGGGGACTTTTTTGATCGTCATGGCAAAATCATTCGCGGTAGTGAAAAAGCATGGTACTTACTGATTGAAAAGCTAAATCTAAATTCGGTTCGCTCTGAAAAAATCAGCCATGAATTGAAACCAATTTTAGGCAACCAATTTGTTACGGCCTTATCCCAAAATAGGGAACAAAGCTTCTGGATTTACCCCGAACCTTTAAATGAGCTTCAAATAAAGCAAATCCTTACTTTGCATCAGCCGGAATGTAAAATATTGGCGAATTCCATACGTCGGGATCAACATCAGGGAATTGCCCAACATTTGTTGGGTTTCGCCGATCAAGAACGGGGGTTTTCGGGGTTGGAATATTTTTTCCAATCGCGGTTACGGAGTCAGGACAATAGCGGGTTAGTTTTTACCCTGAATGATGGAAAACAACATTTCTTTCCGGGACTGGGAATCCGGGCGCAAAATGCGTTCAATTCACATGGAGTGATCTTAACAATTGATCGGCGGATTCAGCAGATAGTCGAGCAGATAATGGATGCTCATCAAATTCCAGGCGCCATTGTTATCCTTGATGCCAAAAACGGACAAATTTTGGCTATGTCCAGCCGACCAATGGTTGATTTCTTTGTAGAAACAAGTTCAAACCAAGACCATCCCTTTATCAATCGGGCAATCTCAGCCTATCATCCGGGGTCGATTTTTAAGTTAGTCTCATTAAGCGCGGGCTTGGACAGCGGAATTTTAAATCCGAAAGAATACTTTTATGACACCTCCCAGGGTGGACAGGGATTTGTCAGTCTGACCGAAGCTTTGGCTTATTCGTGTAACTCGGTTTTTATCCAGATCGCGATGCGCCTCCAACCGAAACTTATCCTGGAGTATGCCGATCGATTTGGGCTTGGACAATTGTGTAATATTGGTCTGCCTAACGAATCCTGGGGCAAATTACCTTCGGGAATTGGTCTCTCGGACGGAGAAATTGCCAATCTCGCTCTTGGACAACAGGATGTCTATACTACACCCCTGCAAATTGCTTCGATGGTTCAAACTATAGCTAATGGCGGAATTCGATGCACTCCCCGCTTGGTGCTTGGTACCAGTGATTCAAAAGGAGCAGTGACGGTGATCAATCAAATTACACCGGTTCCTTCAGTAAGAGTTATTACGGAAGCTACGGCCCAAACAATAAAGGATATGATGGCAGCAGTAGTTACTTATGGTACTGGAATGGCAGCGCAGCTTCAGGAAGGGACAGCCGGAAAAACCGGTACAGCCCAGGTAGATGATGACCCTAAAACGCCATCTCATGCTTGGTTTGCGGGATTTACCCCTTTAAAAGTCCCCAAATTTATCACCGTAGTCTTTTGTGAGCAGGGCCTTTCCGGTGCTGAGACGGCAGCTCCCATTTTTAAAGAGGTAATGGAGAAAGTTACCAGGATTGGAGACTAGCACTTCAAAGGCCATCAGTACATAGGTTATGGTACGGCAAAATTCCGTAAAAACCTATGGAGGTGGCAGAAACCGGATGGTGATTCCCATCTTGGGGTCGGCGTTTGAACTATTATTAGCCGGCTTTTTATATCTTTTCGGTTATATTTCGAACAACAATGTTTTCCCCCTTCCATTAACCGAGGAGGAAGAAAGCAGTTTGCTCACCAAGCTAGAACAAGGAGATGAAGAAGCCCGCAATATTTTAATTGAACGCAATTTAAGGTTGGTGGCCCATATTGTTAAAAAATTTGATAGCACTGGAGAAGATGTGGATGATTTAATCTCCATCGGAACGATCGGTTTGATTAAAGGGATTGGGACCTTTAAAAGAAACCGTAATACCAGACTGGCTACTTATGCGGCTCGCTGTATCGAAAATGAAATTTTAATGCACTTACGGGCAATTAAAAAAAATAAAAACGATTTATTGCTTTATGACTCGATTGGCTCCGATAAAGAAGGAAACGAGATCACTCTGTTGGATATTCTCGATACCGGGGCGGAGGTTGTGGCGGAACAGGTCGAGATAAAGCTGGAAGAGGAGAAGCTTAAAGAAAGGATTGCTCTTTTAAGCAAAAGAGAACGGAAGGTAATTGAACTCAGGTATGGTTTGCTTGACGGTATTAATAAAACCCAGCGAGAAATCTCCAAGTTATTGGGAATTTCGCGTTCATATGTCTCACGCATTGAAAAGAAAGCTTTGCGTAAGCTTTTTTCCGACCTAAATTCCTTTGACAGCAACAATGGTTGAAAAAATAAGTACTTATTATGAGAATGTTAAAATAAAGTTTTATTTTTTTTGTATATATTTTTGCCGGAATGGTCACTCTATGATCAGAGATTTGTAGTAGCCGAGGTTCAGATTGATAACGGCCCCGCCCAAGAGGCCAAAGGGTTCAGATGACCACAATGTCGGAATGACAAAATGTCAGAATGACATTAATGGTCTGAAAGACCATTAAGGGTCGTTATCAGTCGGGCAACTGATTCATATGGGTCGACTCATATACCTTGATCCATATGGGTCTGAGCGCAGATTGCTGTAGGTGGGCCAACTTATTACAGCGGTTGATGAGATCGTTGTGGTAGGGAAACTTATCTGCAACAGTCGAACCCAGATTGTTATACGAGCGAAAGGGTGTGCTTGCAGTCGAAAGATTGCAGGTAGATCCCCAAGTTCGGATAGCAGTCGGTCAAAGGTTATCGTAGTACGTGTAATGGGTGTTTGTAGCCGAAAGGTTGCAGGTATCCACGCAACGTGGTGCGGTAGCCGGAGGAAAGGTTACTATAAGTCTCTCTTTACGCTCTATCGTTAGAATAATGGCTCTAATTTTATTTTAGTGTAAAATTTGGCTGATTTTGGGGACAATTGGTCCTTGTGGTAACTTATAAAATCATCTATAATGAATATACAGTCTCTAGGTGTACGGGGTATTTTCTAGGGACTTCTAGAGTATTCTCTTGACGCAGACGTCGGCGGACAGGCGGATGCTCACCCCCCACCGGATCAAGCCGGCAGCCGGTGTGGCTGATTCAAATGGTTTTTGGTTTTTCGGTTTCAAGTTTTACAATTTGTTTATTATGTTTTTTAAATTGACCACCTTTGGTGGTTCTTTTTTTTTATCAAGAAATCAAGAATCCTATCTTGACGTCTGACATAAAATTTGATATCATTCATTAAAAATAATACATAAATGCATTGATAGGGAAAACGAACTTCAGTATGCCGTTTTAGAGAGCTGTTGGTTGCTGAAAAGCAGTACGGCAGGTAAGTTACGACTCACCCTTGAGCAGTCATCCGAAAACTG
>DNPP01000341.1 GCA_003501365.1 Bacillota bacterium
AATAGAACTCAGGGTAACCTGAGTTCTATTGATTTCGCCTCTTGACGATAATATGGCGGTAATGATACACTTAGATTAGAAATTTTCACAGTGAAATAATGTTGAGGCTATAAGTATGCGTGGTCAAAAAATTGGTTTAAATAGTACCCGATTGATAAGGTCCTTTAATGCAATCTCGGTATTACAAATTTTATATCGGGAAGGGAGTGCTTCCCGCGCCCGTCTTACAGAAATTACTGAAATGAGTCCCGCGACAATAACCCGGATCATGGCCGAATTAATCGAACAGAAAGTGATTATTGAGGAGCGGGTCGGTGAATCGAACGGGGGCCGACGGCCGATCATTTTCCGCCTGAATTATGAACAACTCTTTGTAGCCGGGGTCCAGATACTCAGGGATCGAATTGCTTTGGCTATTTCGGATATTAAAGGGAAAATGATTATTAAGAAGGCTTTTCAACCGTATTCACTTGAGCCGGTTGATTTATTTGCCGAATTAGCGGGTGAATTTGAGCTGCTTTTAAAAAGTAGTGGAATAGACCGCGAACATATTTTTGGCGTGGGTTTAGCGATATCGGGAATTGTTGATAGTGAAAACGGTATCTTGGTAAGATCAGTCAATCTTGGTTGGCGTAATGTGAAGGTTGCGGAACTGCTTGAAAACATAATCAGAATACCGGTTTATGTTGAAAACGATGCCAATACCGCGGCATTGGCGGAGATTTGGTTTGGATGCGCCAAGGATGTTTCCAATGTAATGTTCATTAAAACTGATACGGGAGTCGGCGCCGGAATTATCTATAAACGCGAGTTGCTTACAGGCAGCCGGGGCATGGCTGGTGAAATAGGCCATTTGCCGTTAACTTCCGGCGGACCTCCGTGCCGTTGCGGCCAACATGGCTGTTTAGAAACATATTTGTATTTGCCGTATGTGATGCGTAGATATGCAGAGGAAACCGGGGAACAGCTGGAAGATAATCGGCAATTATTCACTGAAGCTTTAAAAGGCCGACCCATAGCTAAAATGATAATGCAGGAGGCGATCGAAGCTTTATCCGTAAGTATTTCATTCGCAGAAGCGCTGTTGGACTTAGAGCTGGTTGTTATAGGCGGTATTTGGGGAGAACTTGGCGATCAATTCCTCAAAAAAATTGAAGAGAAATTTCAAGGTGTATTGGAACGGGGTGGTTTAAATAAGACGGTCATTATTAAAGGTTCCAAACTTGGCGAAGACGCCGACCTCCTTGGAGCGGTCGGGTTGGTAATTAATGAATGGTTTACTCCGCCGATTTGAAGCTTTATCATGACAACTTATTTTCATATTGCAAATAACTAATGCTCTAGAGTATCCATCATGCTAAAATGGTGAAGCCGGCAAAACAGACAATCGAAATAGTAAGACGGAGGATCCATTTTACCACGAGGGAGGAGGGTTGGAGTTTTATTATAGCTTATAACATTATTTTAATTGAAGGAAGGCAGATAATTTATGGAAAGCTACATGTTAAAGGAGATCAAAGAACAACCGCAAGCAGTAAAAAATACTCTGATTAAGAATAAAGAAACAATTGACCGGGTCGTCTCCTGTATAAAAAAACAACCCATTAATTTAGCCTATTTGGTAGCCCGCGGTACTTCCGATCATGGCGGGATATATGCTAAGTATTTGGGGGAATATTATTTAGGAATTCCAGTGTGTTTAACTGCTTCATCCATCATTAATTTATATCAAAGAAATATGAAGCTTACTTCAGCTTTGACCATTGCCATATCCCAATCCGGAGAAGGTCCTGATGTAATTGGAGTTATTAAGGAAACTAACCGCCAAAAGTCCTTATCCGTTGCGGTTACTAATAATGAAACGTCTACTCTGGCTAAAGAAGCGGAACATTCATTATTCTGTTATGCCGGACCCGAGAAAAGCGTAGCCGCCACCAAAACATGCACCACTTCGATGATGGCCATGGCCGCCCTAATCCAGGAATGGTCGGGTGAGAACGGACACTTGAACCAAATTCCGGAGGCAATCACCAAAACCTTGTCTTACTTCGATGAGATTGGGACGAAAGTGCAACCGTTTAAAAATGCCGAGAGTTGCGTGGTTTTAGCGAGAGGTTTTAATTATGCTTGCGCTTTGGAGACGGCGCTAAAGATCCAAGAGACATGTTATGTAAATGCCAGAGGTTTTTCAACCGCCGATTTTCAACATGGCCCGATCGCAATGTTGCATCAGGGATTCCCGGTTATTGTCTACGCGTTTAAAGGTCCGGCCATGTCGGGAGTACCAGAGTTATTATCTTACTTAAAACAGATTGGGACTCATACTTTACTGGTAACTAATGAACAGACATTACTTAAGGAGAGTACGGAACATATCTATATTCAAGAGGATTATCCGGAGGAGATTACCCCATATATTTCGGTGGTTTTTGGTCAAATTTTCGCTTATCATTTGGCCTTGGCCAAGGGACTGAATCCGGACGCGCCCAGGGGATTGCATAAAGTTACAAAGACATTGTAAACGATATGGATCAATCGCCGAAAAGGCGGTTTGGAGTTCTGGAAAGGAGAATGAATCAATCGTGAATGCAATAAAGATAACAGCCAGGTCCAAAATTATTCCTGTTTTGGATCCGCATTTTCAACCGGCGATAATTGAAAATCGGGCCTTTTTGGATGCAGTGAAGGCATCGGGTAAAAGCGTAGCGGTGATTATCACTATCGAGCGGGAACAGCAACAAGTTGCAGTGTATCATACCGAAATCTTTGATGCCGACCAAGCCATGGATGAAAACAATTTCAAATACATCGAACGGCTATTGAAAACGATTCTGTGGATTAAAGGCGGTTGGAAGGTAACTTTTTACGGGCCGCTTTCGCTATATCATGATCTCAAGGCGGCATATTCTCCGGGTGGCATGCGATCATTTGATGCCGAGTTTATGAGTCGGGTTTATGAAAAGAAGTTTGAGATAGACTTTGTCGACGACGAGTCAAAGCTGCCGGATGCTTTTGAAAAAGCGGAACCGTTTGGGAAAAACCTTAATGGTTACAGGATCGGCTTTGACGCCGGAGGTAGTGATCGTAAAGTGGCCGCGCTTGATAATGGGAAAGTGGTTTTTAGCGAAGAAGTAGTATGGCATCCGAAGCTAGAGAGCGATCCGGATTACCATTATAACGAAATCAGAGCTGCCGTAACCAAAGCGGCCGAATATTTACCCAGGGTTGATGCCATTGGAGTGAGTTCCGCCGGAGTTTACGTCAATAACCGGGTCATGGTGGCCTCGCTGTTTCTAAAAGTCCCGCCGGTTTTGTTTGAGCAAAAGGTGAAGAATATTTTTCTGAGGGTTGCAGCTGAACTCGGCAATATTCCTATTGAGGTGAGAAATGACGGAGATGTTACCGCGCTTGCCGGTGCAATGTCGTTACGGGATAATAAGATTTTAGGGATAGCCATGGGCACCAGTGAAGCCGCCGGATATATTGATAAAGAAGGGAGTATTACCGGATGTTTAAATGAATTAGCTTTTGTACCGGTGGATTTTGATGCCTCCGCAGCGGTTGATGAATGGTCGGGAGATTATGGTTGTGGAGTGAAATATTTTTCTCAGGATGCAGTGATTCGGCTTGCTCCAGTTAGCGGGATCGATTTAAAAGCGGAGTTGACTCCGGCAGAAAAGCTCAAAGTAGTTCAAGAATTAATGGCTCAAGGTGATGGGCGGGCCCGAAAAATATTTGAAACCATCGGCTGTTATTTGGGCTATGCTGTTGCATATTATGCCGAGTTTTATGAAATCAAGCACGTTTTAATCCTGGGTAGGGTGACTTCAGGAGAAGGGGGCAAGCTCATTATCGACAATGCCAGAAAAATATTGGACCTGGAGTTCCCTAAATTGGCCGAAGAGATAATCTTTCATTTACCGGATGAAAGTGACCGCCGGGTTGGCCAAGCCATAGCTGCCGCTAGTTTAGCGGTTGCCGACAGCCGATAATCGTTCTTTAAAAATTGGGTCAACCCTCCATCTTGCTTCTTGCTTCCTCCCTCCTTAATAGGGAGGAACGAAGGTTTTGGCTTACGAAGCCTCTAAAATAAAGGCCAACAGAATTGCAGTTCGTGAGGCTGTCTAAAAAGCAATTTAAAACAATGATACTTGAGATATAACATGTAAAGGAGTGTTCCAAATGCAATTTAAAAAACCGGGGGCCGAAATATTTATACCGGACGGAACGGCTGACAAAGAGGCCTTGGCCAGAACCACCATTATGGCGATTTCAGCTCATCAGGATGACATCGAGCTCATGGCTTACGACG
>DNPP01000229.1:0-2853 GCA_003501365.1 Bacillota bacterium
TTGATCTTCCGATTGGTGAATTCAAGGGTAAAAGAATCATCACTAACCAAGGCAAACCAGCCGTGACTCATTACCGGGTCATTGAAGAACTGCAGGGTTTTGCCATGCTTGAGCTCTCTCTCAAGACCGGTCGGACTCATCAAATAAGAGTCCACCTTAGCCATATCGGCCATTCGATTTTAGGGGATCCCCAATACGGAATGGCTGACTCTTTGATCAAACGTCCGGCCCTGCATGCCGGAAAGCTGGATTTTTCCAATACCCAACTACCAATCCCCGAATTAGTCGCCCCTTTTCCGGAAGACTTTGCAATGCTGCTCAATACTCTACGAAATAAATACTAACCAGTCAATATTATCAGGGCAACCGTTAAATCGACAAATCAACCTAAAAAACTCTACCGCCAGCTTAAACTGAACTTAAAAATTCTCCTTCTAATGTAAATGTAGTAGCTGAAATAATACTAACTGGTATCAAATTCCCGGGTTTCAATTGTGATACCGGCTTAAAATGAACTAGTTTATTTTGGGAGTTTCGGCCCGACCACATCCCGGGATTCCTTTCACTCACTCCTTCAACCAGCACCTCTGTTACAGTTCCGATAAAAGCCTGGTTCTTTACCAGCGAAATTTGGTTTTGAATTTTCATCAGTTCGGCTAGATGTCGCTTTTTCTCCGCTTCAGATACCGGATCCGCCATTTTAGCGGCAGGAGTACCCAGCCGGGGTGAATAGATAAAGGTAAAGGCTCCATCATAGCCAATCTCGCTTACCAGAGCCAAAGTATCTTGAAAATCACCCTCCAGCTCACCGGGAAATCCGACAATGATATCGGTGGTCAGAGCAATCCCCGGGTTACGGTTCTTTATTTCCGCCGCCAATTGCCGGTACTGTTCTCTGGTATAGCGGCGATTCATCAGTTGCAACACCCTGGTGCTACCGGATTGTAGCGGTAGATGCAGATGACGGCAAACCTTGGCTTCAGTTGCCAGGGTCTCAATCAAATCATCCGAAAGGTCTTTCGGATGAGAAGTTTGAAAACGAATTCTTTGAATATCGGTCTGATAAGCGATTTCCCGGAGCAGACGGGCAAAGTTCCATCTCTCCCCCCCGGTAAGATCTTTGCCATAAGAATTCACATTTTGCCCCAGTAAGGTTATCTCCTTAACACCATCTCGGACCAAATCCTGAATCTCCGCCAATATCTGCTCGGGTTTACGGCTGCGTTCCCGCCCCCGGACATAAGGAACGATACAATAAGCGCAAAAATTATTGCAACCATACATGATAGTGACCCAAGCCCTGAAAGTCTCAGCGCGCCGGATCGGCAAATCCTCATAAATGGCGCCATCGGTATCCCAAACTTCAATAACCCGCGAGCCGGAGGTTTGGACTTTATGAATTAATTCCGGCAATTGATGCAGATTATGCGTACCAAATACCAAATCCACGTAAGGATAACTTTGCTTGATCTTTGCAACTTCGGATGGTTGTTGCACCATACAGCCGCACATGCCGATAATCAATTCAGGCCGCGCTTGCTTAAGCGCCTTTAAGGCTCCGATATTTCCATAGGTCCGGTTCTCAGCATTTTCCCGCACACAACAAGTGTTGAATAAAATTATATCGGCTTCCTCGATCAAAGAAGCCGGAGAATAACCCAAGGAAGTCAACAGTCCGGCTAAGGTTTCCGAGTCATGGACATTCATTTGACAACCGAAGGTAGTAATAAAATACTTCTGAGGCATGATAAAAGACTCCCTATAATTTCGGATTGCGGAAAAGGTTATTAATTATTCAAACAACGCTTTGGTAAAAGCCTCGGCATCGAACTCTTGTAAGTCTTCTTTTTTTTCACCGACACCGATGAGGCGGATCGGGATTTGAAGCCGGTCGGCAATAGCTATGCTGATACCGCCTTTGGCAGTACCGTCCAATTTGGTGAGTACCAAACCATCGACCCTCAGGGCCTCATGAAATGCTTTGGCCTGGTTGATTGCGTTTTGGCCGGTAGTGGCATCCAATACCAAAAGGGTTTCCAGGTTGCGGCCGTCCAGATTTTGCTGAATGACTCGTTTGACCTTTTTTAGTTCTTCCATTAAGTTTACCTTGGTATGAAGACGTCCGGCAGTATCAATGATGATGATATCGGTTTTCCGGGCCTTAGCGGCTGCCATGCCGTCAAACACTACCGCAGCCGGATCAGCCCCTTCTTGATGGTGAACCACCGGAACGCCAATCCGCTCGCCCCACAGCATTAACTGCTCCGTTGCAGCGGCCCTAAAGGTATCGGCTGCCGTAAAAAGCACCTGGCGGTTTTGTTCCCTAATCCGGGCGCCTATTTTAGCAATGGTAGTAGTTTTCCCCACACCATTCACGCCAATGATCAAATATACTTTATTGGAATCTCCAAAGTCAAACGGTTTTTTCCCCACTGACTCTAAAATACTTCGAATCTCTTTTACCAAAGCATCTTTTAATTGGCCCGGTTCGGTTATAGCCCCTTCTTTGGCGACTTTACGCAACCGATTGATAAGTTGGGCCGTTGTTTCCACCCCGACATCAGCCATGATTAAAGTATCCTCAAGATCGCTAAAAAACTCCTCATCAATTTTCTTGGCGGAGTTAAATATTCCTTCGATATTTTGGACAAAACCGGATTTGGTCTTGGCAAGTCCGGACTTTAAGCGGGCAAAGAGACTTTGATTGGGTTCGGACATTGATAATATCTCCTATGAAAATTTGTTAAATTATGATCAACTGCTTATCCATGATTCAAACTAGTTGCAATAGTTTTCCCTATTCCTTAATACCCATACTCGGCGGTTCCACTAAGGTTACCCTTCCACCTGACA
>DNPP01000229.1:2986-3172 GCA_003501365.1 Bacillota bacterium
ATAATATCTCCTATGAAAATTTGTTTAAACGGTATCTGCAATGAATGAAATTGAATCGATGAGCATCAGTTAATACTAATACCCTAAGTCAAACTTATTTGCAATAGTTTTCCCATTCTCTAATGACAATACTCAGCAGCTTCACAACGTGTGAAGGCGGGTCAAGGATAAATGTTTAAAAACCAA
>DNPP01000376.1:0-1626 GCA_003501365.1 Bacillota bacterium
ATGCAACCCGTTCCGGCAAGAAATCAATCATCGCCCTGCTGGAATCAAAGGGCGCCAAACCGGATGCGCCAATTGCCATGAAACCTGTCATTATCGACGCCCTGATCGGGACCTGGAAAGGTTTTCATGATGGGTTGCCGCAGGCGCTATACACTGTTGTCTTCAAGAAAGACGGCACGTTTGATTTCAATTCCCAATTTACTCCGGAATACCTGAAACAGTATCCTGCAGGTTCTATCAATCCGATCATTGCTGCCCAGAAAGGGACCTATACGTTTAACAATGACATCATGATTTGGAACCTGGTTGGTGCAGCGCCGACTTCTATGAAGTGGAAACTGGAAAATAATGTGTTGATCATCGACAATAAAATCCGATTGAAAAAGATTAAATAACAATTGATGTTTGAAGCGAAATATTTATACGATGGTAGCTGCACGCACCGAACATTAGAATGAGGCAAATCCGGTGGAGGGAAGTATGCAACGAAGCTTCTTAGAACTTTCATTGTAATGATGGATTTCGGTCTTGAGAGAAAGAGAAAAGAAAGGGGGGGGTAAGCGCATGGGTTACCCCCTTCGGGTCTAACGGCAAATAGGGTCCTCTCCCGATTCTTTTAAGGCGTTTACAATTTTCTGGGCTCGTTCAAAATATGTGCGCTCATCTAGCACTCAATGATAAACACGAATGGGGAGGTTTTTAAATACGCCAACGTTGTTTAGTATATCTTCATCCCACCAAGGGCGTTAAATAAATACGGGTTGTATCGACCGGGTATTTTCCCATTACCACAAGTGATGAACATCCTTTTTAATATATTTCTCATAGATCTTTTGCACTTGGTCCATTTGTTCTTCCGTAAGTGGCGGCAGGTCGGATGTCATAACATTGGTCTCAATTTGATGTTGATTACTGGCGCCGGGAATTACGCAATTCACAGAATCAAACATCAGAATCCAGCGTAGGGCATATTGGGCAAGCTTGTCGGTTCCTCCAAATATACTTTTCAACTCCTCGGCCGCTTTGATTCCCGCTTCAAAGTTGACCCCGGAGAATGTTTCCCCTTTGTCAAAGTATTCCCCATTCCGGTTGAACAAGCGGTGATCGTCCTTGTCAAAAGTAGTATTTTGATTTATTTTCCCGGACAACAATCCACTGGCTAACGGTACCCTGGCTATCACGCCGATATTCTTGTTTTTAGCCTCTGTAAAAAATCCCTCGATCGGCTTCTGCCTAAACATATTAAATATGATTTGAATGGTTGCGACTCCTTCATGCTGAGCAGCGATTAATGCTTCTTCAATCTTCTCCACACTCATTCCGTAATTTAAAATCTTCCCTTCTTTTTTAAGCTCGTCAAGACAGTCATACACTTCTTGGTTACGATAGACTTCAGTAGGTGGGCAGTGAAGTTGGATAAGATCCAGCGTCTCCAATCCCATATTTTCTAAGCTATCATGAACAAAACGCCTGATATTTTCGCGGTTGTAACCTTGGGCATTATGAGGATTCAACCGACGTCCGCATTTTGTGGCTACGAATATCCTTTGGCCCGCTGATTTAATAAATTTTCCGATGGCTTTCTCGCTTAACCCGTTATTGTATCCGTCGGCGGTATCGAAAAAA
>DNPP01000376.1:1892-3572 GCA_003501365.1 Bacillota bacterium
CGCCATCCAACTGAAAAACGGAACGTGAGTATGCCCACAAATTCCCTAAAAACGATTACATCTTATCTGCATAGTTTACCCGTCTGGTGCAGACTCCATAATTCTTTGATCTGACTGATAGCCAAAAAACAATTTTCAACTTCACCAAAACCATACTTTGCAAACACAAAAGGAATTCCGGCGAAAACTGTTGCCTCATAATCTCCCTGGGTATCTCCAACATATACTGCATCATTCAAATTGTTTCTTTGGATAACCAGCTTGATGTTTTCACCCTTGGATTTACCGGTATTCCCGAAGCATTCATAGTCTATAATATACTTTTCAACTCCCGCTTTCTGCATAAATAGCTCAATGTAACCGGAATGGCAGTTGCTGACAATAAACAAGCGGCATTGCTCAGAAAGTTTACCCAGGGTTTCTTTTACCTCTGGAAATAACAAATTATCTTTATTTTCTCTCAAGGCAGCCTGCTCATATTGACAACATTGCTGCAATAGCAACTCTCTTTGGGTCTTGACGATATCAGGGAATAAATCATCGGCAATTACATCCATCGTCTTGCCGAACTCTTTTTTCAACATTGATGAGGTTACCATGGTTCCCGTTCCGCCGACTTCCAAAATTGCCTTATTCCAGGCTGTGGCTACCACTTCCGTTGTATCCCATAAGGTACCGTCGATATCAAATATGATGTTCTGCATGAATACCAACCTTCGATTTGTAATTGATGAGAGTATCATATTAAAAAATGCTCCTATGGTCAATACATGATGTTAATTATGGACAATGATGTTCAAGTTGAAGATTTTATTGACCTCATTATCGACTCCATCCATGATAAAGTATTGGTTAAACTTCTTGCCATTCTGGCCGACACTACTGAGTCAATTCTTCATCTGCTTTATTGGGGCCTATAAGGTTTCCAATCCTTCCGCTATAGTGAAGCAAGTTGTCCAAAAACCCGGCATGGAGCTATTTAATAGGGAGTTTCGAAAAACTTTGAGGGAGATGGTTACATCCCACATAATCGGTTATCTGACTTTCAATAAAAGGTAATTTTTTTAATCGACAAATGACCAATGGTCATTAAAGGAGGAAATTTATGAAAACTGTATTTATCACAGGTGCTTCAAGCGGAATTGGTAAGGCTGCCGCGGTTTTATTTCAAAAAAAAGGGTGGAATGTCGCAGCTACCATGAGAAACCCCCAAAAGGAAACCTTGCTTAGCAGTTTAAAAAATGTCCGTTGTTACCCATTGGATATAACAGATATTGATTCGATTCGAGAAAGTCTAGCATCCGCTATCAACGATTTCGGGAGCATTGATGTCCTTATCAATAACGCCGGGGTTTATACCACAAATCCATTGGAAATGACTTCAGAAAAGGATATTAATCAACTCATCAACGGATACGGTCCGGATGTTACAGCAAAGACCATTTATCCGGCTACATCAGATAATAATTTCAGACTGCGTTATGCATCAGGCCCCGATACCAAAATGGTGTTTTTTTTAAGAGGGTTGCTCCCATTTACACTTTACAATCGGGTGGTGCAAGCTTTAAGTAAGTTGTAAAGCTGTACATTCCGTTTCCGTTTCATGGATTGTTTACGGGACCGGATTCAAAAACTTTTAAGTATCTGATTCAAGTGAAGGGTAACCTTAATCATTACCGT
>DNPP01000394.1:0-2037 GCA_003501365.1 Bacillota bacterium
TCGGAACCGTCACCGGCAACAGATCAGGTTCCGGAAAATACCGGTAATCACTGGCTTCTTCCTTAGAACGCATAAAAGCCGTGACCCCCTTATTCTCATCCCAGCCACGAGTCTGTTTGATCATCTTTTCCCCGGCATCAAGCAAACTGGCCTGTCGCTCGGCTTCATATTCCAGCGCGGCCTGCACTGAACGGAAAGAATTGATATTTTTAAGTTCAGCAAGAACTCCGAACTGCAGATCGCCCTTTCGGCGTAAGGAAATATTGGCATCGCAGCGCAGGGAGCCCTCTTCCATTTTACAATCGGAGACTCCAGTGTATAATAACAAAATACGCAATTTTTCCAGATAGTCCCTGGCTTCTTTAGGAGAGCGCAAATCCGGCTCACCGACAATCTCAATCAAGGGAATGCCGCAACGATTGTAATCGGCCATCGAATAACTGGAGTCCATGATCCCGCTTCCCGAGTGAACCAGCTTACCTGCCTCTTCTTCCAAATGGACTCTGGTGATACCGACTTTTTTAGTAACTCCTGCCGCAGTATTGTCCGTTGAAATTTCGATCCAGCCCTTTTTGCAAAAAGGCAGATCATATTGAGAGATTTGATAAGCCTTGGGCGAATCCGGGTAAAAATACTGTTTGCGGTCAAACTTGCTAGATTCTGCAATTTCACAATTTAAAGCAAGCCCCGCAAGAATCGTATATTCCAATGCTTTTTCGTTAAGTACCGGTAAAGCACCGGGTAAACCCAAACATACCGGACATACCTGACTATTGGGCTCACCACCGAATTTGGTACTGCAACCGCAAAAGATTTTAGTGTTGGTCCGCAATTCCGCATGGACTTCAAGACCAATGACTATCTCATAATCCGCTAAAGGCATTATCCTTATCCTCCCACCGAATATCTAAAAAGCAAGTACCCTCTCTTAGGCCAATTAGTAGTTAACTGCTTTCGGCCTTTCCTTATGAAATTCCGTGACTTGTTCAAAACCGTAGGCTGCCCGGAGCAGAGTTTCTTCCTTAAAAGCCGGGCCAAGCATTTGCATACCGATTGGCATCCCATGGTCAAATCCGCAGGGAATCGAAATCCCCGGTATTCCCGCCAGGTTACAAGTGACTGTGCAAATATCTTCCAAATACATCTCAAGCGGGTCCTTAGTCTTGGCACCGATCTTAAAGGCAACCGAAGGAGCCGTGGGTGTTAAAATCAGATCGCATTGCTCGAAAGCCCGGCTAAAATCAGCTCGAATCAAAGTCCGGACCTTTTGGGCTTTCAGATAATAAGCATCATAATAGCCTGAGCTTAAAGCATATGTACCCATCATGATCCGCCGTTTAACTTCAGCTCCAAACCCTTCTTTACGGGTCTTCATAAACAAAGCAACTGAATCCGGCACCCGTTCTACAGTGCGATGCCCATAACGGACCCCGTCATACCTCGCCAGATTGGAACTGGCTTCCGCCGGTGCGATGATGTAATAGGCAGCCAAAGCATATTCGGTATAAGGCAATGAAACTTCGACTATCGTCACGCCTAAATCCTTGAAAACTTTAACCGCATCTTGGATCGCTGTCTGAACCGGTTTACTAATCCCTTCCGCCAGATATTCTTTGGCTATCCCGATGGTAAGCCCTTTGACGCCTTTCTTCATCTCTTGCCGGTAATCCGGGATCGGCTGGTCAAGTGATGTCGAATCCCGGGGATCATACTTGGCAATGGCTTGCAGCACCATCGCACAATCCGTTACATCTTTGGTAATCGGACCAATCTGATCTAAGGATGATGCATAGGCAATCAAACCATAGCGAGATACCCGGCCATAGGTAGGCTTCAATCCCACCACCCCGCAGTAAGACGCCGGCTGTCTGATTGAGCCGCCGGTATCGGACCCGAGGGCAAGTATCGTTTCATCCGCCCGGATCGCCGCTGCCGAACCACCGCTGGATCCGCCCGGTACCGCCTCCAAGTCCCAGGGATTTTTGGTCACAAATAATCCCGAGTTTTCAGTGGAAGAACCCATTGCAAATTCATCCA
>DNPP01000394.1:2373-3308 GCA_003501365.1 Bacillota bacterium
ACATAATTCTCCAATATCTTGGAAGCACAGGTGGTTCGGAGGTTGGCGGTTGACATGTTATCTTTCAGGGCCACCGGTATTCCCGCCAAAGCCGGCAGTTGCTCGCCTTTTCTAACCCGCTCGTCCACCGCTTTGGCCTCAGTATAGGCCTGTTCTTCCGCCAATGAAACATAAGCATGGATTTGAGGCTCTACCTGTTTAATTCGCTGAACCATCGAGTCCACGATTTCAACGGCTTTTATTTCTTTTTTTAATAATAATTCCTGCAATTCATGGGCAGTTTTTTGATATAAAGCCAAAATAACAAACCTCCTCCGGCTTAGGTTACTCTTCTTCTTCCAAAATTTTGGGGACTTTAAAAAAATTATCCAAGCGATCCGGGGCATTAGCCAGGGCCAATTCCGGGTCGAATGAAGGAACTTCTTGATCCGGCCGGAAAACATTGGTGACCGGAATCGCATGGGCAGTAGGCTCAATACTGGCAGTATCCAGTTTGTTCAACTTTTCCACAAAATCTAAAATTCCGTTTAATTGTCCGGGGAACTCTTCCTTTTCGCTCTCACTCAATTCCAAACGGGCGAGTCGCGCTACATGTTCTACTTCGGCTTTAGTTAAAGGCATTGAACGACCTCCAATATAGTTGTAAAGTAACGTACCTAAGAATAGGCAAATTCACTATACCAGTTCCAAATTTACCAATAAGTTATACATCATGCTACGAAATCCTGCTTCTTTCAAGAATTAATGATCGTAGCAATCAAATTTAATTAATGATCGTCCTTACCTAATCATTTCCATTAGAATATCTTCCGTAATAATCTTGACTCCTAGGTTTTGTGCGGCAATTAATTTATTACCTGGATTTTCACCCACCAGAAGATAGGTTGTCTTCTTGGATACACTTCCAACGACATGTCCTCCATGATCCTCAATTA
>DNPP01000371.1:0-703 GCA_003501365.1 Bacillota bacterium
CCGGAACCAAGAATAAAAAATGCGGTCCAAGACGGAAAATGTGATAAATTGCTGGCGACGAAAAATCCGGCAGCCCAAAAAACACTGATAATCAGATAAAGACGCCATGAGTGGCATGTGGTTAACCCGATCAAGAACACGAAACCTATGGCTGCCGTACAAATGACAATGTATTTAAGAGTAAGGAGAGCCAAATCTTGAGTATTCAGCAACCACTCGGCCGGTTCCATTCCCGGCAAAAAGCCTACCGTTAACACCATGAAAGGCCATAGTCCCAGCAAAAGGAGGAATGTCGCCAAAGCGCGCGAGAGGTACAAATTTGCTGTTTGATGCGGCATGGAAGCAAGAATTCCGGTAAATCCCGATTGTTTATCCCTGGTAACAACGCTGACGACCATAAACTCGATCAGCAAAAGATCAAGGCTTGGAAAAAATGCCACTACCATCACTATCAACATAGCGATGAGCCAGAAAGTCTTACTTCTCAAATAAAGTTGAATTTCGTAGGCAGTAAGCTGCAATAATTGTCCCATTTAGCATATTTTTCGATTACTTTATTGCAATTCCTGCACTGTTACTTAACAAATAGCCAAACTTGCCGAAAACAACTCATCTTCTCCACGAACCAAGAGCTTCCTGAGAAATCAAATTTACATCTATAGATAAAGTCACAGTCAAGCCTCTGTATATCAAGACCATCACA
>DNPP01000371.1:1090-3980 GCA_003501365.1 Bacillota bacterium
AACCGGAACCCAAATCCTGTAGCGGCTTTTATATTTTCGCTGTTAAAGTGGTCGAGCTCCGAGGCAACTTCTCCTAAACTGACGAAGAATACACCGCTTACGCGAGTACTGATCACATACCTATACTCTCCCTGGAATGCTGCGTAATCACGGTCACGATAAAGGCCTGAATAATAACCCCGCATGATAGTTTCGCCACCTAGGCAGGGCATCATCTCAAATGGCACAGTACCATCACTCAATGATATAAGCGACATCAAGGCCAAGGTCCCGGTTTGGCCGACCGGCCAGAAATACTTGTAGGTTATTCCATACTGTAAAAATTCCTGGTCACTCCCCCACTCCGGGCAATAACTAAGGGCCTGGACATTTAACACTGATCCATTTCGCGGCATATAATTATCATCCCGGGTATCTCGCAACAATTGAAATCCTCCCCCGACCACTGTAGTACCATCCCAGCCATTAATGTTTCCGACCGCAAGTTGTCCCCCTGCGGTTCGATCCTTGACATCAAATACCCCATAACTGATAAAGGGTCCCAGATAAAAGTTGGGAGCCAATTTCCAAAGAAAACTCCCGGTATAGGCACTCTCAACCAGCGTAAAATCCTCCTCGCTGTCTTCATCCGTATCCGGGCCAATTCCATAAAACTTACTGGGAAAATCTGAATAACCCCCCGAAACTATCAGCAGGTAGCGATCATCCTGAAAGTACTTCTTGATGGAAAGATTGAAAGCCACTTGTTCTTCTTCAGTATAAACCAAAATTCCATTCAATGAATTCTGCTTTCCACTGGAGAAATTCGGATCCGAACTTTGATATCCCATGATATATCCGCCAATTGCTATCCCTGTCTCCGGAGAGCTGAAAAATATTGGAGAGGCGCTCCAATGTATCTTGGGATCTACCGGATCGGCATTAGCAGCTTCTTCCTCCGTTGCCCAGAGAATTCCCGAGTTAAATAAAAGTAAAATTACGCTTATCAATACCGTCTTAATCATTTGCATTAATATAAAATCCTCCATTTCGAGCCTTTACAACCTCTATCAATTCATTTTAAAAAACGATTCATAATCGTAAGTGATAATCCACTCGCATTATAAGAGGGATTATGTTCGATAGGCTCCATAAGGCACCAATTCCATTGCCTATTTGAAACATGCATCAATTTATACCCGCTGTTTAATACAGTATATTCATCGATTTGATAGCTGAATTTCGGTTTTCCATTAGCGCAGTTAACTGCCCATCGCCTATTTTCTACTCCATAGTTGGATAACGTAATACATTTCCTGTTTAAATTTTTCCCGGTCAAACTTTTCCGGAGTATGTCCCCATATGTAATATTGGGCTTTTTGTAATTGTTTTCTTAAAAAGATATTTGCCAGGCATTTAACAACTGGTGGAGTACTGTTACAAATCAACTCACTAACTATGTTGGCAGCAGGTAAAATATAATTATTAAAACCATACATCGCAAAATCCAATGTTGGTAGGATATTATCAGTGATGTCTTCTTCTTTGATCAAATCAAACTTATTTTTAGTGGCTATTTCAAAAGATTCTCTTACTTTACAGGTTTTATAAAAAGAACTATCAGCTTTCCGAAAATAATCGGAGGTCAACAAAAATCCGCCTGGTTTTAAAACCTCTTCTAATTTATAAAGCGTTTGCGGCCAGTTAAGATACTGAACACTTTCACTCATCAAGATCAAGTCAAAGGTCTGACCTAACCGGCTGTCTTCAAACTTATTTTTAATAACAGGAATAGCTGGATATTTTTCATTAATTTTAGTTTGCTGATATTTATCATTCGATAAACAAGAGACTTGATAGCCATTATTAGTCAACAAATAAGCGGTTTTACCCAATCCGGCGCCAACATCAAGAATTGACTGGACAGTATCGGGAATAAACATAAAGAGATGTTTGGTATAATCTAATTGTGCCTCTTTGAGCCCGGTAAGAGTCATTTCCTCTCCTTTAAATTTTTTATCCGGGAAATAACCCCAATGAAGGTGCTCGGCTTTTAATACCTCGGCCATTATCCGCAATCCATAATCCATTCCTTCTTTATTTTCGCGCATGTTACACCTCAATTTTTATAATAATTTATTTTTCATACATAATTACGAGCAAAAGTGACTTTTTGTTCGGTACAAACAATAAAAAAGGGGCTGCCTCAAAAGAGACAGTCTCATTTTTGTATAACGGATCGAAAGAAATTTTGATCCTACATTTGGAGCAAGTCAACACTACGGGGGCTGTCTCATTTGCTTTTGAGACAGTCCCCGTTTCTTTAGCTATAATTGAAGGAAGGATGAAATGCTGTCGCTATCGCAAACTCCCGATGGGCCAAAGGTTTAGTTTATCCGGTAAAGCCTAATATCGTAAATATAATAGTAAATTTGCAAAATTGGTTTATTAATTCTCTCGGAGTGAGAGGATAGTATGATACCCTTGCTCAACCATGCCGAACCAATGCTCTTCATCTGTTTCTTCCCTAAAGAAAGGAAGCGATTTCTTTTGTGATCCAGCACAAGCCGCGAGCTCAGCGGGTGCCCCCCAAAAGCGCCTCTCTCCCCGCTCCAATACCAACAGCCGATCAGCACAGCATGTATTGGCAACAAACGAGGAAGCCCAGATAATCACTTGCTCCTGCCCGACCTCGGCCAATATTCCCCGCAGATTGTTTCTGGCTTCAGGATCAAGCCCGGCGGTTGGCTCATCTAATATTAATACCGGGGGATTACCCAACAACGCTTGCGCAATACCAACCTTCTGACGCATACCCCGGGAATAGACACCTACTCTTTGATCCGCCACCGCAAGTAACCCCGTTTGTTGCAGGACATTCTCAACTTCATATTTCCGTGTTTCACGATCC
>DNPP01000348.1:0-1553 GCA_003501365.1 Bacillota bacterium
AATAACACGTGAACTGATTATACTAAAAAAAGCAGTTTCGCGGGAGGTTTTAAATATGATCAAAACTAAAGAATTCGCTTTTCCGAAACTAGTATATCTGGGGATTTTAGTAAAGAATTCTTTAAAAAGAAGTTTATGGGCCTTGGTGTTTTTAATCGCGATTGCCGCCTATCAGGCAACCAAGGGAACGTCTAAAACTACCTTTTTGGTGGCGGCACTGCCCGTCATCTATCTTTCATATGTCGTTATTCGCTGTTGGATACATTCAAACTCGAAAAAAACCAATCAATTATTTTTTAGGGAACGAGTTTTTGAAATAGATGACCAAACTATTATGATTGGATTTAAACAAGGCGCCGCTACAAAAATTGAAATCAACAATATCGCCAGAGTTGTTAAAAATTCGAGCTATTATTTGCTTTTCTTAAATAAAAAACAGTTTATTTATGCCCCTTTAAGCGCTTTTCGAACTGCGGGGGATATCGCCCGCTTTGATTCCATCTTAAAGGCACGCAAGCGGAGAATACCACCTTTAAAATGAAAGAGAGGCTTTTCGAATGAACCAATTTTTAAATATACCCTTAGCTATTTGTGCTCCATTTGTGATTCTGCTGTTGCTCATTGCGATCATGCCTTTAGCCTGTCCTGCATTTTGGGAGAAGAATCGTAACAAGGCTATTGTTGCAGCGATAGTTGGTATTCCGGTATTTGTTTTTATGATGCTCAAATCGCCCGGACAATTGTTGCATACCTTTAGCGAGTATATATCCTTCATCGTATTATTGGCTTCTTTGTTTATCATTTCGGGTGGTATATTAATTAAAGGGGATCTGAAAGCTACTCCGATAGTGAATACCGCCTTTTTATTAATGGGAGCGTTAATTGCCAATCTAATCGGAACCACCGGCGCCAGTATGTTATTGATTCGGCCGCTTTTAAACACCATTCGTGAAAGAAAACACATCGTACATATCCCGGTGTTTTTTATCTTTATAGTTTCCAATATTGGCGGCAGTTTGACTCCGCTTGGCGATCCTCCGCTATTTATGGGTTACTTGCGGGGAGTACCGTTTACCTGGACATTTCGTTTGTTTCCGATTTGGTTGTTTGCGGTGGTCAGCCTACTGATTGTTTTCTATATTTGGGATTCCATTGCTTATAAAAAAGAAGACCGAATTGACCTTAGACAGGATGTTCAAAGCAAAATGCCTCTGACACTATCCGGTAAAATTAATTTGCTTTTCTTGGTCGGCGTTATTGCGGCGGTCTTCTGTCAAGCGCCGGCTCCGTATCGGGAATTGATTATGATTTTAATGATTGTCCTATCATTGGTATTTACCAAAAAGGAATTACGGGCCGAAAATAATTTTACCTATGGACCCATTGTTGAAGTTGCCATTTTATTTGCAGGTATTTTTATTACCATGGTTCCCTTATTACTACTATTGGAAACCAAAGGGGCATCCCTTGGAATCATAAAACCCTGGCAATTTTTTTGGTTCTCCGGTGGGTTAAGCTCCTTTTTGGATAATACGCCGACCTATGTTACGTTT
>DNPP01000348.1:1957-11409 GCA_003501365.1 Bacillota bacterium
CCTAATTTTATGGTTAAATCCATCGTCGAAGAGCAAGGAATCAAAGTACCGCATTTTTTTGGCTATATGCTTTATTCATGTTGTATTTTACTACCACTGTTCGGATTGATTACCCTCATTTTCTTTCATTGAACGGTAAGAGAAGTCGGGAACGGGGGATAGGCCTTGTGAATAAGGTACTGATATGAATCATGTAACAAGATATTTTACGAAGGATATAAGATATGGAATGGAAAGAACCCGGATTATTAATCCGGGTTCTTTCCATTTTTAAAAGGACTAAATCATAAAATCACCATAATATCGATAATTTACAATGCACCTACTTTCCGGGGCGGGGGAACTTGGCACAAATGAAGCGTAATGTTTTTGTTAATAAATTAATTGTATATTGTATTATTTTGGTTTTTACGTTGACGAGATGTAATGTATATGTTAGAATTTGAACATCATAAATTTTTAGTTTGCAATTTTACAAAATCATCTAACAAGAACATAACAATTGAATGCGGGGTGGTGGATGATAGTTTCGATTATAAAGTTAATTCCTTGATTTGAAAAACAAAAAGGAGATGATTACATGCTTTCAGTTTTACCAAAAAGAAAAATTTCCAAAGTTTTGATTTTCGTAATTCTAGGTATCTTATTATTAGCGTTATCATCGTTTGTTTTTGCTAATGACCCCAATGGGGCGGCGACCTTGAAAAAGGACGCGAATGCACCGGTAAACTATACTTGGACACTTATTTGCGGATTCTTGGTTGTGTTCATGATGACCGGATTTGCAATGGTTGAAACCGGATTTACTCGGGCAACGCATGCCAATAATACAATGTTAATGAATTTAATGGTATGGGCATTCGGTACCCTTGGTTTTTTCTTTGTAGGTTTTGCAATTATGTTTGGTGGCGTTGGCGGCGCTTATGCCGATTTATCAAAATTACTTACAATTCACATTGGTGGAAAGGCATGGGGCCTGCTTGGAGGTACCGGTTTTGCTTTAGCAGGGCATACCTATGATGTTGGTATCTTCATGCTTTTTCTTTTCCAAGCAGCCTTTATGGATACAGCTTGCACTATTCCCACCGGCGCAATGGCCGAGCGTTTTAAATGGACAGCTTTTATAGTTTATGGTTTCTTAATGGGCGGGGTTATTTATCCGGTCTTTGGTAACTGGGCTTGGGGCGGTGGCTGGTTGTCTCAACTCGGTCAGATAGGTCTCGGCGCTGGATATAAAGACTTCGCAGGTTCAGGTGTAGTTCACGCAGTCGGTGGTGTAACTGCATTGGCAGGTGCCATAATCCTTGGGCCTCGTATTGGTAAGTTTATTAAAGGTAAGCCTGTTGCAATGCCTGGTCATGATTTAGGCCTTGGCGTTATCGGAACTTGCATTCTTATCTTTGGTTGGTTCGGGTTTAATGCCGGGAGCACGATGGCTGCTACTGATTTACGACTTGCTGTGGTTGCAACCAATACAATGTTGGCAGGTTGTGCAGGTGGTTTAACAGCTATGTTATATATGATGAAAACAACGGGTAAACCTGATACCAGTATGTCGTGTAATGGAGTCTTAGCCGGATTGGTCGCTATTACCGCTCCTTGTGCTTATGTATCCGGTTTATCAGCGGTAATTATCGGTGGTATTGCTGGTATCTTGGTATGTATCGCAGTTTGGCTTTTTGAAAATGTTGCCAAAATTGACGACCCGGTTGGCGCATGTTCCGTTCACGGTGTAAATGGTCTTTGGGGCGTACTTTCGGTTGGTCTGTTCGCTGACGGTACCTATGGTGATGTCAAAGGAATAATTTTTGGAGGAGGCTGGGGCCAATTAGGTGCTCAGGCAGTTGGCGCCTTAACAATTTGTGTAGTCATCTTCTTACTAGCATTCATTATTTTTAAAATTATTGATAAAACTATAGGTCTTAGAGTTTCAGCCAAAGAAGAACTTATGGGATTGGATATGCCGGTTCATGGAGCTCTTTGCTATCCGGAGTTTGCGCTTAGTTCTTTGGGAGTTCCTCAGAGTTACCCGGATGAGGACGGCAATAAGTCGGCTACAGTGTCGAAATCGATTTCGAAGGGGGTTTGACCAATGATTAAAATTGAAGCAATTTTTCGCCCGCAGCGTTTTGAAGCGGTAAAAGATGCTTTGGCTAAGCTTGGTATTAAAGGAATGACCGTTTCCGAAGTCAGAGGATGTGGCAAACAAAAGGGCGCCGTTG
Source organism: Bacillota bacterium (assembly GCA_003501365.1). Classification (GTDB taxonomy): domain Bacteria; phylum Bacillota; class UBA4882; order UBA8346; family UBA8346; genus UBA8346. Next base: position 4,180 of record DNPP01000348.1, read on the forward strand.
AACATTATCGGGGTTCGGAATATGAAATTATGTTGCACCCTAAAGTTAAAATTGAAATTATTACCCACAAAGAAAATATGGATAAAATTATTGATGCTATCAGTTATGCGGCCAGGACCGGTGAAACCGGCGACGGCAAGATTTTCATCTCAGAAATAATTGAAGCCGTTCAGGTTAGAACCGGCCAACGCGGAGAAAGCGTTATTTAACAAAATTCAGCATCAAACGCCTTTTTCCGGATTTCCGGAAAAAGGCGTTTGATCTATTCGCGCAATTTTGATTCGGTGAATTCGACTGGACAGAATGGTATTGGGCGAGACGAGCCGAGAGGAGGAGTTGCCTGTGGACCGTTTTATTAACCGTGATGATCACTCAAAATTGGACGTTGCGGAGTTATCGAAAATACTGAAAAATGTTAGTAAAATCTATCTTCACCCCGGTCCGGAAGAGAAAATAAAAGAGTATCAAGAAATGGTTCGTCTGCACGGGTTGGAAAGTATTGAAGATATCCGGCCGGCTTTGCCGAAAATCAATCGTCAGGCATGCAGACCGGAGATTTTTGAGGCAGTCTCGCAGCTAAGCCTGGAACATCCCGGCTGGGGTTGTGAAAAATTGAGTGAAGAATTAAAAAAAGCAAATATCCATATGAGTCCTTCGGCAATTTATAATATCTTGGTGAAACATCAATTGGGACGCAAAAGCGAACGGTTGGTAAAATTGACCGAGATGTATGCCGATCAAATTGAGAATCTTTCTCCCGAACAGGTTTCAGCGATCGAAAAATTTGATCGCAGTTTTAAAGAACGTCAAATAAAAGGGAAAAAACCCGGTGAACTTCTGGCTCAGGATACGATATTTATTGGTTTCCATAAGAATCTAGAGGAAGTTTACCTGCAAATAGTAGTCGATTCATATAGCAGCTATGCATTTGGTTTTGTTCATTTGGGAAAATCGGCGGACTATGCCGTTGCAGTCATTCATAATGCGGTACTACCTTTTTTTAAGCGAATTAAAATACCGGTATTAAAGATACTTACAGACAACGGCCGGGAGTATTGCGGTAAAGAAGGCCATCATTATGAACTCTTTTTGCGTTTGCAGGATATTTTGCACCTCAAGACCAAGAGTAAGGAATGCGGTAATATTTTTATTAAACAATTTAAAAAAATCATAGTAGAAGATTTTATTAAAACCGACAATATTGGAAAAACCATTGATGATATACAGACGACTCAAACAAATTTGGAGGAGTGGCTATATTATTATAATCATCAAAGGTCCTATCATGGCTTCCCCAATAACGGGGACCCGCCGGCAAAATTAATTATCAATTAAGTCAATATTGATTCATAAGATTTTAATATTCGTTTTAATAAGTCATTAAATGGATGCGAATCACGTATCATTGTAAGGCGGAATTATTATCTCCAAAGGGGTTAGCAAACCTTGGAAAAACGTGATTCGATCATTAAAGGAACAGCCTTACTGACAGGGGCTGGGCTGGTTGTAAAATTATTGGGCGCGGCTTATCGGATTCCCTTGTCGCGTTTGATTGGCCCGGAAGGCATTGGCCTATACCAAATGGCTTATCCGGTTTATCTCATATTTCTATCGCTTTCTACAGCCGGGTTACCCATAGCCATCTCAAAGATTATTGCTGAATATTCAGCTGAAGGAAATCAGAACGGAATACGAAAGATTTTTAGGGCTGCGCTAATACTATTGATGATTTTGGGTTTGACCGGAACCGCGACAATGATTTGGGCGGCTCCTTGGTTTGCGTGCAAAGTGGTAGCTGATCCACGGGCGGTATACTCGATGTGGGCTTTGGCGCCGGCTATTTTTTTAATGAGTTTGATGGCGGCCTATCGCGGTTATTTTCAGGGTCAACAGATGATGGCTCCCAGTGCCGTTTCACAGATGATTGAGCAAACCGTAAGGGTTGGAGTGGCCTTGATTTTAGTAGCGGTATTCATCAAGAATGGATTGGAATGGGGAGCTGCCGGCGCTGCATTCGGGGCATCAGCGGGCGGGGCGGCCGGATTAGTTTATCTGATATATACTTATTGGCGGCAAAGTCAACCCCAAAAGGGTATCCGATTGGGTAGTGTAAAATCCGATAGTTTCCTAAAAATAATGAGACGGCTGATCCAATTTGCCTTACCGATCTCCCTGGCAGTGATTTTGATGCCGCTATTACAGACCATCGATTCGTTAATCGTTCCGGCTAAACTTCAAAGCATCGGTTATACTGTCCCGCAAGCCACTTCGTTGCTGGGAATATTAGGTAATTCCTGGGCTGTGATGTACCTTCCGATGATCGTCACCACGGCAATTTCCACCAATTTGGTACCGGCGATTGCCGCCGGCAATATTAAAGGATTTCTTAAACGGGGATTTTCAAGCGGTCCACGGGTTAAAATAGAGGCCGGTTTGCGGATGGCGGTTTTTTATCTAATTCCGGTGGCGATATTCTTATATTTATTCAGCAGTTCGATCTATCGGATTATTTATGGTACGCCGCAAGTAGAAATTTTATCCTGGCTGGCGCCGGCGGTGATCTTTTTGGGATTGGAACAAGTCTCGGCCGGGATATTACAAGGACTTGGCAAACCTAAGTTGCCATTAGTTCATTTTATAGCCGGCGCAATCCTAAAGATTGCGGTCACCTTTTTTACCACCGGATTACCGGGCCTGAATTTAGCCGGGGCTGCCTTGGGGACGGTTTGCGGCTCAGGCTTGACAGCATTACTCAATATTACGATTATCCGCCGATTGATTCGGATTAAATTGAGATTTTTGCCTGCTGCCGTTCTTAGCGGGATACTGCTATTTATCGCAGGCTGGTATGGCAAATGTTGGCTGCAATTAAATTATATTGTCGAGTTTGGTATCATTGGGCTGGGCGGTAGCTTGTTATATATCGGAAGTTTATGGTTTACAGGAGGAATCGTTTCCCAGGATCTCGAAATGGTAAAAAAATATTTGGCTAAAAGGAGCGTCGAGCATGGCTACGGAAACATTACCCCAAACAGGTAAGAATTTAGGACGATTAGTGGAGATTATGGCGCTATTGCGTAAAGAGTGTCCCTGGGATAAGGAACAAACCTTCCAATCCTTAAAACCATGCGCCGTGGAAGAGACTTACGAAGTTTTGGAAGCGATTGATTCCGGAAAAATGGACAAGCTGAAAGAGGAACTGGGGGATCTTTTATTACAGGTAATTTTCCTATCCCAACTGGCGGCGGAAGATGGCCATTTTACCATTGATGAAGTGGTCGATACCATTTGTGAAAAATTAATCCGGCGGCATCCTCATGTATTTGGAGCCGAGAAAGTGGCGGGAGTGGCTGGGGTACTTGAAAATTGGGAGAAGATTAAACAGACGGAAATGCCGGGCGAACGCCCCTCGGCGATTGATGGAATTCCCAAAGATTTACCGGCCTTGATGACAGCGGAGAAGCTGCAGCAGAAAGCAGCAAAAGTCGGTTTTGATTGGGGTGATTTGGAAGGCCCGCTAGCTAAAGCGAAGGAGGAATTTGGAGAGTTTGAAGAGGTATTACGCAGTCAAACGATTGATAAGGACAATGATGGGGTGAGTAAGGGCCGCCTGGAAGACGAGTTCGGCGATATTCTATTTTCACTGGTTAATGTAGGCCGTTTCTTGGATATTCATCCGGAAATGGCCCTGCGGGGGACGATTGCAAAGTTTTATAAACGCTTTCGTTACATGGAAGCCGAGGCTGCCAAGGCGGGACGCAATTTGAAAGAGATGAGTCTGGCGGAGATGGACCAGCTCTGGGAGCGAGCGAAATAGTATAAAATGGCCTAAAATTGAGAAGCTAGCCCTGTAAAAGCGATTCGAATGGAAGGGATGAAGTCTTTATGGTTCGAAGAGTTTATGGGCCGGCTTTACTTCTTTTAGCATGCCTAGTTTTTATTTCCGGTTGTCCCGGTAAAGAGGGCACGTTAATAAAAAATATAGTGACCCACTTTGGCAAACCGCCTCCAATAACGGTTTTCATGAAAGATAGCGGCGCCAAAAAGCAAATGGATATCGAGGAATACCTTACCGGGGTAGTTGCCGGGGAGATGAAGCCGGGGTGGCCCTTAAATGCTTATGCAGCTCAGGCCATCATTGCCCGAACCTTTACAATGGAATTTTTGGCCCGGGGTGGTACCCGCAAGGCCCATGGGACCGATATCTCAACCGATGAAAAGGAAGCGCAGGCCTATAATGCCGCTAACATAACGCCGACAATCCGGCAGGCGGTGGCCATGACCCGTGGCTTGGTATTAACATATAAAAATCACTATATCAAAGGCTGGTACTCGGCCAGTTGCGGCGGTCAAACCGATTATGCCCGTGAAGGGTTAGCCTATAAAGGGCCCGAACCCCCTTATATTCAGTCGGTGAAATGCCCGGAAGCGAAAGTCATCCCAAAGACCGAGCTGTTTTGGCAAGCAAACTTATCGAGCGCCGAAATTAATGCCGCTCTTGAAAAGATAAACCGGCAAGGAGTCGGTAATGTCCGGAAGATGGAAATTGTAAAAAGGAGCAAAGCAAAACGGGCTACGATCTTAAAATTTGTCGGCGACCAGGGAACAGCCGAGGTGGCAGGCGGAGATTTTCGGATCAATGTAGGGCCGCTCAAAATGCGGTCGATATGGCTTTCCGATCCGGTTGAGAATAAACCGGGACAGATTACATTGAAAGGCCGTGGTTTTGGACATGGCGTTGGTCTATGTCAATGGGGCGCTTACGCGTTGGCGAAGGAGAATAAATCACCCAAAGCCATCGTGAAACATTATTACCCAAAAACACATCTGGAAAAGATTTGGTAGGGGTTGGCAACAACCTCTTTTTGTTCTGGTATAACTGCCGCTGTTTACGAATAATTTTATTCTGAAAGCAGTTGGAGGGGTGAAGCCAATGGAAGAAAAGAAAAAGCCGATTGAACAGACGATGCATCAATTGACTTTAACAAACCGGGGTCAGTTGGCGGTTGAGGGCGTAATTAATCTCGGCAGTTATGATCAGGAACAGATTATTTTGGAGACCAGTTCGGGAGTACTGGAGGTAAAAGGGGACAATTTGCATATCCTGCAATTAAATCTGGATCAGGGAAAAGTGACGGTCGATGGCGATGTTTACTCCTTAGTTTATACTGATGAAGATGCTATTAAAAAAGGGAAGGGATTCTTCGGCCGCTTAATCAAGTAATATTAATTGCTCATAGGTAGTTAATGGTTTTTTCGGCAGGATATTCCCGGCTAAATACCGAAATTAATAAAAGATTGGCTTTTTAGGATGTGGTTGTAAGTAACCAACTTATTAATTGAGGTGTTATAATGCCGTTAGGGAGATCTGCAGCCATGAGCCGTAAGAGAAGAACCAGCTCCGCATCCACCTTTCAACGGGTGATTGTCATTACATTTAAGTTTTTACTTAGTCCCTTGGTAATCCTGGCCGATTCATTCCGGCGCAAGGGGACACTGGATCGGACTTGGCTATTCGCGTTTTTTCTGTTTATTACGGTGGTGATGAGTATAACCGGGATCGGGATCTTGGTTTCCGAGGAACCGATGATCAAGACGATGAAGATGATGACCTCTGTGACGGAGAATCAGGAGATCTTATCCGGCGATCTGCAGCCGATCATCCGTTTGATCAATAAAAACGCCCTGGAGAATAATATGGATCCCAACCTGGTCTTTGCAGTTATAAAGTCGGAGAGTAATTTTTCGCCGACCGCGGTTTCCGCCAAAGGCGCCCGCGGTCTAATGCAAATCATGCCTGAGGTTTGGCAGGAATATAGCGGCAGCTCGATCTGTTCCGGGCGCCATAGTAACAAAATCATCTGCCGTTTTGGGGAATGCATTTATTCCCCGGAGGCCAATATCCGGGTCGGAGTCAAATATTTGAAGGATCTCCTCAATCGTTATCAAGGGCGGGTTGACCTGGCACTGGAAGCCTACAATGCAGGGATCTCCAATGTAAGGCCGGGTAGTGAACCCAAATATAAAGAAACCAAAGGGTATGTCAAAAAAACTCTGGGGCTATGGCAGTCGTTGCGGCGCGAAGCTATCGGTCAACAGTTGGAAGCCTCGCTATACATCCAGCGGGGGTTAAAATATTTGTTCGGGCTGTCATTCTTGTGCTGGCTAATCCTGTTCTGGTGGGCGCATTTTAAATTGTTTGGGAAGTGAGCTGGAGATTAGGAATACAGGAGATAGGAGCCAGAAGCCAGGAGATACGAGACTTTTATTCTGGATTCTGACTCCTGAATGTTTTCATTAGGTATGAAATTCTCTCTCATTACATATGTTGAACCGGGAGGGAATTAGGCATGGAATTGGTACGGATTCAGTTGAGCGCATTTGTAGTTCTCCTCTTTACCGGAATGGTATGGGGAGGATTTTTTGATCTATACCGGGTTTTTCGCAGCCGGATTAGGGTGAACCCAACAGTCAATTTTATCGGCGACCTAGTTTTTTGGTTTTTAACGGCATTGCTGGTAATTCCGCTGATATTTTGGGGGAGTTGGTTGGAGCTGCGTTTATATGTTTGGATAGCCATTTCGACAGGGCTATTGCTATACTTTGTTTTTTTGAGCCGGATTTTTATTCCGATTTTTAAGGTGCTTTGGCAGATTGTGGGCTGGTTGCCTGGAGTGTTGGCAAATTTTTTTTGGCGCTTGGGGTTGATTGTAAGAAGAGTTCATAATTTTTGGCGCCGGAAAAGCGATAAATAGGCAGATATAGCGGTTACCGGAATATTCGGCGGTTGTGGCCGCCGGGGAAGATGAAAGTGGGAGTTGGAGGGAGATTAATTGGGGGGATAAAATCATAGTATCTCGCGCAGAGGCGCGGAGACCCAGAGAAAAGGCATTTAACTCCAATATTTACAGCATAAGTTGATGACATTGGGCTTTAGCCTCCGGTCGACTCCGTAATGGGAAACATTTACAGGGCAGCCTTATGACATTGAGCCCCGGGCGGCGGGATTTAACAGCGATGCGAACATCGCGCGGGTGTTCCGTAACACCCTTTTGCCCTGGTGGTGCAGGAGAGCGGGTGGCGTCTCCTGTCGGCGTCGAAGCTTTANNCAGATATAGCGGTTACCGGGATATTGGAGGTTGTGGCCGCTGGGGAAGATTGAAGTGGGGTATAAGGGGAGAGGGAGATTAATTGGGGGATAAAATCATAGTATCTCGCGCAGAGGCGCGG
>DNPP01000224.1:0-174 GCA_003501365.1 Bacillota bacterium
ATTTGGTTCAGCTGGAAACTGATATTGCGAGTATGGAAAGTCGCAAAAAAGAACTATCATTATTGCTAAATGATTTTGAAGTTCAGACCGATTATAAAAAGAGTATGGAATATGGACAGGAATTAACGGAGGTCGAAGCTAAGCTGGTACAACTTTATGAACAGTGGGAAGAAC
>DNPP01000224.1:483-9864 GCA_003501365.1 Bacillota bacterium
TTTGGATTTTCCTCCATAAATTACAGAAAGGAACTCCGGAGGAGATCAAGAATAAAACAAACTGTTTACAGAAGAAATAGCTAGAAACATGTTATTCAAATCTCAGGAGGTGGTAGCCCGTGTCAAAAAGTGGTGAAACAGAGGCCGCCCCTTTAAAAGAGTCACTTCCTTTACTGCCTTTACGTGGAATGATCGTTTTTCCATTCATGGTTGTTCCCCTTGATGTAGGCAGGGATAAGTCGATCAGTGCTCTTGAAGAGGCTATGATTCACGACCGTTTAATCGTCTTAGCGGCACAACGTCAAGCCAAGGTTAATGATCCCAATCAGGATGATATTTATGCGATGGGGACTTTAGCCGAGATCAAGCAGTTATTGAAATTGCCGGACGGAACAATTAGAGTGCTGGTTGAGGGTCTACGTCGGGTACGGATTGAGAATTATATTCAGGATGATCCTTATTATTTGGTTCATGTGGCTGAAGTTTTGGAGATTGAGGAAAAAAATGTCGAAACGGAAGCTCTGATGCGCTCGACTTTGTATCAGTTTGAGCAGTTTATCAAGATGAGTAAAAAGGTGCCGCCGGAGGTGATGGTATCGGTCAATAATATTGAAGATCCGGGTAGACTGGCTGATATCATTGCATCGCACTTGAGTTTGAAAGTCGAAGACAAACAACAAATACTAGAGGCCGAATCTGCCAGGAAAAGGCTGGAGACTCTCTGCTCTTTTTTGGTGAAGGAGATCGATATTTTAGAAATGGAGCGTAAGATTCATCTGCGGGTCCGTAAGCAGATGGAAAAGACGCAAAAAGAGTATTATCTGCGGGAACAGATGAAGGCAATCCAAAAAGAGCTTGGGGAAGCCGACGAGCGGACTGCGGAAGTGGAAGAGCTAAGGGGCAAATTGGCCAAGCTGACTCTGCCGCAGGAAGCGGAGGAGAAAGTATTAAAAGAGATTGATCGCCTCTCCAAGATGCCGCCAATGTCCGCTGAAGCAGTGGTAGTGCGTAATTACATTGACTGGCTGCTTGCTTTACCATGGAATACAGTTACCGAAGATAGCCTGGATGTGAACTCGGCAGAGCAGATTTTAAATGAAGACCACTACGGACTGGAGAAGGTCAAGGAAAGAATTTTGGAATACCTGGCTGTGTGTCAATTGACAAAACAGCTGAAAGGACCGATCCTTTGCCTGATTGGACCGCCCGGTGTGGGTAAAACTTCTTTGGCCAAATCAGTAGCGCGGGCTCTGAACCGTAAATTTGTCCGTTTTTCCCTTGGTGGAGTGCGGGATGAAGCTGAAATCAGAGGCCATCGCCGGACCTATGTAGGGGCTATGCCCGGGAAAATTATTCAAATCATGAAACAGGCCGGTTCCAAAAATCCAGTGATATTACTTGATGAAATCGATAAGATGAGTACCGATTTTCGAGGGGACCCATCTTCAGCTTTATTGGAGGTTTTGGATCCCGAACAGAATTGCGCTTTCGGCGACCATTACATGGAAGTAACCTTTGACCTCTCCAAAGTGCTTTTTATTACGACCGCCAATTCTTACTTTAATATTCCTCGGCCGTTACTGGACCGCATGGAGATTATCAGTATTGCCGGTTACACTGAGGAAGAAAAACTGGAAATCGCTAAAAGGCATTTATTGCCGAAACAAGCCCAGGAGCATGGGATGACGGATCAAGAATTGGTGTTGCCGGATACTATGTTGCGTCAAATTATTACCAGCTATACCCGGGAATCCGGGGTTCGTAACTTGGAACGTGAATTGGCTGCGGTATGCCGTAAATCGGCTCGAGAGATCGTTCAAACATCCAAAAAATCGGTTCGGGTAAATAAAAATACCCTGCTGAAGTTTTTGGGAGCACCCAAATATCGTCATAACCTGGCAGAAGAGATCGATCAGGTGGGACTTGCTACCGGACTGGCATGGACTGAAGTTGGTGGTGAAATCTTACTCATCGAAGTCACATTAGTCAAGGGTAAGGGTCAATTAATTCTCACCGGGAAATTGGGCGAGGTGATGCGCGAATCCGCGCAAGCCGCTTTCAGTTATATTCGATCCCGGGCTAAGGATTTGGGGATTGCAGAAGATTTCAATGAAAAACTCGATATTCATATTCATATTCCGGAAGGGGCTATTCCCAAAGATGGTCCTTCTGCCGGTATTACCATGGCTACTGCCATCGCGTCAGCCTTGACGGCTCAGCCCATCCGGAAAGATGTGGCAATGACCGGTGAAATCACTTTACGGGGCCGGGTATTACCGATTGGCGGGCTTAAAGAAAAGATTTTGGCTGCCCATCGCAGCGGCATTAAGAAAATTATCATTCCCAAAGAGAATGAAAAAGATTTGGAAGAGCTTCCCGATAATGTAGCCCGTAAAGTTACAATCGTCTTAGTGGAATCAATGGATGAAGTTTGGCGTGAAGCGTTAGTGCCGAAGATGCAGATCATGTCGGTTAGCTAATTTTTAGAGAGGCCGGTTACGCAATAATGTAACCGGCCTTTTGATTTTTGGGTTTTCCTGTTATAATGTGTGCAGGGTGGTCATTCACCCCGGCTGGCCGCTCGACTTGGAATCTGGGTTAAAAGATTTTCTCGATAGTCCCTCACCCCGGCTTGTCAGGGCAATCGAAAGAATGTGAAAATAAGTTGAATCTCTGTGTCTCTGTGGCTAAATTAATTGGCCACAGAGACACAGAGGCACGGAGAAAGAACAGAAAGAAGGATCAGTTTGCTGGAACGGACTTTACGAGTTTTAGAATATCCCAAAATCCTTGATAAACTAGAAAACTATACTACCTCAAGCCTTGGTAAAGAGCTGGTCCGGGAACTTCAGCCCTTGACCGACCCGACAAAGATTAAAGAAAGCCTCAAGGTCACTTCGGAGGCGGTTACAGTTTTAATTCAAGCGGAACGTCCTCCCTTGGGCGGCATCCATGATATCCGGCCGCAAGTTAAAAAGGCTTCAATCAACGGCATTTTAGCACCGGCGGAGTTATTGGAGGTGGCCGCTACACTACGGGCTTCCCGGTTGATGCGAGAATTTTTACTGGAAAAAAGCGAAGATCTCGAGCTGTTATCGGAATGGGGGAGCCGTTTGGGCGGTTTTCCAAAGCTGGAGCGGGACTTTGACCGTTGTATCGGTTCTAATGGGGAGATCCTGGACAGCGCCAGTGCAAAATTACACAGTTTGCGTTCACAGATGAAAGTGTTACAGAGCCGTGTCCGTGATAAATTAGATTCCATCATCCACTCCAGTGATAATTCTAAATACTTGCAGGAATTAATTGTGACAGTCCGCAACGATCGTTATGTGATACCGGTTAAGCAGGAATACCGTTCATTATTTCCGGGCATTGTCCATGATCAATCGGCCAGTGGAGCCACTTTGTTTTTGGAGCCGATGAGCGTGGTTGAGATAAACAATCAATTGCGCATCGTTGAAGCCCAAGAAACGGAGGAGGTAACCCGGATCTTGAGCGAGCTTTCAGGCCAGGTCAAAGAGATTGGCGATACCTTGCTGACCAGTTTGCACATTTTAGCCCGGCTCGATTTAGCCTTTGCCAAGGGCCATTATAGTATCGATATTAATGGGGTTGAGCCTGTGTTAAACTTTCAGGCGGAGATCGATCTGCACAACGCCAGACATCCTTTAATCACCGGTAAGGTGGTTCCGATTAACGTCTCATTGGGAAAGAGCTTTGATACATTGGTGATCACCGGCCCAAATACCGGCGGTAAGACAGTTACGCTTAAGACTATCGGTTTGTTGACATTAATGGCTCAATCCGGCTTGCATATACCGGCTTCCTTCGGTTCGGAAGTAGCGGTTTTTAATACCATTTTTTGCGATATCGGAGATGAACAAAGTATCGAGCAGAGTTTATCGACTTTTTCATCTCATTTGACCCAGATCGTGAAGATCATTGAAGGGGCGAGAGAGCCCAGTTGTTTGGTATTGTTGGATGAATTGGGGGCAGGCACCGATCCCACCGAGGGAGCGGCACTAGCCATGAGTATCTTGACTCATCTGCATCAATTGAGGGTGCGTACGGTGGCTACCACTCACTACAGTGAGTTGAAAGCTTTTGCCTATCAGACTCCGGGTATTGAGAACGCCTCGGTAGAGTTTGATGTCCAAACCTTGAAACCGACTTATCATTTGTTGACCGGTATCCCCGGCAGTAGTCAGGCATTCGAAATTGCCGCAAAATTAGGATTATCCGGGCCGATCATTGAGCAAGCCCGTAACTATATTTCCACCACCACAATCAAGGTTGAGGAGATGCTGCGCCAGATCGAGATCGATCACATTAAGGCCCGCGAAGACCGTTTAATTACTAATGAAGCCCGGCTCAAGGGTGAGAAGTTTAGGACTCAGCATGAAGTGGAACTGGAAAAATTTAGGCAAGAGAAGGCCGATTTGGTAAGGCAGGCCAAGATTGAGGCTAAAGAGATATTGTTCGAGGCCAGGCGGGAAAGTGAAAATCTGTTGCGGCGGTTACGGGAAGGCCGACATGAAGAATTGCCGGCAATCGTCAATGAGGCCAGGCAGAAAATCACCCGTGATATCGAACGATTGGAAGAGAAAAGCAATCAGGAAGAGCTTGAATTAAGGATTGATCCGGGATTGCTCAAAGTCGGCCAACAGGTCCGAGCAATTTCATTGAATCAGGTCGGTAGGATCTTGGAGATAGATAATGGCGGCGCTCAAGTCCAGCTAGGCATTATCAAAGTCAACCTGCCGTTTACTGATTTAGAGTTGGTAGCGGAGCAGAAAGTCCAAGTCAAATATAAACCGCGCCCCGGCAATGAAACCGGTCTGGAGACTGCTAAAAATATCTCCGCTGAGATTAGCTTACGGGGCATGAATGTTGACGAGGCTCTGTATGAACTGGAGAAATATTTGGATCAGGCAATTTTAGCCGGGCTAAACCGGCTGCGAGTTATTCATGGAAAAGGCACCGGCGTTTTGCGTCAGGCCGTCCAGCAATACCTAAAAGAAAATCCAGTAGTGAAATCGGTTTATATTGCTGAACAAAATGAAGGCGGCATGGGCGCAACAGTGGTGGAGTTAAAGAAGGGTTAGGCCAATAAAGCCTTGACGGCTTATTTTATTGGGTAAAAAATCACCCAACCCTTGCCCTTCCCCCGGGACGCTTTCATTTTGGGCTTTTTCAGGTGGAAGGGTAACCTTTGTCTTTGGCGTCTAAATACATTTTGGGACCGAAAGATGTTCTAAAAAGCCTGCAAAGCCTAGAGTTACCCTTCCACTTGAATCAGCTTCACGTTGAACTCACATCTAAGGGGAAGGGCGAGGGTTAATGTCATCAAGCTAAAGAACCATATACGGACAGTTCTTCATCACCCAGGGCAGGAGCTGTAAATTTTCGCTCTTTCATATCCCCTGGGCTGCTGCCCACAAACCGCTTAACCCCACAAGGGGCTCGATTAGGCCTTCATAAAATTATTGCAAAGAATTTCCCAGCCCATTTATGGGGTTGTTAAGATTAGTTTTAAACCAACAGCCCAGAGGTTTTGAATCAGCTTGCAGTTAACCTCAGCTTCTCTGCGATGAAAGGCATTCGTTTTCCGTTTCTTGGAAGCGTAGCTTGATGACATTGGGCAAAGGTTAGGTCATAGGCTTCCAGGGCGACTTTATTCTTTATCCTTTGGTCCATATGCGCTATTATTTATCTTATGGTAACGCTAAAGTATCCTTTCAAGTGGTTCAAGTTCCTATCACTCTGATTACGGCGCCTTATGAACATTACAGGGCTGGGTCGGCTCCTGACCTTCCGGGAATGCTTCGGTGGTTACGTCTTCAGCCGGGCAATATGGAGTTGCCAATAGATGACTTTTAGAACAGATTTTCACCAAAACCATTTTCTTCCCGGGGGAATTTTGATTTGCGGAAGGGGAAGGGGAAGCAGAATCACCGGGTTTGTTCAGGTTAGCGTCGGGATTTGCCGGGTTCGCTGCACCTGCTCCTATTCCTGCTCCAGTATCAGTACCGTTTTGGTGGATATGACAAGGAATAGTAGGCTCGGTACCAGCCAGGTAAGTCTCAAATTTGGTCTCCGGACAGAAACCGCTTGCTAATTCCCCACTCTCGGTACAAACCTCAATTCCGGATACAATACCCGGCGGTGCAATAAAGTCGGATGGGGGAACCGGTTCCAATGCTTTGCGCATAAAAGTACCCCAAATTGCCGCAGCTTGAGAACTACCGATTGTGGCGCCATTGAGGACAATCGGCAGGCGTTGGGAATCATTGCCGATCCATACGGTAGCCAACAGATCCGGAGTATAACCCACAAACCAGGCATTGGTATAATCGCTGGAAGTACCGGTTTTGCCGGCTGCCGGACGGTTAATCATGGCTGCCCGGCCTGTCCCCCGCATGATCACACCTCGTAACATATCGGTTACCAGATATGCGGTGGCCTCCGGGATGGCTACTTGCTTATGGGGACGGTCATCATAAATAACATTGCCGTCGGCATCTTTCACCTGTAAAACCGCGACCGGTTCAACGTAAATTCCTTTGTTGGCAAGCGGAGTATAAGCACCGGTCAGTTCTAAAGGAGTTACTCCATTGGTTAAACCTCCCAATGCCAAGGATGAAAAATTGAGATCACTGGCATTACCACTAACTACTAAATTACGAAGTCCCATTTTTTTAGCATATTCAAACACTTTACTGGGTCCAAGACTTTCCACCAATTTGATGGCAATGATATTGATGGAGTTTTCCAAAGCATACCGTAATGAGATTGGACCCCGGAAAATTTTGTCATAGTTCTTGGGAGCATACTCTCCTTGCGGGGTTTGATATTTAACTTCTTCATCCACCATGATGGTACTTGGTGTAAATTGGCGACTATCTATCGCAGCAGTATATACAAAAGGTTTCATTGCCGAACCCGGCTGCCGGTGAGCATCGGTTGCCCGATTTAACTGGGTATTGGCATAATTCCTTCCTCCAATCATGGCTTTGATATATCCGGTCCGAGGATCAACCGCCACGATGGCCAATTGAGGCTGGATAATCCCCTGAGAATTGGCGTTTCCTCCACTTAGAGTATTGGCTGCCTCCTCGGCGGCTTCTTGAACCAGTGGATCAATGGTCGTATATATCTGATAACCACCAATGGAAAGGGCTTCTTCACTGATGGTTCCTTTTAAACATTTGGCGACGTAATCTACAAAATAGGCGGCTCTTCTTCTGGCGGCCGATAGGGGAATTACGTCAAGCGGCTTCTTGTTGTAAAATGCCGCTTCTTCAAGACTAATCGTACCATATTTGGCCATCAGGTCCAGTACAATCCGGCGTCGTTGTAAGGCGGCATTAGGATTGAAGTAGGGCGAATACCCGGTGGGACTTTTAGGCAAACCGACTAATAAGGCAATTTGATGAACTTCCAGTTCAGTTACGGTTTTGCCGAAGTATAGCCTTGAAGCGGCTTCTACTCCGTATGCGCCATGGCCGAAACAAATTTGATTAAGGTATCGCTCCAGGATCTCTTCTTTGGTATAATTCCGTTCAATACTAATGGCTAAAAATGCTTCCTGGACTTTTCGGGTCATACTGCGCTTTTGAGTTAACAAAACATTACGTGCCAGCTGTTGGGTGATGGTGCTGGCGCCTTCGATATAACCCCTGCCCCTAATATCAACCCAGATAGCCCGGAAGATAGCCTTGATATCGATTCCCGAATGTTCATAAAAGCGATTATCCTCAACATTGACAATCGCTTTTTTTAGGTTTACCGGGATTTTCTGGAGCGGGACCTCGATGCGGTTTTCAATATACATGCGGGTAAACTCTTTGCCTTCACCATCATAGAAGATGGTTGCCTGCTTAGGTGGTTGTAAGTTAATCAGGCTTTTATTGGTGCCCAAGATTAAAATAAACGTAAAACCTAACGTGACTCCTAAAATGATGGTGAGGGTCAAAAGGACTTTATTAAGATTTGTAGGATTTGAACCGCCATTATTGGTTGATTTTTTGCCAAAGAACATCAAGGATCCTCCTATGGACTATGTATTGAGATTCCATTCTTTTCATAATTATACCATAAAGCCAAAATTAACGGCTACAGAAGAATTTTAGCTATTCAATCAATTTGCTAATAAGCTTGGTTTCCGGCACATAAATTACTGAGGAGTGATTTTATATGCGTTATAATTTGAACAAACGTTTTATTTTTTTTCAGGTTCCCCCTTATCGGAAACGCCGTTTTCGTTCCTTGACATTCCTCGGGGTACTGGTTTTATCCTTGGTGGTCTGTTTTTATATTGTCGATTTTAGAGTCCGTCCGACTTTACGCAATTTGGCCGAAGCCAAGGCCCGGGTAATCGCTACCCAGGCTATTAATGAAGCCGTTCGTTCCAATATCAGCCCCGATATTCAATATCAAAATTTAATCAAGGTTCAATTAAATTCCGAGGGGAAAGTAGCCTTAATTCAACCCAATACAGGAGAAATTAATCGGATTGCCTCCGAAGCGACACTGGCGGTTCAGAGGCGACTGCGCGATTTGCCAAGAATTTTGATTAGAATTCCCTTCGGTCAGATAGCCGGTTCAAAAATCATGGCTGGTTTTGGCCCCGATATTGTAGTAAAGGTCACTCCAATTGGCTTTGTTGAAAGCACTATCAATGATCGCTTTGATTTAGCAGGCATTAACCAAGTGCGGCATCGGATTTACGTCACAGTCAAGGCAGTGGTTAAGATGGTGGTGCCGCTGGTCAGCCAGGAGGTGCAGGTAAGTACCGACATTCCGCTGGTGGAAGCGGTTATTATGGGTGAGGTTCCGGAGGTCTATGTAGGAAACGGTAACGGAGTCATTTTACCCGCAAAACAGAATAAATAAACATATTTAGAAAGCGTAGCCTTTCACTGGGACAGTAAATTTGATTTTTAGTAGGGAAAAAATAAATTTTGTGGAATAATAATTTTACTAGCTTTTATATTAATCCCCAGATTGATTAGGTGTTATATCCTGCTTTTCCAAATAGGAAATTCGACATTTTTAAGGGTACACCTCTTTTTGAAAATTGTTTTAGGCGATTCTACGTTAAGTTGGTGTCTCAATGGACTTTAGAGCGTGAGGTTAACGGGGAAGAATAGAATGGAAGTGTAACTGTGGAAATTAATTGGAACCGGGTTCAAGCGGAAGTCGCTGATTTATTACGGAATTTGATTCGGATCAATAGTAGCAATCCACCGGGTAATGAGATAGAAGTTGCCCTTTACTTGCAGGAGTTTCTACACCGGGAAGGAATAGACGCTACGATCTATGAATCCTCCCCGGGGCGGAGTAATCTAATAGCACGCTTACCCGGGACCGGCAAATTAA
>DNPP01000270.1:0-580 GCA_003501365.1 Bacillota bacterium
ATGCGGCATTCCCACCGGGCAGTAGCGACGATTTCCGTGGATTGTCTGGAATTTAAACAGCCGGTGCATGTAGGTGAGATTGTGATACTGAAAGCCAAATTGACTTGGGTGGGCCGGACTTCAATGGAGGTCGTCATCCGTGCTTTTGGTGAAAACCCGCAAACCGGTCGGACGATTTTAACCAACGTAGCCTATTTTACTTTCGTGGCGCTTGATGACCATGGAAAACCAACACCAGTAGCGGTGCTGGTTCCAGAGTCAGAGGAGGAATTTGCGGAATTTAAGGCGGCAGAGCATAGGCGAAATCAAAGAATAGGAAAAGCAAACTGTAAAATTTAAAAAAGTTTGCCTCAAAATAAGCAAATCCTCAGCGGGTTTGCTGGGGATTCGTGATCCGACAGGATGGACTTGGGATAGATTATTGATTTTAAAGATGATGATTGGATACAACCTTTAAACGCCAACAAACACTTTGAAAATCACCCAGCAATTTTGATTTAGGGATATTGATTCCGGCATTCATCAGGGTATCCCCGCCCAAAATCCGGTCCTCACCATGAAACTGATAATCTTGATCCGG
>DNPP01000270.1:1007-1482 GCA_003501365.1 Bacillota bacterium
ATGTGGCGAATTTCTTTATAAAAAGCCACTTGCTGTTTAACCAGTTGTTGCTCAGCGGCTTTGAGTGTATTTAAATCCAATTCGTAGCCAAAACAGCCGGAACTCGCCACGTGACCGCGTATTTCCAAGGAAGTCTCCCGCATTAATTGATGATTGGGAACAGCGGAAACATGAGATCCCATCGTTACCGGTGGGTATACCAGGCTGGTCCCGTATTGAATTTTTAACCGGGCTATAGCGTCCGTATCATCACTGGTCCAAATCTGGGGCATAAAATAAAGGATTCCCGGATCAAAGCGGCCCCCTCCTCCGGAGCAGCTCTCAAATAAAATTTGAGGGAAAGAACTGGTGACTTTATCCATCATTTTGTATAGATTCAAGATATATCGATGGGCGGTTTCTCGCTGCCGTTCGGGCGGAAGTTTGGCCGAACCGATCTCAGTCATATTCCGGTTCATATCCCATTTCACATAAC
>DNPP01000270.1:1813-6824 GCA_003501365.1 Bacillota bacterium
AAGTCGAGAATCAATTGGGTTCTGGCGAGTGTTGACGGTCGACCTTCGACATGCAGACACCAATCGGGATGGGCCCGGTATAATTCGCTGTCGGGAGAAATCATCTCCGGCTCAAACCATAATCCAAATTGGAGTCCTTGCCGGGTGACCCGCGCAATTAATTCCTCAAGCCCTCCCGGAAGTTTTTCCCGGTTTACAAACCAGTCCCCTAAAGAATTTTTATCATCATTTCTTTTACCAAACCAACCATCGTCCAATACAAATAATTCAATGCCTAATTCTCCGGCAGTTTTGGCGATCTTTTCAATCTTGTCGGCATTAAAATCAAAATAAGTGGCTTCCCAGTTATTGATCAAAATGGGTCGCTCTTGGTCCCGGTAAAGGCCCCGGCACAACCGGGTGCGGTATAATTGATGGTAGGTTCGGGACATCCCTCCAAGGCCTTCCGATGAATAAACCATTACAACTTCGGGAGTTTGGAAAGATTGGCCCGGCTCCAGCAACCAACTAAAATCAAAAGGGTTAATGCCTATGGCAATCCGGGCAGTTTTGAATTGATCCACTTCAACGTGGCCTAAAAAGCTTCCGCTATAGACCAAATTAAAACCAAACACGTCACCGTAATCTTCGCTCGTCTCCTTGCGGAGCAGCGCTAAAAAAGGATTATGTTGATGACTGCTGGAACCCCGACGGCTTTCGATACTTTGAGAACCTGTAAACAAAGGGCGTCGTTCCAACTGCCTTTCGCGGGCCCAGGCGCCTTCTAAATGCAATAGGTCAAAATCCGCATCGGCAAAATCGATATTCATACTTAACGCCCGTAAGATTTTGGGCCGATCCGAACCATTGTTGATGAAACGAGCCGAACGGGTCAATACATTGCGGCTTTCATAAATTGTATAGGTTAAAAGAAGGGCTAACCCGCAAACCGGATCGTGGAATTCAATTTCGAGAGAAGTTGCCTCCTCATCGTTTTCAACATAAGTTGACGGAAGGCCCTCAAGGGCAGGTTTGCCATGGAAGATCCGATAACTCTGATATTGGAAATCCACTAGTGTGGAGCCGTCTCCAAGCTGAACCTGAAAGGCCGGCACCCGGAAATCCGAGTTTCCGTATCCTGGGTATTCCTGGGGTAGAGTATCCAGAGAAAAGGAGGGATCGAGCGGATCAGGATTGGCGCAAAAAGAAGTACGTTCTGCAAATTGGAGTAAATAATCCAAATTCCCCATGCGCAGTCTTTTACCCCAATAGAGATGAGCTAAATATTTATCTTTGACAACTTGGATTGCATAACTCATCCCGTAGGATTGAAGGTGAAAGATATGATTGGACTGGTCATAGAAAATACTCATTTTTGCCTCCTTGAAAATAAGAAATTGTAGCGGGTGATTATCGGTTAACGCCTGAGAATTGAATTCCTTTAATAAACATCTTCTGGGCTAAGATCAGAATCAATAACATCGGTATTACTGCAATCATCACCGCAGCCATCAACGAATTCCACTGAACACTAAAGTATAGGCGAAAATCCGCCAATCCTACCGACAATACTTTTAAAGACTGGCTTTGGGTGACGACCAGCGGCCACATAAAACTGTTCCATTGCGCCACCAGTGTCATCACTCCCAAGGTAGCCAAGGCCGGTTTGCTCAAGGGCAACATGATCCGCCACCAAGTTTGGAAATATCCGGCGCCGTCAATGGTGGCCGATTCGGAAAGTTCTTTGGGCAAAGTCATAAAAAACTGGCGCATTAAAAAAGTTCCAAATGCGTTGCCGAACATAAAAGGGACAATCAAGGCGTAATAAGTATTCACCCAATTCAATTTGATAATAATGTAATAAGCCGGAATCAGGGTCACTGCTGCCGGGACCATCATTGTCGCCAGATAAAGATAGAATAAAATATTCTTACCCGGAAACTGCAGCTGTCCAAAGGCATACCCGGCGAGTCCACAGGAAATTAACGTCCCGATCAGGATAAACAAGGCGACAATTGCAGTATTAAAAAGGTATTGCTGCAGATTAAAACGTGACCAAGCAGTAAAATAAGCGGCGCTGGTTATTTTTTGGGGGATCAGGTTAAAGCCTGAAAAAACTTCAGAGGCATCCTTCAAGGAGGTTGAAAGCTGCCATAAAAGCGGGAACAGATAGATAAACAACAAGAAAATAATCAGCATATACAGCATAGACTTATGTAATGATTGCCTTTGACCAAGAGTCAGCATTGTCTTTTCCTCCCCAAACTATGATAGGTCGTAATTAATACGGGAGCCGATGTATTTAAAGATAAAAAAAGTACAAATAATGATGAAAATGAACAAAATTACTCCCATGGCACTGGCCGGTCCCATTTGTAAAAACTGAAAACCCTTTTGGTATAAATAAAGGTTAAAAACCCGGGATGCGTTGCCCGGACC
Organism: Bacillota bacterium; assembly: GCA_003501365.1. Classification (GTDB taxonomy): domain Bacteria; phylum Bacillota; class UBA4882; order UBA8346; family UBA8346; genus UBA8346. The sequence goes on from DNPP01000270.1 coordinate 4,232, forward strand.
ACCATTGGTCATTGCAAACGGCAGGTCAAAGATTTGTAAAGTACTGATCATGTTCACCACCAAATCGTAGAAGAAAATTGGACTGATGACCGGCACAGTGATCTTCCAAAACCGGGTCCAGTTATTGGCGCCATCGACTAAAGCAGCTTCATACAAATCCGGCGGTACAATTTGTAAGGCAGCCAAAAGTAAAATGATATGCCAGCCAAGAAATTCCCAAACATTGGTAGCAACGATTGACCATAGGGTGATGTCTTGCGATGTTATCCAACCAACCTTCGCTAAACCGATAAGTTCTAAAATATGATTGAGATATCCGAACTCTTTATTATAAATCCAGGTCCAGGTCAAACCAATTGCAACCGGCATACAGATCCACGGGGCAATAAATAAAGTCCGAAAGAGATTTAACCCTTTGAGCTTCTGATTAAGCAATATGGCAATTAGTAATGCTAAAAAGCTTTGGACCGGAACATTAACAATCGTGAAAAGGATGGTCTTTTTTAGGGAAGTCCAAAAGATGGAATCCCGCAATAGAATTTTATAATTCAAGAGTCCCACCCATCTGGGGGCATTGATCAAATCCCAATTGGTAAAACCGATATAGATAGTGACCAATATCGGAATCAGCATGAAGACGAAAAAGCGAAGAAAATTGGGCAGGATCATTAGATAACCCGCTAACCATTCCCGCCAATTTTTTTGAAAATTCAAATGACGGGGTTGGTCATTCCGAGAGACGCTAATACTCATGTTGCCCTCCTCAAAAAACGGGCGGGAAGCGCTACCTCAGCAAATTCCCGCCGTTTAGTTATTCGAAATTACTTCATTTAAGCAACGGTTGAATTTGATCCTTCATATTTTTTACAGCCTCTTTCACTGTCTGCGAACCGGAAAATACCATATCATATTCGCGGACAATGATGTCGTAAATTTGATTCCATTGGACGTGCATTGGCCAGGCGCCGGTTCTTTCCGTTTCGTCACTAAAGTATTTAATATGGGCGGGACCTTTTGCTTTGGTGGCAGCCAGATAAATCGGCATCAGTTTCGGAATGGCCGGGAAGCAAACTCCATATTGGGTGATGATCTTTTGTGAAGCCTCGCTGTCCATCCATTTGCACAATTTCCAGGCCTGGGCGGGATATTTGGTTTTGGCGAAAATATTGTGAGCCAGTCCGTTCATACAAGAATAACGCCCGGCAGGACCTTTCGGCAATAAGGCGATATCCCATTTTAAAGTACTGGTGGCCCGCGCATCCGACATCATCCAGGAACCTTGGGGACTCATTGCTACTTTACCGGCTTTGAACATTTCCCAACCATTGGAAGAGGTGGATGGAGCAACATTATACTTCGTAAACAAATCGGCCCAAAACTGCATTGCTTCAACTGCCTTGGGTTGATCCAATAGAAATTTCGATCCGTAGGGTTTGTCAAGTACTCCGGTGGCTCCATTCATCCATACAAAATTCAACCAACCGCATTGCATATTTGAGTCTCCGGTAATTGCAAGACCATATTGAGTAATTTTATTTTTATCAAAACCTTTTTCTGTAGCATTTTTACCATTTTCATCAATAGTTAACTTTTGGGCAATTTGTAGGAATTCGCCGCCATCTTTTGGGTTCCAAGACAAATCCTCTGTAGGATAAGGAATTTTTGCTTTATCAAAGAGGTCTTTGTTATAGAAAATAGCGATGGTATCCCAATCTTTCGGAATTCCGAATTGTTTACCTTCATAATTCCAACTCTTGACCAAAGCCGGATAATAACTATTTAAATCAATTTTATCCTTTTTGATGTAAGAGGTAAGGTCCATTAAGGCCCCTTTGGTAATTAAACCGGAGAAATAAGCCAAGTGACCCCAAAAAACATCAGGAAGCGTCCCGGCAGCAACACCGGTGGTAATTTTGGTCCAATAATCATTCCAACCTACTAACTCCACTTTCACATCGATATCCGGGTTTTGTTTCATGAATTCTTTAATGGAAGCCTCCATTGCCGGCATTTGGTTGCTGTCCCACAAAGCATACCGTAAAGTGACTTTTGGCGCAGCAAACACTGTAAAACTAGATAATAACAATGCGACTACCAATAAAAATAAGAACCATTTCTTCAAAACTATCCCTCCTTAAAATATTTTTCAGTTTGAATTAATCCAATGAATCAATTCAGACTTATAATTAATTTGTAACATGAATTCAAAAAAGAAACCATCAAACAAAATTACGATTTGGAGGATGCTATTCGGGAATCGCAATTAAGATTTCTATGCAACGGAAAGGTGATCCGATCAGGAGTAAAAAATTACGATATAGGTGTCTAAAATTCAGCGTTTCTTTTTAAGCCGGCCGCTAAGTTGCATAATGTCTTCAATTTGTTGGTTGGTGGCATCAAGGGTTTCCTTTGGTTCAGCCCCCATGAGAATATCGTTCAAAGCTGCGCCAATAACCGGAATAAACTGCATTGCTTCGGGGATATTCGGCTTTTCGCGGGAAATGGCTAAAGATTGGGTAGCCACCGCAAAGGAACTATTCGGAGATTCAGAAGCATAATGCAGATTAATGGATGGCAAAGGAGTCGGGGCAAT
>DNPP01000480.1:0-5180 GCA_003501365.1 Bacillota bacterium
CAGCCGCCGATATTGTAATTCATGCGGATCCTTGGTGGAATCCGATGGTCGAAGATCAAGCTACCGATCGAGTACACCGGATCGGGCAGGAGAAACAAGTCATGGTCTACAAATTGATTACCATCGGTACGGTAGAAGAGAAATTAATTAAATTGCAGGCACGTAAAAGAGCCGTGTTTGATGCCGTCATTCAAAATAATGGTAATCCGGTAGAGAATTTCACCTGGGAGGATATTCAGGAGTTGTTTGGAATTTAATTGTGCTATAATAGATCGGGTGATTTTATTGCTACTTGAAAATTTGAAGACCCGGGCTGGTGAACAAATCTATCAAAGAGGCGTCGCCTATTATACCGAGGGACATATCCGGCAATTTATAGTAACTCCGCTAGAGGACCATAGCCATCAAATCCAGGCTACGGTCCAGGGTACCAAAAATTATACGGTCAAATTAACGGTCCGCGTTACTCATCATCAGATGAAGATTGACAGCTACTGTTCCTGCCCATATTCCTGGAGCGCTCTTTGCAAACATGAGGTAGCGGTCCTTTACAAATTTATTAAAGAAGAATATTACGAATTAACCCCTACTACCGGCAATCCATTGTCGAGACTCGCCGACTTTGAGACGCTGCGGCAGTATACACTCAAGCAAACTCTTCCGCTCGAACCGCTGCAATATGAAATAAAAGGTTTGCAAAAAATAACCGGCACCAATTTTCGACTACGCTTACTCGCTAAGAATATCCAACAACAGGAAACCTTAGTAAGCCTAATCGAGGACATGGGGCATGAATATTCCAGTTCCTATCTATCGGAACGTTTGTTGCGAAATTTTAGCCATTTCGACCAATTGGTCATTGAACATCTGCAAAAAATCCATACGCGAAAAACGCCTGAAAAAAGTGGGGTCTTCTTTGCCAAGTCCCAGGAGAATCTGAGCTTCATTGTTACCATACTATCCAATCGAGAAATCCGGCTGGATGAGTCTGCTCCTGAGCCTCTAAGATTAGGCGCAACCTTAAAGCCTCAAATACTCCTCAGCGGTAATGAAAAGCACCTTAAAATGCTTTTAGATAACTCCGCATTTGGGACGGAAGGTTTTTACCATCCCGACCTGAATTGTTTGGTTAAAAACAACATTCTTCACTTAATTGACAGCACGGGTATCCAAAAGCTTCCCCCGGAGTTTGACATTCCTGCCCAAAAGCTGGGAATCTTTTTATTCGAGATCCTGCCCAAATTGCGTCAGAAAGCGCTCTGTATTGCGCCTTCAGAATTAACGACCCAATTTTTAACCTTAATTCAACCCCAAATCAGCCTGGAGCTTGATTATACTGCGGAACAAATTACCTGCCGACCACAAATCAAGATCAACGACCATATCTATTATGATAAGGAAAGCTTACATTTGGCCGCCTCCGAACCCGAATACCAGCGTTCTCCCAAAAATCCCCGGGAGTGGACTACGGTAGATCCGAAAGCCTTGCAACAGTTTGTCGACTATTTGGAGGAATACAACTTTAAAGTATCACCCGAAGGGCTCACGATTAAAGACCCCAGCCACGTTATCCAATTCATCCTGGATGGTCTGGGAAAGATTCCGCCGGAATGGCAAGTAAACGCCAGCTCAAGTTTTAATGAACTCAAAATCGCCCCGTTAGATTTGATTCCGGTGGTGGAATTAAATATAGACGACGAGATTAATTGGTTTGAGTTCAAAATCCATTACAATCTGGGAGGGCAAACATATACCCAGCAGGAAATCCTTAAAATGCTTCGTCAGACCGCTCAAGGTGCTCGTTACATTCAGACTGGTGAACAGATTTTCCTGATTGCCGGGGAGAATATGCCGGAATTATTGGAAAAAGCGTTCCAAAATAACCGGAGTTCCGCCAAACCGGAAACTACCCACCAGGAATTATACAATCTAATGTTTTACCGTCAGTTATTCCGGGACCAGGAGATTACGCTCCAAGGCAATGCCGCCTATCATCAGTTCGAGTCCGATATCAGTCGGCAAAACCTGCTCGAGACCTGTGAAATACCGCTAAGTCTACAGGGTGAATTGCGCCAATATCAAAAGGAAGGATTTAATTGGCTGCGTTTCTTAGAAAAATATAAATTGAACGGCATTTTGGCCGATGATATGGGATTGGGTAAAACACTTCAGGTACTTACTCTCCTAAAAAGCTTGGCCGCTCATCAACCACACTTGGTGGTCTGCCCGCGCAGCCTGATCTACAACTGGGCTGCCGAGATCGACAAATTTTACCCCGGCACCCGCTATCTGGTTTATCACGGTATGCCCGAAGAACGCAGCGTGATGCGAACAAACTTTTTAGAGCAAGAGGTCTTAATTACCACGTACGATATTTTGGCCCGCGATGCCAAATTTCTACAAGAATATTCTTTTGATTACTGTATTCTGGATGAAGCCCAACACATTAAAAACCATTTAACCATACGAGCCCGAGAAGTTAAACGCATCAAGGCCGATCACCGCTTAGTGATGACCGGTACCCCGATTGAGAACGGTCTGGCAGAGCTCTGGTCAATCTTTGATTTTTTAATGCCCGGATATCTGGACAGTCAACCGAAATTTACCGCCAAATATGTAACCCCCCTCCGCAAGTCGGTTGGGGATACCGAAAGTCTGACCCGCCTGCGCCAAAAAGTAGCACCCTTTATTTTACGGCGTCGTAAGGAAGAAGTGTTAACCGAACTACCGGAGAAAATTATCTCCATCCAAAATATATTTATGACCAAGCTTCAGGCAGATACCTACCATACCATATTAGAACAAGTAAAAGCCGATATTATCGATACTGTCACCAACCGTGGCCTAGCCAAGTCGCATATTACTGTATTGGCAGCACTTACCAAACTTCGCCAGGTTTGCAACCATCCTAAACTAGTATTACCGGAATGCGATCCGGCCATGGACTCCGGTAAACTGGAAACTTTAATGGAATTGATTTATCAAGCCATCGACAGCGGTCATAAAATCGTTGTCTTCAGTCAATTTGTTAAGATGTTGCGCTTAATTGAACAAAAGTTTCTAAACGAACAAATTCGCTACGAATACTTGGATGGCGCCACTCGCGACCGTATGGAACGGATTAATCGTTTTAACGAGACTGCGGAGATCCCGGTCTTTCTGATCAGTTTGAAAGCAGGCGGTTTGGGAATTAATCTGACCTCAGCCGATATCGTGGTTCATGTGGACCCCTGGTGGAACCCAATGGTGGAAAACCAGGCCACTGACAGGGTGCACCGGATGGGACAAAGAAATCAAGTGATGGTATATAAACTAATTACGATGGGAACTGTGGAAGAGAAAATTCTGCAACTGCAGCAGAGGAAAAGATCGGTATTTGACGCGATCATCGAAAATAATCAAAGTCCGTTGACTTCCCTATCGTGGGAGGATATTAAAAATTTATTCGAATTATGACATTATTCAATTTATCCCTGTTTTTTTCGGCAGGAATTGGTATAATTATCTTGAATTAGTAAATGAGTGGGTAAAGCCATTCTATCTTTTAATTTAAAAAAAGTGGAGGTGTTTTCTTGAAAAAAATTGCAATTATACTTTTTTTAACCATCTCGTTACTCTTTTCCTTCGCTTCATTGGCCTCGGCCGAACTTTTATTCGGAGTTACCGCCGAGACCGGCTCCCTGGATTTTTCGACTACATATAAGGGTGCCTATACAGCTATTCCTAATGTATCCGAAACTCCCAATATGCTTACGGTGACCGGCGATTTTAATTTATTCCTGTTACATATCGGTCTCGAATATGGAACTGCTGATGTCGGTCATGGTTCCACCTTTACGACAGGTACTGTTAAAGCCGGTTGGGAATTTGGCTTACCCATTCTTAAGGCTCAGCTCTATGGCGGCTATCAAATGTATGGCTTAACCCACGGAAGCCAAATTACCCTCGGAGATAGTGCTTATGGCAGTCTCATCGCAGGTTTAGGCGTCGAATCCAGCATCGCCGATTTCACCTTCTATGGAAATACCTATTTCCCGCTATGGACCAAATATAGCGACGGTATCTCCGCTAATGATGATGACCATGCCGACCTAAGCTACCTCAAAGTCGGTGTTTCCTACGCTCCTATTCCCTTTGTCGACCTTTTTGTGGATTATCGCAAAATGGAAGCCGAATCCAAAGTGATGAAACTTGATGCCGACGGTTATAGCTTCGGAGTAAAGTTAAGTTTCTAAGCGTGCAACCATAAAAATTAATACCTGCATCAAATCGGCATCCATAAACGAATGCCGATTTTTTATTCACCCATCATTATCCAGGAAACATTTTTATACGACGCTCGTTAAATAGCACATATAAGTGAGGTGCTGATGTTGAAAAAATTCTGGTTACACGCATTGCTAACATTAGTCATACTATGTGGTGTGGCAATAACTTATAAGGTAATGGGGTCAAGATGGCCCATGATAGGGAAAGAGGGTACAGTAGTGATTTCAGAAAGCCTACCTTTCGGAATAGAGCGGGACAATCCGGTCCCGGAAGTCCGTCACTGGGATCTTAACGATAAAACCTACTATTATTTTAATTGGGGTCTAAAAAAGACCGGCGGTTATAGCCTGGAATTAATAAGTGCTACCGACCATCTAATTAAAATCCGGGCCAAAGAACCCGCTAAGGATCAGCTTCTAATCCAGTCTATGACTTTTCCCAGCTTATTGGTAAGCTTACCTCGCGACCAATATCAATATACGGTCGTAAATGATAAAGGGGACACCGTCAGCGATATCTTCAAGCCAAAGCGTCCACCCCTTAAAATAACACTTTTCTTACCCCGGGACGGTCAGGTACTAAAAAGAAGGATTTTACGAGATCCCTACTCCTACTCCTGCTCCGCCCCCGCTTATAAGGTCAAAACTCCGGCCTTAATAGCCTTGGAATCGCTGTTCAATCAAGATGAAATGCTGGATTTTGTGAACCTTGGAGTGTTACCGGGAAAGGCGGTATTCCGGGACCCGGAAAAAAAGTGGTATATTTTGCTTAGCCCGGCTTTTGAAAATTTGAGTGCGGATCAAAAAGAATTGTTGCAAGAATTGATCACCAAGACCGTGCTGACTCTCACAGCCAATCATCTTGCCACCGTAAAAATAATCACCGATCCTGCGCTTATACAATAAAGAAGG
>DNPP01000480.1:5492-18480 GCA_003501365.1 Bacillota bacterium
ATTGTTCTTTTGCGCCTAAGTTTTCAATATCGAGTTGTTCTTTAATTATGCTCAGATCTTTCTCATATCCGGCCAGCTTTTTGATGATAGGGGGTAATATTTCCTTATAACGATTATCTGCCCCATTTACTTCATCCAAAAGCTCTCGGGTACTTTCCAACCGATTGATCACCTGAACGATCTTGCTTTCTTCCAAAATTCCCACCTGATGCTACCTCCCTGTAATCTGTAAATTTTAATCTGTCTGAACAATATGCCCTCCGCAGGCAACAAAAAAACAACCTTTCTTATAGAGGTAACCCAGCCATCATGGCGTAACGGTATCCTAACTAAATACACCGTTTTGCTTTAGACCTGAAGCTTTGCGTCCCCGGCTTTCACCAAGTTTGCCCTTTACTTTAAATAAAGTCGTTCAAATTTTTACCGTTTAAAACGGCTTTCGAAAATACCAGCGGATTTTTACGTATAACAACACATAGCAGCTTATTTAATATTTTAATATTATTAAACCACTTTATCAAATCACTTGTCAACCAAACAGCAGTAACATTTCTGTGAACTTTTTAACCGTTGGTGATATCTAAAGCTGTAAACTACCAATCGCTCCCATAAATTTTTGCCTAGATCAAAATTGCTTTCCAACATATCCCATTCATGGGCTTCGGTTTTATTTTAAACCAAAGCAGGAAAGTTTGAAAAGCTATCGAAAGATCTATTTGTGCTGGGTAACGGGTGGTGTTATGACATTCTTTTATCACCTGGGTACTTTACGAGGGTTCCGTATCTGTTACCTAGTTAGAGCTTGGAGTCAACTCCAAGCTCTTCTTATCTTAATCGATATGTTCGATGTAGTAAACGTAATTTCTCATCTCTTGACCCTGTTTCATTTTCACGATAGTCTCCAAAGCATTCTTTTTTAACTTAAATACCTCCGCTTTATCTTTCGAACCCAGATTGCGTAAACCTTGAGGATCGACAGGCGAAGCGTAAAAAATATTATTTTTAAAATCAATCACTTTCACTAAAAAATTCATTATCGCAATCCATCCCTTTTTTATATGTTGATAACGGCTATATTATACTGCAAAAGATCGACGAATTCAAATATTACAAATCAGCTATTTATATTTATTTTCAGCCGCTATCATTGAAGAGATGTTGTTTATTCCGTTGATTCACTTTGCGGAGGTGTCTGTTTGGGAACGACTCGACCCCAACTGCTTAACAGGATAACCATCTCAACTTCACATTTTTCTCTAGCGATAAGTAAGGCAGTTTTTCCATTATGATCAACCGCTTCTTTATCAGCTCCGTTTTCCAGTAAAAGCTTGGCAACGGCTAAATAATTCTTGGCAGCAGCCACCATTAAAAGTGTTTGGCCATGGCTTACTCTTATATTTGGACTTACTCCCTGGTTGAGTAGACTTTCAACCGTAACATTATTCCCTTTCTTTACTGCTTTCGTCAGTTCTCCTTCTTTGCTAGTCCAACCAACCAATAAAAATGAAGCCACCATAAAAAACACCAATATCCATTTTAATTTCGTCAATGAATTCGTCCCCCAGGCACTCAAAGTAATAATGCTTAATTAAGAGTTCCAGAGTTATTATTGACATTTCGCAATTATTTAATACTAATTTCCAGATCAAATCCTATATTTTAAACTTTTGCGCTGCATTGGATAATTGCTCAGCCATGTGTTGTAGCTTTGCGGCGGCATCATTGATAACCATTGTGGAGGCATATTGCTGCTGGAATGTAGCGGAGACTTCTTCTGCTGCTGCCAGGTTATCCTGGCTTATCACTGAGACTTTTGCAATTTCGGTGATTACGATTTGATTATTCTCATTCATTTTATTGGCAGTCTCGGTAATCAATGCGATACGGGTAATAATCTGACCGACTTTGGTAATGAGTTCTTGAAATGAATTGGCGGTTTCCATTAAAGTATTACGACCCTTATCGACTTGGTCTGTTCCCTCTCCCATTGTATTCACAACGCTATTCGTTTTTTGATCGATATTATTAATAACCGCATCGATCTGTTCAACTGCTTCCTGAGATTGAGTTGCCAATTGACGAATACTGGTGGCGACCACCGCAAAACCCCGTCCAAACTCTCCGGCCCTGGCTGCTTCGATCGAGGCATTTAAGGAAAGTAAACTGGTTTTCTCGGCGATTTCCCGAATTACATCCACCATGCTATGAATCGCCGATGAATCTTCGGCCAAGTTTTGGACCATCTGGTTTATCATATTCACTGTTTCAACCAGATTATTAATTGTATCAGTCATCTCCCGGGCTGCTTCACCACCGCGCTGTGCGGCTACAGAAGCTTCCTTACAGACATCATTAATCTGTGCGGTGGCACTTGTTACTGAATTCGCATTTTCAATAGCTCTCTCAATCGATTGGATAGCCGATTCGACGGTTTGAGTTTGAGTAGTTGCTCCGGTAGCCAGTTCATTTACCAGTTCGCTTAATTCGCCTAATGAACGGGTTGTTTCGTCGGTAACTTTATTCAACTCCATGCTGGAACTAGTAATATGTTCAGCATTTACAGCCTCCTCGGTCACCATCAATCGTAATTCATCAATGGCCCGATTAAAGGCTATTCCCACTGCACCGACTTCATCATTGGATTGGATCTTTACTTTTGCGCGCAAATCCCCTTTAGCCAATAATTCGGTAGTACTTCGCAACCTTTGTAAAGGCATAATGATGGAGTAAGCTACCATCACTCCGAGAAAAATCGCAATGAGTACGCCGAAGATAGTAATACTGGTTTGGATCGTCAATGCTGAATTATAAACCTTTTGACCTCTGGAATAGGTTTCCAACCCTTTAATACGACTTTGTTTACCGATATTATAAAGGCAATCGTAAAGCGCTTGTGAGTCATCTTTAAAATTGGAATAAAGATATGATACCGAAGAGCCTTTCGTCCGTATCTCGTTGTAAAGATTCCGCAGATCACTTTGATATTTGCTCTGCAGTTTTCCAACTTTTTGGATATCTTTTTTAGATAAATAGTTGGAGAAATAGTCGATTTGACCCGTTACATTATTCATTTGCGCCGATAATTCGGTTAGCGCCGAGCTATCCCCTTCAAAAGCGCGGGAAGTCATTTGATCAACTTTGTAAATCAACTCCAAAGCCTCGGATACGGGATATAGTATTGTGGAATTGCTCAAAAAAATGTCATTGGATACTTTATTCATGTCACGAATTTGGGCAAATCCAACCATACTTACGATAATCGTTATTAGGGTCATAAATAACAATATAGCGGCAATTTTAAAGACTACGCTTTTGATGTTAAGCTTGGTAAGATACCGGAAAAAAGCTAAAATATCAATTTTCATTACAAAACCTCCTCCAAAAATACGCCTTACAATAAGAGGTTATTGGATAAAAAAAGAGAAGAACGGAATTCGCTTCTCTTTTTTATAGGCAAAACAATAAAATTGTTAGTAATTATTTTTTGGCAGTTTTGGTTTTAATATCTATCCAAACGGCCAATAATAAAACTAAACCTTTAACGACAAATTGCCAGAAAGATTCGACATTCATCATACTTAGACCATTGTCGATACTGGCCATGACCAAGGCGCCAAGAATAGCTCCGGGGATACTTCCAATACCGCCCAAAAAGCTGGTGCCGCCAATAACACAGGAAGCGATGGCATCGAGTTCCATATTATTGCCGGCAGTGGTTGTAGCCGCATCTAATCTGGCGGTAGCCAACACGCCTGCTATCCCGGATAATAAACCCATCAGGATAAAAATCGCCATCGTCCTTCGACGGATATTAATACCGGACAATCTGGCCGCCTCGGCATTACCACCCATGGCATATACCTGCCGCCCAAACTGGGTGCTTTTGGTGATAAAAGTGAAGATTAAAACCAAGGCTAGAACGATAATGATTGGATAGGGGATACCCTCATATTGGTATAGAACAAAAGTAACAAGAATGATCAAAGCGCAATAAAAAGCGATTGTCAGCAGTTCCAAAAATAGCGGACGAACTTCAAATCCGTATTTAATCTTAGACTGGCGCGAGCGAAGCCTCCCAATTATCAAGGCTAATATTCCAATGGTTGTAAATACAATTCCAGGAATTAAGCTCAAATAGCCGCTGCTGATGATTTTAAAATCGGGCCACATCGGAGCAACAGTCATCAGTTTGATCAATCCCATAGTAGCACCGCGGAACACCAACTGGCCGGCCAAAGTAACAATAAAGGCCGGTACCGCGTGGTAGGCAACCCAATAGCCTTGCCAGGCGCCGATAAGTGCTCCCAAGGCTAAAGCCGCTAAAATCGCCCAAACCGTCGGCACATGATACCAAACCTGTAAAACCGCTGCCAGACCACCGGTAAATCCAAGAATTGACCCAACCGACAAATCGATATGAGTCGCTACGATAATCATAACCATCCCAATGGCCAATACTGCAGTGATCGACATCTGACGAGAAAGGTTGGAAATATTACGGGGTATTAAATACCTACCGTCCGTTAATACGGAAAATAATATCCAAATCCCGACTAGCGCGATGATCATTGTATAAGCTCGCAAATCGAACTTAAAACTCAATCGCTCCAAAAACTTTTTTTCCTGGACTGGGGTTTTTCCATCAACAACACTCATCCTAATTTCCTCCTGTCGCAGCATACATTAATTTTTCTTGATCAGCTTCATGATGCATAAATTCACCGTTAAGCGCGCCTTCATGAATAACTAAGATCCGATCACTCATACCGATAATCTCCGGCAATTCCGAAGAAACCATAATGATTGCCACACCTTGTTGTTTCAATTGATTCATCAGGGTATAAATTTCAAATTTGGCGCCGACATCAATTCCCCGGGTCGGCTCATCCATAATCAAAACCTTGGGATTGGTCATTAACCATTTACCGACAACCACCTTCTGTTGATTACCACCGCTTAGATTATTTACTTTCGCAGCCAAAGAAGGGGTTTTAATCTTTAATTGTTTGACAGAGTTTCCGCTGGCTAAAATTTCTTCATTGAAGTTGATGACGCCATGTCTGCATAAGTTGGGTAAATTTGCCAACGTCAGGTTAGCCTGGACATCTTGTTCCAATACTAATCCGTAACGTTTGCGATCTTCAGTAACCAAGCCAATACCACATTTAATCGCATCCAATGGGGAATCAATCACAACCGGTTTCCCCTCAATAAAGATTTCGCCGCTTTTGCGACCAGCAAAACCGCCAAAAATACTATTTACCAGCTCAGTGCGCCCAGCGCCCATCAGACCTGCAATGCCGAGGATCTCACCGCGCCGAATCGAAAAATTAACATTTTCAACTAATTTACGTTGTGAATTTTCCGGATCGTAAACATTGAAATCTTTTACTTCTAAAACAATATCGCCGGAAACATGCTCAACCCTTGGGAAACGTTCCGACAACTGACGACCGACCATCATTGAAATAACTTCATTTTCATTTGTCTCACCGATAGGTTTGGTTGAGATGGTTTCGCCATCCCGTAAAATAGTAACCGAATCTGCGATTTGGAAAATCTCATTAATCTTATGGGATATATAAATGCAGGTTACGCCGTTGGCTTTTAGCCGTCTGAGTATTCTCATTAACGTTGCAACTTCGCTTTCGGTTAAAGCCGCAGACGGTTCATCCAATAATAAAATTTTGGCTTGTTTGGAAATGGCTTTGGCAATCTCCACCATTTGTTGATGACCGACCCCCAAATTAATCACCGGAGTTTCAGGACGAATTTTTAATTCCACTTCATCAAGCCATTTAGAAGTTTCATAATAAAGTTTGGGCCAGTCGATAACACCGAAGCGGTTTGGTTCATTGCCTAGAAAAATATTTTCACCGATCGTTAAATATTTAACTAAAGATAATTCTTGGTTGATAATCGCAATTCCAGCTTCTTCGGATTCCTTAATATTATGATAACGTTGAATTTCGCCATTGATGGAAACATCTCCGGTATAGGTCCCATAAGGATAAACACCACTTAAAATTTTCATCAGGGTCGATTTTCCGGCGCCGTTTTCACCGCAGAGAGCATGAATCTCACCTTTACGGATCCGGAAATTGACATTTTTAAGGGCTTTTACCCCTGGAAACTCTTTATTGATATTTTGCATTTCCAGGATATATTTTTCCATGGGGATTCCCCCTCTCTATCAAATTCTGTGACATAGTATTAAAATAATTCTAATTTACGTAAAAAATCCTTTAATTTTTTTCTATATAATATTAGGAAGAGAGAGGTTTAACCTCTGAGGAGGTTGCCTCTCTCTTCCTTGAGACTCAGGTTAAATTACTTCTGTGCCGGCCATTTGTTTTTGGGAATATTACGATATACTTCTTCCAGAGGTTTCCAACCATCTTTGATGACGACATCATACATATTCTTGGCATTAACAGCGATTGGCTCCAGAGCTAAGAACGGAACATTCTTGATTTTGCCATTGTCAATGGTCTTGTTGGTAGCGACTTTTTGGCCTTTAGCTAATTGAACAGCAGCTTTAGCAGAGGCAGCAGCAATCACCTTGATTGGTTTGTAAACGGTCATTGCTTGAGTGCCTTCGACGATCCGTTGGCAAGCGGCTAAATCAGCATCTTGTCCGGATACCGGAACTTTACCGGCTAATTTTTGATCGGTTAAAGCTTGGATAATGCCACCAGCGGTACCGTCATTGGAGGCAACGACTGCATCAACTTTGTTGTTGAATTTGGTCAAAGCGTTTTCCATATTGGATTGAGCCACTTCCGGTTTCCAATCAGTGGTAAATTGCTCATAAACCACTTTGATTTTACCGGCTTTAATTAGCGGGTCAAGAACGGTGAAAGCACCTTTCTTTAACATCAAGGCGTTATTATCGGTTGGGGAACCACCAAACCAGAAATAAGTCCCGGTCGGAACTAATTTGACGATACCTTCAGCTTGCATATAACCGACCTTTTCATTATCGAAAGAGATATAAAGGTCAAGGTTGCAGTTTTTAATTAAACGATCATAAGCTAGGGTCTTAACTTTGGCTTTAGCGGCTTCATCAACAACCGGCGCTATAGCGTCGCCATTATGAGGGATAATCACTAAAACTTTTACGCCCTGGGAAAGTAGGTTTTCACATTGGGATACTTGAAGAGCGTCATCGCTGTTTGCAGCTTGGACGTTGACTTCACAACCTAATTTTTTTGCCTCAGCAATAAAGATATCACGGTCGCTCTTCCAACGTTCCTCTTTCAAGGTATCCATTGACAACCCGATCAAGAGTTTCGGGGCTGCGGATGCAACGCAACCGAGGGCAAATACTACCAAGAAACTAGCTACTACTAACAGTCTAAACTTTTTCACCAAAATTCCTCCCTTATTTTTTATCTGGGGCCGACAATAAAGTTCGACTCCAAGTTACGGGATAAATCGTATCATTTATTATTCGGAAAGTATCTGGAGGAATTTGCAAATTATAACTAATTAATTTGTAAAAAAAAATTTACATCATTGTAATCGTTTTTTATAGTATTATTTTGCGCTTAAAATAATCCTGGTTAATTATTTAAACCATGTTTGTTTGGGAATGTTTAAATAAATTTCTTCTTTGGTATGATAGCCGTCCTTAATAATTATTTCAATGTTATCTTTGTCGATCGGGATCGGATTGATAATCTCCGAAGGGATAAAATGCTTGCCGTTAAATATGGTGCCGTGATTGGTTTTAATCTCTTTATTGGCGCCAAGGGTTATCGCTAAATCCGCCGCCCGGTAAGCCAATTTTTGAATAGGCTTATAAACCGTCATTAATTGAGTTCCCTCAACGATCCGTTGACATCCCGAAAGGTCAGCGTCATGTCCGACTACTAAAATTTTACCGGCTAAACGCCATTCCGATAAAGCTTCAATCACGGCGCTCGCCAAACTATCATTGGCTGCTATCACGGCGTCAAACTTCTTTCCTTTGCTCAGTAAAGTTTGAATATATTGATAAGCTAGTTCCGGTCGCCAGTCTTCAGCCCAGGATTCAAAGATTATTTTAATTTTCCCTTCGTTAATATAGCTTTTTAAGATATTTTTATAGCCCTGATTAAACATGTAGCAGTTATTGTCATTAGGAGCCCCGTTAATAATTACATAATTACCGGAGGAAACTTTATTTATCAAATACTCCGCCATATACTCGCCCACTTTAATGTTATCAAAGGAGACATAGAGATCCAGATCAGCATTGCGGATTAGCCGATCATAGGAGATGACTTTAATTCCGGATTTTTTAGCCATTTGGGCGGCTATCGCAGCTTGATTTAAATCGTGCGGCACAATGACCAGAACATCTATTTTTTGGCTTATCAAATATTCGACTTGTTGATTCTGTTCCTGCGAATTGTTATTGGCATTTTGAATGACTACGTCGCCGCCTAACTGCTTAACCCGTTCAGCAAAATAATCCCGGTCCCGCCGCCATCTTTCCTCCTGTAACGTCGCCATGGACAAACCGATTTTAATCGGCCGTATCTTAGCCGAATTCGAATTTGAATTGGTAAATTGCCACCAGTTGCAACCGGTGACTGTAAAACTAAAGAACACCATAAATACAACCGATACACATCGCTTTAACATGTGGAATTCCTTCCCTTCAACTGTACCTGTTCATCACGATATTCACTAGGAGTTATATCATAATATTTTCGGAAAATCCGACTAAAATAATTGGGATCATTATAGCCGACCGAAAAGCAGCATTCCTTGACCGAAAGGCCCTGAGCCAATAACAAAACGGCTTTTTCCAAACGCAATTTGGTTACATACTCGCTAAAATTGATACCAAGCTCCTCACGGAATAAACGGCTAAAGTAAAACGGACTGATACCAACCGTATGTGAAATGTCTTCCAAACTCAACTGTTCTGTATATTGGGAATCAATAAAGTCCTTGGCTTGACGAATAATCGACTTTACTTGGTTTTGTCTTCCTTCTTTCACAATCCCAGTCAACGCCTTGATTCGCTGGGTAATCTCTTTAAGAATCTCCCTTAAATCGGTTCTATTGTTAAATATGGCCATAATTTGTTCAAAACCGGGAGAACCAGTCTGCCCCGTGGTTGAGTCTTTACAAATCTTATATGTGGATAATAATAATTCCAGCAAATAAAAGCATATCCGATCCTGTTCTGCTTGAAAATTAGCATATTTTAAAACAAGCTGGGCCGAATACATCTCAACCTTAGCTACATTTCCAAATCGTACCGCTTCTATGATCTCCTGAACTTCCTGACTTAGCTCACTCTCCCAATTGCGTTCCTGTTGCACTTGGAGATCATCATAATGATAAACCGGGCTCTGACCGCAATAACTCAAAGCCAGGAGCGATTCCTGATAGGAACGTTTTAATTCGGAGGAAGCGCTATAGATCCGTCCAATACCAATATGAATATCCGTGAGGATTTCTTTACTCTGCAGCAAATTTAAAACTTTGCGGGCTACAGCCACCGGTTCGATATCGACTGATTCCGGACCTGCTTGATTCATAGGGATAAATATCGAAAGAGGATACGTTTTTGCCGGAGCAACTAAACAAGGAATAAAATTTCGGATTTCTTCAGCCAGATCGGACATTTTTAGGCGCAGAGTGAAGCTGAGTTCGATAAGAGAATCCACCGGAGCGCTGGCCTTATCACGATAAGAAACCGCTAAAAAGAATCCCTTCACCAATTTGATGGCTAGTAACTCTTGATATTCAGCCAAGGCAACATCATTGATGCCGTTCATTAACTCAAACATAAACTCATTTTCAATAACCGGCAGTAATTTTTTATAGCGTTCCCGTAGAGCCAATTCTTCCAGGCGCGCTTCTCGTATATTGATCAATTGTTGTTTTACCCTGCCGAGTAAATCCAGCAACCGGGCTTTATTAACAGGTTTAACCAAATAGTCATATATGTTAAGACGGATCGCCTCTTGAGCATAAGAAAAATTTTCATAGGCCGTTAAAATAACTAATATTGCTTGCGAATCCATACGGCGAATCTCGGCGAGAGCTTCTAAACCATTAATCCCCGGCATTTTAATATCCATCAGGACTAGTTCCGGTCGAAAAGCATCTGCCTTTTCAATGGCTTCCCGTCCGGTACGAGCAATCTCAACTTGTAGGTCAGGCTCGCCGGAGAGAGTCAGGGAAATTGAATCCAACATAATCTGCTCATCATCAACCACCAATATCCTCATAAGCAGCCTCCTTAAAAATTTTGATTGAGAGGTAATTTGATCTGGATTGTGGTCCCTTGATTGGGGATGCTTTGGATTGAAAATAAGTCCTCTTGACCATAGAAAAGTCGTAACCTCTCTCGAACATTATGCAATCCAAGCCCGGTCGTATGTCCGGATATTTGATTTCCTTGTTGAATGCAAGTTAAAGTCTGGCTATCCATGCCCAATCCATTATCGGATACCTGAACTACTACGAATTCCAGATCTTTAAATACTCTTACTTCAATCTTCCCACCGCTTTCCTTTTCTTCAATGCCATGAATCAATGCATTCTCCGCAATTGGTTGCAAGGTCAGCAACGGAATCTGATAGTTGAAGATTCCCGGATCATCCGAATCAATTTGAATCAAAAAATGAAATCGTTCGCTGCCATACCTGGTTTCTAAAATAAAGAAATAGGTTTTGAGATGATTGATCTCTTCTTGAATGGTAACCGGAGTATCTAACGTGCGCAAGTTATATCGTAGCAGAGAAGAAACTTTGTCGACAAATTCCGCAGTTTTGTCGGCGTTCTCGATGATTGCCAGCTGGACTCCGGCATTGAGCATATTAAAAAGAAAATGGGGGTTTATCTGGGATTGTAAAGCATGGAGTTCGGCTTCTCGCAATACATTCTTCATGGAAAGATTCTGAAGTTCTTGATCCTGAAGCCGGATTTCCAGATCGGATTTATGCTTTATTTCCGTGATTAATCGGCTGATACTGGAGACCATTTCATTAAAAGCCCGCGTTACCACGCCAACTTCATCATGAGTAACAACCTTCAAAGGAGCAATTGAAAAATTGCCTTTAGAAATGGCCTTGGCCGCATCCATCAGCTTATTTAGGGGTTTGGTAAATTGAAAACTTATCCAGATGGTAACGATGATACTGAATAATAAAGTGCCGATGATGATCATTAACCCAAATCGTTGGATATCACTTAGGCGTTTCGAAATTAACAAATATTGCCGACTATTCTCTTCCAACTGCCGGGTTATTAACCAGTCAACAGCCCATTTGATATTGGTGTTGTAACGAACTGCCTCATTAAATGCATGTAAGTAACCGGCAGAATCCCGGGCCCGTTTGGCTTTTTCAGCGGCTTCCGCCTGATTTAAGAAAGCACGGGTCATATTACGAACGTTTTCCAACATCAAAGAATTATCGGGTGTCGCGTCCACCACTTCCAACTTTGGATATTCGCTGTCAATTGCATCGGTGTAATAATAATACTCCCGTAGCATAAGAAAATTCCGCGACACCAGATATTTTTCCAAATAACTTACAGCCTTATCAATATCGGCGCTGAAGTTCATCAATTCAATATTATTGTCGAGCAACCCATTAATCCGGTGCAATAATAATTGTTCATTATAATAAGAAAAAAAACTGACTAACGCCAAGATAACTATCATTATCAAGAAAGGATAAAGCAATTTACTGCGGATTGATTTAAAAGTTTCCGGCTTAATTACTATCATGGTTTCCTTCTTCCGCCGGTTCAATCAACTTTTTACTATAAGTGGCCAGATTGTGATTATTGATAAGAAAAAGCGGCATATCGTAATTCTCCCGGATTGGCTTTCCTTCCCGGGCGCGAATAAGCGTCGACATTCCCTGAAAGCCCAATTGTTTGGGATCATCAGCCAGAACGCCCCAAATAACGCCACGTTGGATATACGTTGCAATCTCGGATGTCAATCCGCTACCGATGATAGTCATCCGAGTCACCCGGTTTAAATCAACTACAACCTTGGCTACTCCTAAGGTATCACTGGCGCTCGAACAAATGATTACTTGAATTTCAGGATGATGGGTCAGGATGGTTTGAGTTTGTTCCTCAGCGCTAATACTGCTTCCCTTGGAAGTTAAGATTAAATTTAATTGCAGCCCGGACTCGCTGGAGATTGCGTCCTGAATCCCTTTTAAATAACGATGATAATTTACATTGGAAAAAGAGGAGTTAACCAAGACCGCGACTTTTATAGTGCCGGATACTGCTCTACGCAGAGCTTGTCCGGTCTTAAAACCCAAATCGTATGTATTAACGCCTACAAAAGCCACTCGTTTGGTCTCGTCACTTTCATTGAAGAGGGAAATTACCGGGATCTTTTTTTCAACCGCTTCATTGATCAGTGCTTTAAAATTCGGGTCCTTGGGTACAGAAATTAAAATGCCGTCCACACTGGATAGAATCGACATTTCAAGGAAACGTTCCAATTCTTTTAAATCTAAGAATTTGGGTCCGAAATATTCCAGAGCGACTTTTTGGGAATCCGCCGCCTTAAGTGCGCCAGAATGGGCTTGATTCCAATAACCATCATCGGTAGCCGGGGTTATCATTACAAAATGATAACGATAATTACGAGGATCTTGGGAATGATATGTTACGCCCGTTTCTTTCCATAAAAAGCTTGAGGTATTATAGACTAAAACGATTGCGATGATGATGACAAGAATAATCAAAATGCCGATTAGATTGTATCTCACGCTTCAACCCCAATTTCAGCATATAATAACTGCATTTTTAACCAATAATTCAATTTTACCACTATACATGCCTTATTTCTAGTATAATTCCAAATATTTGGATATGTATAAAAACCCAAACAAAGCAAAGAGGCAGCCCCGATACTTCTAAGCTGCCTCATAAACAAATATGGCAAAAGGGGATTATCGATACATCAGATCAAAATGTTTTTGAGCGCCGACTACTGCAGCTCTCATCA
>DNPP01000480.1:18869-19890 GCA_003501365.1 Bacillota bacterium
TGTTCCTCATTATCATAAGCCCGGACTTGCATATCATGGCCTTTCCAACGGTCAAAGCCGGCTTCTTCGAGCAATCCGGCAATTGCGATATTCATGCCGTTAATGCGGGTGCCATGGTCGATATCATATTTGCCGGGGCCGCCTAAAATAATGCCGTCATTATAACCCTGGCTGTTTAAATGCATATGTACCATTGCGTCATTATCCAGTTCTTCAACCGAGTCATATACATGATCCAAACCAATCATTTCGGAGTGTCCAAATTCCTTATTAACTCCTTTTTTCTTACGGGATACCCCAAACTCATCCTCAATACGGCGCCAGAAGAGCAAAGCCGAAGCTACCGTCGGAATAATCATCGCCGGATGACCTTCATTAGGTTTCGGCTCAAAACCGATATAAAGGCTACCGCCCTTTTGGGCTTCATATTTACAAAGATTGGCGATACTCTCTTTCAGATTTTGATACATTTGCTTAATTCCAACCGAAGCCAGATCATATCCATAGGAACCGTTCCAGAGAACTAAAGAGGGTGCCTTGGCGACATCGGGATGCCAAGCTTTTTTAAGCGGGCCATAAGCAAGTTCTACGGTTTTGGTTCCCAGTTCTTCAGCGGCTTTACGTTCTTTAGGATCCAGTGAGCAAACTCCGCCATATCCGAAATGGCTATGTGCGCCGGGGGTAATCATTGCCAAATGCATTTTGGCATCGAGCAGCGCATCAGCGATCGCCGGAGCGGTTTTCTCATCGATCTCGCTGTCATAATGGACTTCAAATCCAAGTTCAACATTGTCCGGCATCCGGGGGGCGATTTTATCCTTAATCAAACGAATAACTCCCACACCGTCCAAGTTCTGAGCACTCCAAGCAGGCCTCATATCACCGGGGGTAAAGCCACCCTTACCGGGGTTAAAAGTCCACCGGCAAACCGCATGTAAAGATTTTTTAGCCAAATTTCATTCCTCCCTTAATTTTTAAATTTGTTATAAAACCCAAAACGAAAGTCGATACAATATATGAT
>DNPP01000142.1 GCA_003501365.1 Bacillota bacterium
TCAAGTCCGGTCCTGGGCACCAAAATTAAGAAAAATTAAAGCAGCCGAAATGGGCTGCTTTTTTATTCTTCAATTTTACTATTTTGGGGGTTTCACCGACACTAATGATTCTACTTAATTTATCTTTTGTTTGATGAATTCTTTTATTTTCAAAGCTGCTTGATAGGCTTCATGAATATCTTCTGCAGTAAGTTGAGTCCAATCACCCGGATAACGAACTTCAACTCCATAATCCTCCAAAATCTCAGCCGTTTCATATAGGCTATCAAGAACGCTTTCCTTCTCTGCTAATAAGTCTAGCAAATAGATTAGGCTATGGCTTTTTTTAAACTGAATATTCAAAAGGATTAAATATGCTTTTAGGTATTTTTCAGCACTCTGCTGACAATGAAAACAAATAAGATCTTTATATTCAGGTTTATTAGTAATAGCCAATTCCGCTAAACCCAAATCATGTTCAGCTTTAGTCATCCACTCATGAACCAATAAATGCTTCTTATCCATACAAAACCTGACCTTGATCCACAATTTTGGTTACAAAAGCAGATTTTGTATCATGCCATTCCTCGATTTCCTGTGGTGTGTAAACTAGTAAATCAATAGGAATAGCCATTCCCCTTAAAAATTTTCGAATCTCGCGCCCTCTTTGAACCCGTTTTTGAGGCATGTCTTTGATTACCAATAAATCCAGATCGCTATCTTCGCCAGGGTTCCCGTTAGCATAAGACCCAAATAAAATAACTTTCTCCGGGTGAACGTTTTGAACTATCGTCTCTACGACTTGATTTATCTGTTCTCTGGTAATCATTTGACTCACCCCCACTAATTCTAATTTAATTATTATATTCTATCGATTCATTTCTAATCCCTTCATTTACCATAAAACAAAAGCCTCTATTTCAATAAATAAAAAATAACGTTAACTCTCCCGGCCAAAAAAATTAAAATGAATTGGAAATCCGACTATTAAGCATTTTGAAATTCGTTCAAAGGTTTTTGGAACATTATACCGAATATCTATATCAGAAGTGGAAAGGATGGAAGCCCGGGGACCCGCCGCGATAATTCCCGCCGTTGACATCTTATAACAGCATAGATAATGCAACCGTAAAACCTGCTTATTCAAGCGGGTTTTAATTTTATTGGTCCGTTTCGACAAAATTCGACATTTTCTGTCTTTTTATTATGTCGGGGAGTCATGATGCCCTATAAACTACTTAAGCTTGCTTATAATAAAGGGATCGTGGTTGAATATCTTGACTTGCAGACTGAGTTAGAGGCATTCTACTTTAGCCGCCCGGGATGCCCCCCGGTTATTGGTTTATCAAAATGTTTATATGATAATCTATCCCATTATCGTACTGTGCTTGCCCATGAACTTGGGCATCATTTTACCGGTACTAAAAGCAATGCAACTCATACATATATGCATTACAAAGATCGGATCGAAATGAGCCGTGAAGAATACTATGCGATGGCCTGGGCTGCTGAATATCTAATGCCGGATGCTATTCTCGATGAAGCAATTAAAAAAGGAATTGTGGAAATTGGGGATTTGGGAAGATATTTCAACGTTGATGCGGAGTTGGTGAAGTTAAGACTAGTATTATTTTTTTGCAAATATAGGAAGAAGTTGAATTAACAAATTCAAAGGAATTCACTTCCAAATAATAACGCAAAGATTTTTTCGGCTTAGCCGTAAGAATATTCAGCTGTGAGGAAATACCGCAAAGATTTTTCCGGGGTTATAGGAATCAAATATAAAAATTAGGGGGGCAACTTTTATGGATTTTATTGACGAGGTAAAACAGTTTTCAGTCAAAATTCAAGAGATTAAGGGCCAAATTCAAACCGAAGAAGCTACTAAACATTCATTAATATTGCCATTCATTCAATTATTAGGATATAACATCTTCAATCCTAATGAAGTAATACCCGAATTTACAGCCGATATCGGGATTAAAAAAGGTGAAAAAGTGGATTATAATAGACGGTAAACCGTCGATTTTAATTGAGGCCAAGAACATAGATGACTCACTTAAAACTCATGATAGTCAATTATTTAGATATTTTACAACAACCCAATCCAAATTTGCCATACTTACCAATGGTCTCCAATATAAATTCTTTTCAGATATCCAGGAACCTAATAAAATGGACGAAACACCCTTTTTAGAGTTTAATTTATTGGATATTAAAGATTCAACAGTGGCAGAACTGAAAAAATTCACAAAAGAAGTTTATAACGTTGAGGAATTATTTTCATCCGCGACAACCCTAAAATATACCAATAAAATTAAATCCATATTTGAGGAAGAACTTAGAGAACCTAAGGAAGATTTTATTAAATATTTTATTTGGGGGATTTATGAAGGTAAAGCTACCCAGAATGTTGTGGATCGATTTAAGCCAATCGTTAAAAAAGCCCTAAACCAATATATAAGCGAATTAATGAATGATAAACTAAAAGCCGCGCTCGAAACAACCATCTCTTCAGAGTCCGAATCTGCCCCAACAAAAGCTGAAGAACCGCTTACTGAAGAGGATGGGAAAAAGGTTATTATTACGACTGCAATGGAGTTGGAAGCATTTTACTTGGTCAAATCAATATGCCGAGAAATTGTTGATCCTAAGCGTATATCATATAAAGACACGGTCTCATATTTCGGAATTTTACTTGATAACAACTCCCGAAAATGGATTTGTCGTTTGTTTTTAGATGGGTCTAAAAAACATATTGTTTATCCCAAAGGTGACAAGGAAGTTAAGATGTCCATCGATACTTTGGATGATATTTTCAAATATAAGGATGATCTCCTCGAAATTGTGAAGCAATTGATAGCTATAAAAGACTGAACAAATTTAACAGTTTAAAAAAATTGATTATATGGGGGTTCGGCTCCCTCCGGCGATACCAAAATGAATCACTAATGGGCCTAATACTCGCATACGGGGGGCCGCAAATCTAAATCCCGTCTTCCCCACTCTATCTGGTAGGTGCACGGGTTCTATTCCGTTCAGAGGTGATTTCTTCGTGGCCAGCAATAGCAATAATTTTATTTCCTATTCATGGAAGAACGAGGCCTTGGTTGATGAAATCGACAACTATTTCAAGCGTATCGGTATCATCTTCATAAGAGATAAACGTGATCTGGGGTATTACAATCAAATCTCCGGCTTTATGAAACGGGTCCGCGATTGCGATTATCTCCTGATGGTGATCAGCGCCGACTATTTAAAGTCGCGCAACTGCATGTATGAAATATGGGAATTCCAACAGGAAAAAAATTATGAAAAAAGGCTGCTCCCGGTACGGCTGGAAGATGCGCAAGACATCTTGACCAAGGAAGGGCAAATAAAGTATATACGTTATTGGGAAAACGAAGCGGCAAAAGCAAAAGCCCTTTTAAATAAGATCGACCCCTTAAACGCCAAGGAATTAATCGAAGAATGCCGGATCAAGGAACGCATCTGCAGATATATTGGAGAGTTTCTGGCATTTATATCCGATCTAAACCACCCGTCGTTTAACGAATTGAAAGCCCAGAATTATAGGCCGGTTTTGGATTTTATCGGTTATCAAAATGCCGGTCAATTGGCGGAATTGCTAGAGATTGGCGATATTGCAAGCTTTGAGGAGCAAGAAATCCAATTGGACCAATTCAGCGATAAGTATGGTAAAACATCGGATTATTATTTCATGCGGGCCTATATTGCGGCGGAGAACAATAATTTTAAAATAGCTAAATATAACTATGATGAGGCCTCGAAAATTAATCCGGACTCTTGCGAAGTCCATTATAATTTAGCCATTCTTCTTGCAGATCCTTTCAATGACTATGATGAGGCCAAATCTCATTATCTTAAGGCTTTAAAAATTAATCCGGACTATTATACAGCCCATTATAATCTAGCCATTCTTCTTGAAGATCATTTCAATGACTATGATGGGGCTAAATTTCATTATCTTGAGACTTTAAAAATCAATCCTGACTATTGCGAAGTCCACAATAATCTAGCCCTTCTTCTTGCAGATCATTTCAATGACTATGATGAGGCTAAATCTCATTTTCTTAAGGCTTTAAAAATCAATCCGGAGGATTGTGACGTCCACAGTAATCTAGCCCTTCTTCTTGCAGATCATTTCAATGACTATGATGAGGCTAAATTTCATTTTCTTAAGGCTTTACAGATTGGCCCTGAGGATTCAAGTATTTGGTGTGATTTGGGTAATGTTCTTGATAACTTAAATCAATTCCCGGATGCCATTGATGCCTATAAAAAAGCTATTGAAATTGATCCAAATTATGCTCTTGCGTGGTATAGCCTGGCCAATTCACATATGCAAACTCATAACAAGGATCTAGTCAAACAATTTTTACAAAAGGCTACCGAAATTGATCCTTCCCTAAAAGAAACAGCTAAAGCCGATGAGGATTTTAAAGAATTTTGGGATGATGATATTTTAAAATAAATGAAGGGGAATTATCGCTTTAATGAGGCCTTTTCAGTATGTCACTCATGATGTCTCCTATTGGCCGATACAATAAAGCAATATTTATATAAAAATAGGATTGTAGGTTTAAATCCTGTCTTCTCCGGCTTTACCCGGCATATACATGGGGCTGATTCCATTCGGGGGTGATTTCTTCATGGGCAGCAATAGCACTAATTTTATTTCCTATTCATGGAAGAACGAGGCCGTGGTTGATGAAATCGACAACTATTTCAAGCGTATCGGTATCACCTTCATAAGAGACAAACGTGATCTGGGGTATTACAATCAAATCTCCGGCTTTATGAAACGGGTCCGCGATTGCGATTATCTCCTGATGGTGATCAGCGCCGACTATTTAAAGTCGCGGAACTGCATGTATGAGATATGGGAATTCCAACAGGAAAAAAATTATGACAAAAGGCTGCTCCCGGTACGGCTGGAAGATGCGCAAGACATCTTGACCAAGGAAGGGCAAATAAAGTATATACGTTATTGGGAAAACGAAGCGGCAAAAGCAAAAGCCCTTTTAAATAAAATCGACCCCTTAAACGCTAAAGAATTAATTGAAGAATGCCGGATCAAGGAACGCATCTGCAGATATATTGGAGAGTTTCTGGCATTTATATCCGATCTAAACCACCCGTCGTTTAACGAATTGAAAGCCCAGAATTATAGGCCGGTTTTGGATTTTATCGGTTATCAAAATGCCGATCAATTGGCGGAATTGCTGGAAATCGGCGATATTGCGAGCTTTGAGGAGCAAGAAATCCAATTGGATCAATTCCGCGATAAGTATGGAAAAACATCGGATTATTATTTCATGCGGGCCTATATTGCGGGAGAAAACAATAATTTAAAAAAAGCTAAATATAACTATGATGAGGCATTGAAAATCAATCCGGATAATTGTGAAGTCCATAATAATCTAGCCGTTCTTCTTGTAGAACATTTTAAAGACTATGATGGGGCTAAATCTCATTGCCTTGAAGCCTTAAAAATCAATCCCGACTATTGTGAAGCTCATAATAATTTGGCCAATCTTCTTAAAGAATATTTCGAAGACTATGATGGGGCTAAATCTCATTATCTGAAGGCTTTACAGATTGATCCTAAAAATTCAAGCATTTGGTATAATTTGGGCATTACTCTTAATAACTTAAATCAATTTCAGGATGCTGTTAATGCCTATAAAAAAGCTATCGAAATTGACCCTAAAAATGGCAATACTTGGATTAATTTAGGCGATATACTATATAAATTTCAACAATTTCACGAGGCTCTAAATGCCACCAAAAAAGCTCTGGAAATTGATCCTGAAAATGCTATAGCATGGTATAATCTTGGCTATCAATATTTAGGTTTAAACAATATTCGATCTGCCAAACAATCTTTAAAAAAAACGCTTGAATTCGATCCTTCCTTAAAAGAAACAGCTAAAGCCGATGAAGATTTCAAAAAATTTTGGGATGATGATATTTTAAAATAGCTAATTGAGGTGGCAAATGCCTTATTGTTTATATCTCCGTAAATCCCGCGCCGATCTGGAAGCCGAGGCCCGGGGCGAAGGCGAAACCTTAGCCCGGCATAAAAAAATTCTTCTTGATCTGGCCAAGACTTAATATGACCGCTAAAGATTGAGCTAAGTGAACAATTGAAGGCACAATTACAATTAGAAAATGCCATATCTGAAATCGCCTAACAGAATAATTTCTTAGCGTTTTAAACTGGCCTTTTCTATGTGCCATTCATGAGGTGCTCCGTCCTGGGCACCAAAACAAAAAGATAAAAGCAGCCAAAGGCTGCTTTTTTGTTGCATGGATTTATTATTTTATGGTATTCCTGGCACCAAAAGGGATTAATTCCCATCTATCGTGTATTGTAGTTCTCCTGGGACAATGGGTCAAAACATTTGAACCGACTCCTGCATAGCAAATGATATTCCCCTCTACAACATTGGGGAAAAAATAGGGTCGAAGGCGAGAAGGCTGAAAATACAAACACATTCATTTTATCGCTAAAGCCTCCGATTCTGCTTTTTATTTTCATTTTAGTGTTACTATCCTTACTCTTCTCAACTACAAAAAAGAGTGTTATTAATCTATTCGTTTTGTCTAATTAATCCCGTTCATGAGAAGAACCCGGCCGTCCTGGAAATTCTCCGTCTTCTTCCATCCCCATCCGATGAGGTCCGCGACGCATTATCTCTTCTTCCTCAAAAGTATCCATAGTAAGGCCGGAACCCTTTTCCAGCGAATCAATTAACTTATCCATTAGCGCTGACCGTTGATCCTTTCCATGTTCCGATAAACCGGAAAACATGGTATTGAGCATCGATTGTCATCTTGTTTAGCTGCTTCCCTGCATTTTTGAAGCCATAGTAGTTTCTAATTCCAATGATTTCGAATTCAGCGTTTTAATCATATCCTGTATGTCCAGCAGCATCGTTGTTCTGCTGGTAAATACCTTACCGACATTCTTACGCATCTTTCCCATCGCTTTCTTGGACAGGACTTGATACGTTTCCCATTCATCGCCGATTGTCTTAGTTTTGTACTAAATGCCCTTCCAAATCCGGAAGGGCATTTATTTGTAATACTTATTTGCCCATTGTCTCTAACAATTTTGTGTTCAATAGCAATACCCTAGGTAGATGAAACGGCCCTTTCCACATCGACCCTTTTAAAGTTTTGGATACAGAACCGTCCCGATGTAAATACCCAAACCATTCGGGGTTTTTCTGGTCAGCGAAATGTCCAAACGACCAAACATGAACCTTATTATACCACTCTTCATATTTTGTATTACCGGTCAGGTGATGTGCCAATAGCAATGCATGCAAAGCTTCGGTATGAGGCCACCATAATTTCATATCCGCCTCCAGCTGTTCAGTCGGTTTTCCTTCAATATCAACAAAAGAGAGTAAACCTCCATATAAATCATCCCAGCCGATTTTCAGTGAACAATCAAGTAATTGTAATGCCTGGTCAATCAGTTGTTGATCTTTTCGGTATATTCCCTCATGCATAATAAACCAGGACGCCTCAATGGAATGACCGGGATTTATGCAACGGCCCTGTGGGGAATCAAGCCGTTCGCCCTTCGGACCTACTATTTCAAACGCTGCTCCCGCCGACGGTTTGAAAAAATCTTTTAAAATTTCATCGACAAACTCTTTGGCAAGCCCATCATATTTAAGATCCGGATCAATCTCTCTCAAAGACTGGGTAGTATTCAGTAAAATCATTGGCATAGCGAGGGCTTTAGTCATCCGTGTTTGCGGATTTATTTTGGGTTGGATCTTACCGGGATTTCTATATAAATCCAATACCATTTCATAAATCTGTCTGGCCCTATCTAAAGCAGCTTTATCCCCACTGGCTTTTGAGTACTCCGCACAAGCAATAATGGCGAAAGTCTCACTAAACATATAACGCCTTTTTTGAAGAGGTTTTCCATCTCGGGTTACTGAAAAAAACATCCGCCCGTCCAAGTCAAAACAGTGATTGATTAAAAAATCATAACCTAGTTTGGCCGCATTCAACCATTCGGCTTTCTGGCCCATCAGATTATATAACCTGGAAAACATCCAAGTCCCTCTTCCCTGAAACCATACCGATTTATCGGTATTATAAACATCGCCTTTTTGATCCAAGCAGGACCAAATACCGCCGTATTGATGATCAAGCCCGTTTTTAATCCAAAAAGGAATGCAGTTTTCCAGCAAATACTGTTGATAAAAATTTCGTAAATACTCAATCCGTTCTTTTTCCATTCCATTCTTCCTTTCTAAGGTATGATGTTAAAAATAGTTTCTTGGGCGGCTCTTATCATTGCTTTAATATTTTCTTCCGGAGTAAAGCGTGGCACTTCACAACCGCTGCTCAAAATCAAATATTTTCCCTTTGATTCCCGGATACACTTAATAGACTCATCATAAACACTTTGGGCGGTTCCTTGCAGTAAAATCGCTGAAGGATGGATATTTCCCTCCAGACAAATCCGATAATCCGTTTTTTGGTAAGCCGTCGGCAAATCGGTTAGGGTATCAATCTCTAAAACATTGGCGCCCGAATCAGCCATCAAATCAATGATCCCCCTAGTATTACCACAAATATGCATGAATGCGGGCAGTCCGATATCTTTAATTGATTGAATGACCCGTTGCTCAAATGGCAAGGCAAACTTTTCGTACATCTTCCCTCCAATAAGTCCGGCGGTCGAATCTCCGAAAGTAATGGCGTGAGCGCCGGAATCTGCAATTGCCTTTGCATATTTAATAACAGCCTCCGTACAGATATCAAGCAAGTCATAAACATATTGTTCATCGTCATAAAGATCCCTAAAGAAATTCTCTTCACCCCTTAAAGCGGCAGCCACCGAAAATGGGCCGGAGTCGCAATTAACTTTCAAAAAAAAATTATTTTTAATATACTCCCTACAAATCTTGGTAGCATTTAAAACAACCGGCATTCTACCATCCTTGGCTGGATTAAAGCCTGTTTTCAGCTGTTTCAGTTCGGCGTTATCTTGAAGTATTCTTTTTCGATACTGAGGAGGCTCATCAAAAGGAAGAAAAATATTACACCCCAACACCTCCGAGATAATTTGGTTATCGGTAGTGATATGAAAACCATCGTAGTCATAGTTGCGTAATGCAAAAAGCTGGGCCTCAGCCATTTTAGAACCATTAGTCGAATACTCGCGATGAGGTATTTTGGCTATGTATAGTGCATGTTGAATAATCAATGGAATCACCGGAGTCCGGTCATAGGTTTCACCATATATAGCAGCCAT
Organism: Bacillota bacterium; assembly: GCA_003501365.1. Taxonomy (GTDB): domain Bacteria; phylum Bacillota; class UBA4882; order UBA8346; family UBA8346; genus UBA8346. The sequence continues at coordinate 9,293 of DNPP01000142.1, forward strand.
TGTTCTGGTATATGAATTCATGAAAAATTTTTACCTTTCATTATCCATCAGCCTCCGCTCCTTATTCTTTGACGGCGCCCATCATCAGTCCGTTAACAAAGTCTTTTTGAGCCAACCACACCAAGATGATCACCGGGACAATAATTATGGCGCTAGCAGCCGCCATCTGACCCCATTCCAATCCCCGGTCCGTAATAAAACCGGCAATTACAACCGGCAGAGTTTTGGCTTGCCGGACCGACAAAATAACTGCGAACAAAAACTCATTCCAGGTAGCAACAAAGGTTAGGATTCCCGCAGCAATTAATCCGGGTTTGGTAATCGGGAGAATCAACTTAAAAAATCGCTGCCAAAGATTACATCCATCCAACATTGCCGATTCCTCAAGCGACACCGGAACTTCGTTGAAAAAACCAATCATTAACCAGATAACCAATGGAAGATTAAAGCTGGTATTCATAATTATCAAAGCGGTTTTGGTATCTATCAAGTGCAGATTTCGCATCACCAGGTATATTGGTATGGCAGTCGCTATGGCCGGATACATTTTCTGAATCAAAAACCAAAAAGCGCATATATTTCTTATTCGGTTTGAAAGCTCACCCTTGCAGACCGCATAAGCAGCCATACTGCCTACCAGTACACTGATAACAGTCGTTACCAAGGCAATCACCAATGAGTTATAGAAATTTAATATAATATTTTGGTTTTCAAAGATAGCTTTAAAATGCTCTAATGTAATCCGAACAGGTACAAAAACCGGGGGAAATGCCAAAAAATCCTGTTTTAACTTTATGGAACAGGAGAACAACCAATAAAACGGAAAGATAATCAGGATTAAACATAAAGCTAACAGAATATACCTGACGGGTTTGGTTAAAAAATCCCCAAATATATTACTGATTTCTATTTCACGGGCCAATTTTCTTATTCTTTGCATAATTCCCATTCCCCTTAGATATTTTTGGCTTCTTTCCGGCTCTTGGCGTTGATGAACAAACTGGAGATCAAAGACATGACTACGATAAATGAAATCGCCAATGCCGCCGCATAACTGGCATCAAAATAGTTAAGCCCTTGATTGAAAATATAGTTTGGCAGCATCTCGGTCGCCATCCCAGGGCCACCGCCGGTCATTACATAAATGGTATCAAAAACCTTAAAGGCATCAATAAATCGAATCAAAAAAACCACTACTAAAATGGGCTTTATCTGGGGCAAGACAATCTTCCAAAATATCCGCCAGGGTGATGCGCCGTCCACTAGTGCAGAATGAATAATATCTTGAGGTATCCCTTTTAAACCTGAAATAACTACAATCGCTGTCCACGGTACTACCTGCCAGACATTAACGATGATCACCGAGACAAAAGCCAGAATAGGATTGCCAAGCCAGCCGATTTTAGGAAGCCCGACCAATACTCCCAAGTAATTTACTACTCCGGTAGATGAATCAAGCAACATTCGCCACATTGTACCTGCCGCAACCGGGGCCATAATCATCGGGACCATTAAAACCGCTCTAATTACCCTCTCTCGTTTCGATTCACCCGAAATCATCATCGCCAATATCACTCCGAGCGTAATCTCAAACAACACTGAAGTCACGGCAAAGATAACCGTATTAATTGTACTCCGGACAAAAATTTCATCCCCAAACATCCGCACATAGTTCGTCAGACCTACAAATCTAGGTGTTAAATATGGCATATTTATTTTTAGGTTAAAGAAACTAAGCCAAAGAGAATACAAAAGAGGAATAAATGCAGTTAACGCCAAAAATAAAATAGTTGGCAGCAGAAAAAGCCAGGTTATAAATTTATTATTTATCAATACTTTTTTCATTTGTAACCACCATTAGAAATTTTGTTTTTAGGCCGGGGCTCCTTATTACGGAGTCCCGGCTCTATTTATGGCTTAAACCTTATCGGTTAGTGTTCTTGACACCGGCTGGCGGTGGGCTGGCCTTTAATGCATCTACTATGGTTTTTTTCATTAACTTAACAGTCGATTCAAGATCGGCTTGCCCTGAAATATATTGCCCTGCAGCTATTCCTAGACCTTTATCGGCTTCAGTTGAAGCAGGCAGTCTCCACCAAATAATTGCCGTATCAAGCGCGGTTCTCAACGAGGCAATCTTAGAAGTCTTGATTTCCGGCTGATTCCAAAAACTCTTTCTCGGAGAACAGATTGCATAATCTTTGTAGAATTTGTTTTGGTTTTCTTTGCTGGTGTAAAACTTAATCCATTCCCAAGCCAAGTCTTTGTTCTTGGTGGCTTTCGGTATGGATAGATCCCAAGCGCTGAGATTGGTTATTCCGGTTTTGTCATACGGAAATGGAGCTGTTGCCCATTTCCCAACTATTTTTGATTTCTCTGGATTATCGCCATCAAGCGTGATTCCCAAGGTTGGCCATGCTTCGCAGAATGCTGCTTTGCCTTGTAAAAAAGCATTAATGGACTCCGATAACCCCCAGGAAGAAGCCGCCGGATCGGCATAATTAAATAACTCTTTACAATGAATTAAGGCTTTTCGAGTCTGGGGACTATCGATAGCGGCTTTCCAATTCGGATCAGCCCAGGCGCCGCCCATTGACCATAAACGGATATAAAACAAGCTACTGAATTGTTCTTTCACCCCGGGAATGGATACTCCATAAAAATTCTTTGATTTATCGGTAAGTTTCTTACATAAGGCAAGGTATTCGTCCCAGGTCTTCGGTACGCTTTTCACCAAATCGGTTCGATAGGCTAAAGTGTAAGGAGTATTCGCATGCGGAATTCCGGTGATTTTCCCATTCCAACTCCCGGCTTGATTTAATACATTGTTGATGATATCCGATTTATCATATTTATCTCTCTTGATATAGGGATCAAGAGTTGTCAGAAAAGGCGCCATTTCACCATCCCATTGACAAGCAACTGAAATAACATCATAGGCTCCTGTGTTGCTGCTTAAGTCCAGTACCTCTTTTTCATGTAAAGTCACATAAGGAAAGTCAACAACTTCGACATCGGCTCCAGTTTGTTTCTTGAACTCTGTGGCTACTTTTTTAGCTGCATCCGCATAAACGCTGGACATATACAATACAGTCAGCTTTTTACCCTCATACTTGTTTGCTGCGCTACCGGATTGCATAACTACCAAACCCATCAGCATAATTGCGCATAGCAAGATGATTATTGATTTCTTCAAAAGCAACGACCCCCTTTAATAATTTGAATTTTTTACCAGTTCGCACATAAACTTGACACTTTTTACAGGTGCATCCCTCGGAATGTCATCCCCAGTTCCAAAGATAAACCCGGGAGTCTTTCCGGCTTGTTCAATACTTTCTAAGACCTCCTTTTTGATCTCCTCCTCCTTTCCATTTAATAAAGTTAGCGTGCTTATACCACCCTTTAAACAGACCCTATTACCGACTCTCTGCTTGGCGTCACTTAACTTCACTCCACCTAAAGGGTCCAAGGGTTCGATCGCATCGACACCGGTATCAGCCATCATTTCCAATATCGGGGCGGAGTTACCACAAATATGTAGATAAACCTTTAAGCCCATACCATGAAATGCTTTGGCAGCTTTAGAGTAATATGGAACACAAAATTCGGAAAACATCGCTGGAGAAATTATCGAAGCACTGGCCCAGGCATCGCCGATATAAATAGCATCCGCGCCAACTTCAGCAAATGCCTTGCCGAGTTCGATCGAAGCATCTGTAAAATGGTTGAAAAGTTTATGGGTAAGATCCGGATTCTCTAGGAGATCAAATATCGCCTGATCCGAACCCCGATATTTGACCAGACTATTTAAGGTCTGCCCGGGGGCATGCCCCGTAATAAACGCCCGGTTATTTATTCTTTTAATAAGTTGATATACCGGATCCATAAAACCTTTATTGATGAGCTGAGCTTTATCCGGATAACCCTGATTCAAAATAGCGGTGATCTCCATCTCCAGCTTCTCAAGCGCGATCTCGGTATCATCTTCGGAAACTTTATATAGATACTTACCTGCGTTATTAACAAGCCTTAATTCATCATTGTATATTTCAGCTTTTAATTTTTCTTGAAATATTACAAATTCGTTTAATGCCGGAACCTCGAAACCGTCAAAACCATAATATTCCCAAGCCCGGTATAAGGCTTCATAACATAAATCAGGATTCGCAACAATTTCCGAGACTTTTTTGTTAAGCAATCTCGACGCATGAATAAAGGTTATGACCGGAAAGATTGGAATCCGGTCTACCTCCCGTAATTCCATGGCATTAATAATTCTTTCCTTTGAATTCATGTTTATCACTCCAATATGATATAATCGTTTATCTCTTCCACGAATCTTTTCGTTATGAGTTGCGGTCGGGTGATTGCACTGCCGACAACTACTGCATACGCGCCTGCTTTAAGGCATTCCACCGCTTGTTCCGGACTTTCAATATTTCCTTCAGCGATCACCGGAATACTGATTTGAGCCGCCAACTTTCTGATTAAGTCAAGATCCGGCGATCTTTTACCCATACCATAATTGATATCTAGCGCCAATGTAGTGGCTATCATGTCTGAACCTGCTTGAAAAGCGTTAAATCCTTCTTCAAAATTCGATATATCTGCCATAATACAAACATTAAATCGCTTTTTTACTGCTGCAATAAATTCTTCCGGCTTTTCAAATTCCGGTCTTTGCCTCATTGTAGCATCCAATGCAATAATATCAGGGTTTACAGTCACCAATTGGGCTACTTCGTTCATCGTTGGTGTAATATAAACGTCATAGCCCCGATATACTTTTTTGATAATCCCAATCACCGGTAAGTCACATTCTTTTTTAATAGCAATGATATCATCCAACCCGTTGACCCTTAATCCTATAGCACCTCCGGCTTTCGCCGCCATTGCCATTTTTGTCATTATCCCCATACCGAACAATGGTTCATCTTCTAACGCCTGACATGATACTATTAAACCTCTATTTAAAATGTTCATAATTACTCTCCTAGTATTTCACTAACTATTATATTATAGATTGATATGAAAAAATCCTTCATAATTTAAATTAATGTCGAATTTTTTCTCCATAAAATTTTAAAGCTCTTCCCTGAAGATTTTTGCCTCCGCTCAGGTATAACGTAATGTATGCTGATAAAGCAAGTTACTACATGTTCATAGTAATCTATCCAGTATGGCCTTTGAAGTTAATTCTTTATATTTAATTGCCTCTTTCTCGATTCTTTTATAAATGGCATTATACAATATATCAATTACAATTAATTGTGATATCTTAGTGGGAAAGGCTCCGCCTTGTAATGGGTCTTCTTTTGAACCATGAAGCAAAACTATATCGGCTATTTTGGTAATAGGTGATTTGGCATGGTGAGTTATGCTAATAAGTTGGGCTCCTGCTTGTTTGGCATTTCTTAAAACTTCTAAGGTATCTTTGGTACTACCGGAAAATGAGATGCCAATTCCCACATCATTATTGGTTAATAAAGATGCTTGCATTAATTGCATGTGATAATCTACGTAAGTCGCGACATTAAGCCCTATCCTGGTAAACTTATACACTGCATCTTGGGCAGTAATTTGAGACACCCCTGAACCGAAAAAATAGATTTTTTGGGCGGAAATCATTAATTCTACCGCCTTCTGTATTTCATTCAGATCAATCAGTGTTAGGGTTTCATTAATCGCGGATATGTTTAAGTTAATTGTTTTTCTCGCAATTTCCCCGAGGGAATCGTTGGCATTAAATTCGTCATTTAATGTACTTATAGCAGGATTATTTTGGTTTGACAGTTCCTTAGCTAATTCCAACTTAAAAGATTGATAACTTTTAAAACCGATTTTTCGGCAAAATCTTAATACTGTAGCATCGCCTACCTCTGAAATTTCTGCAAAGTCTGTAATTGAACTGTATATTATTCTTTCATTATCTTTTAAAATTGCTTCCGCTACCTTTTGCTCCGATTTGGTAAGCGAATTATAAATGCTTTTTATATAGAGTATAATATTACTTGTTCCACGGTTCATCATTTTACAATCCTTTCATATTACATTCCTTGCATTCCCTAGTCAAAAAACTATCCAAAAGAGAATACCATCTTCTTACTTTTCAGTTGTGCTATTGAATTTCCTTAAATATATATGTGCTGACACCAAAAAGGGCCGCCTTATTATCTAATAAAGTCGGGAAAATCATTAAATCTCTTGTGAATTCCGGCATTGCTTTTTGATAAACATTCTCACTAATTTTTTTTAGTAAAAAATCATATTCACTAACAAAACCACCGATGATTACGGCAGCCGGATTAAACAAATGAAGTAAATTTATAATACCCATCGAGACATACTTAATATATCCATTCATAATATTTCTCAACTTTTGATCTGTTTGATAATCAGTTATCAGCAACTTAAACCCGTTATCCGGAGTAAGATAACTCATTCCTAATTTTTCTATTATATCCCGTTTTAAGGCCGATGCAGATGCATATTGCTCATAGCATCCTCTATTTCCGCAATTGCATCTCCTCCCGCCAGCTTTGATAATCATGTGGCCAACTTCACCCGCCGAGCCGACATAGCCGTGAATTAGTTTAGAATCCTTGACAATAGCTCCGCCTATTCCAGTCCCAATTGTAATACAGACAAAGTCTTCCAATCCTTTGGCATTTCCGAAATACATTTCTCCCAAAGCCGCGCAGTTTACATCATTATCAATACAACACCTTAACTTAAAATGATTCTCGATAATACTCTTAATATCGATACCGGTCCATCCCGGTAAATTATCAGTTGCAAATAAAATGTTGCCCTTTTTGTGATTTACTTGTCCGGCGCTGGATATACCGATCCCGGTTATCTGATTCTCGTCTGATTGAATTATCAATTCCTTGACGATTTCAATAACCTGCCCAATTAAACCATCGGTACCATTTTTATTGGTCTTCTGTTTTTTGAAATTAGATAATTCACCGTCTTCAGTTAATAATCCATACTTGATAAATGTTCCCCCGATGTCTAGGCAAACTGCCGTTCTTTTTTCCAAAAGCAATCACCCTCTATTCGGCGTTAACTAATGCTATTGATGATTGATGATTTAGTTTGCCATATTTTTCAATATTCCTTTTTTCTTCACCAATTGCTAAGAAACCATAAAAAATTAAAAGCCAATCTTAATAACATTCATACCCCCGTATGTAATATCATCGATCGGCTTTTGAATTGGATTATAACCGGCTTGTTAACGTGGCGTTTACGCTACTACCTCACTCCCAAGCAATTCAATTACAATTAAAATTACTATAATTGGAATTGTGAAGTGAATTTGATATCAGAAGCTTTAAATGCAACATCTCCTTTGATGATTGTCTGCACTACTTCCAACTTCTTATTGAGAATTACCAAATCGGCGGATTTACCTTTTTCAATACTGCCGGTAATTTTTCCTAATCCGATTGCGCAAGCCGGAGTGTATGAAGCCATTTTAATGGCCTCCGGTAATAATACTCCTGTAAAATTAATGATATTTCTTACAGCTTGATCCATAGCCAAGGTACTGCCTGCCAAAGTACCATCGGCCAACCTGGCCTCCGCGCCTTTGACAAACACCTCTTGACCACCCAATTTAAAAACTCCATCCTTTAACCCGGCAGCTTCCATTGAATCTGTAATCAAGCAAATCCGATCCGGACCCTTTAGCTTTACAATCAAATCCAAAACCGGCGGATGGATATGAATACCGTCGGCAATCACTTCAACAAAAACCCGTTCATCTTGTAAAGCGGCTGTAATGATCCCAGGTGCTCGATGCAATAATGGCGGCATCGCATTAAAAAGATGGGTTACCCGATTAACTCCCCAGTCAAATGCTTTGCGGGCCAGCTCATAATCTACTCCGGTATGCCCGGCCGAAATATATATCCCTAAAGATACTAACTCTTTGATCAACCCTTCGGCGCCGTTAATCTCCGGGGCCAACGAAACAGTTTTGATTATTTGGGGATTTTCTTTCGCCAGGCGGATTAACAAACCATCGTCTGCTTCCAAAATATATTCCGGGTTTTGAGCACCTTTAAATTTTTTATTGATATAGGGCCCCTCAAGATGCAAGCCATTAAAACCTGCCGCATCCAGACTTCGAGTTCGCTGAAAATCGCAGGCCGACAAAAGAGTCTGCTTCAGCTCCTCTTTACTTAAAGTCATTGTGGTTCCCAAAAATCTTGTAACTCCGGTGGAGGTCATAAAGTGTCTCCGGATTCTAAAACTTCTCCCTTCACGACATCCATGATAGTTGCTTTTTCAACAACGATATGGCCAAAGAATTTTTTAAACGGAGTAATAATTGTGCCCTTTAAAATCTTCATATCTACTCTACCTCCTGATTTGACAATAATTAGCGGTTAGCTCCCCCATGATTACATGGTGATGGTAACTTTATGGAGACCCCTCGGCGCATCCGGATTCAAACCCTTGACTACTGCCAACTGACAGGCAAACATTTGCGCAAAAACCACATTAAGAAATGGTGAGATAATGTCATTATTGGTTTCGGGAATGGCAAACCCATATGTACCAAGCTCCAGTAGCTGCTTACGATTGGAGATTACCACTAATTCATTTTGGCCTTCTTTCAACTTGAGAATCATCTCGTTTAAATCTTTGAGTGAAGGACCATCCGGTGCAAAGATTATGATCGGGATATCCTTATTAACCATTGCCAGCGGCCCATGGTAAAAATCCGAGGTTGCAAAGGCTTTAGCCCGCACATAGGTAGTCTCCTGTATTTTTAAAGCCGCTTCCAGCGCAACTGCATAATTAACTCCCCGCGCCAACACAAAACATTCATTCATAAAACAGTATCTTTCCACCCGTTCTTTTATTCCCTGAGCTAATTCAAAAGTTTGCGAAATCTTTTCAGGAACCGTCAACAATTCTTTCTTTAATACCTCATTCTTGGCCCATTCCGCTGCCAATGCCGCCAATATATATATTTGGGCGGTAAATGTTTTGGTAGCCGCTACACTTTTTTCCTCCCCCGCCTTACAGAGCAAATGAAACTTCGCGCCAACAGCCAGCGGCGAATCATCAAAATTAGTAATACTTACGGTTAAAGCCCCTTTTTCTCGGGCTCCCCGGATTACTTCCAATACATCTGCAGCTTTACCGGATTGAGAAATCCCTATTACCAAACTGTTTTTTAATTCCAAGGTTTTTCTATACATAGTAAAAATAGAAGGAGCTGCCAAACCCACTGGAATACCGGTTTCAAGTTCAAGTAGATATTTGCCGTAAACTGCGGCGTGATCCGAAGTACCCCTGGCAGCAATATAGACTGAACTTATTCCTTTACTCCGGATCTGCTTGACAATTTCCCTAATTACTTCGGTATTATAATTAAGACATCTTTCCAAAACAACCGGCTGTTCCAGAATTTCATTCCACATTTGTAACATTTTATTTTCCTCTTTCCAAAACGATATTTTATCAAACAGTCTAATGGGCTTTTATATTTACAGTAACAGAATACCAGTCTTTATTAAAATAAGTCTCAGCATATTCGATAACTTTATCCACTTCATCGAATGCAACTCTTTTCACAAAAAAAGTATCCGTGTTCTTTTTGATATTCATTAAGTTTGCAATTCCAATATTGTTGACCTGTTTTACCGAGTAATTTTCATTTACCCAGATAGGAGAAATATTATTTTCCTGCAAAGTTTTGTAAAAAGAACCGTTTTCGTAAATTCTTTGGGCCTGACCCATACTGAGTAACCGGCTGTCTACAAAAGAACTCTGATAAGCAATCGGTTCGTTATTTGCAAGCCTCACTCGCCGGACGCATACTATGGACTGCTCTTTCGGTATTTCCAGTATGCCTGCGATGTTTTCATTAAAAATTCCCTCGATTTTATCCACCTGCATCCCGATTTCATATCCTTGAAGCAGCAATTCATCGCTGAAGCTGATTGATGTCAGGCTTCGGATCATTTGCTTCTTGGCAACAAAAGTGCCAACGCCCTGTACGCCAATGAGATAACCCTCGTTGATCAAATCATTAAATGCTTTTCTGACCGTGATCGTCGACACATTATATTTTTTCTTCAGTACGGACTCGCTGTCGACCTTATCTCCGGGCTTTAATTCACCGGATTTTATACCGTTCATTATATCTTGCTTGATCTGAACATATTTTGTTACTTTATATTCCATAAACGAGACCTTCTCTCCTTACCTTAACTCATTCTTCTCCGAATTTAGACTTGATAAGTTCTATCAACGTGTTTATTGCCTGGATCTCATCTTCGCCTGTTGCAGTTATCTTGACGATGCTGCCTTTTGACGCTCCTAACGAAAGCAGGGAAACGATTGATTTCGCATTGGCCTGTTTTGAGTCCTTTTCAATCGTAATATCCGATTTGAATTTCTGTGCCGCTTTAATAAATGTAGTTGCCGGCCTGGCATGCAGTCCCGATTTATTTTGAATTTCTATACTTTCGGCGTACATTTTCCATCCTCCTGATTGATATCTATTTTTAATTTCTTAAGGGCCATCTCGCAGTATTCCCTGATTTGGGTGGAAGTTTTAAGTTTTAGGGCATGCTCCGCTATGTTTTTCGCTTCTTCAAAAGATACGCTTCTGACTATTTTCTTAACCATGAGCATTGATGAGGCGCTCATGCTGAATTCATCCAGCCCCATGCCAAGAAGCAAAAGTGTGGCTGTTGGATCTCCTGCCAATTCACCGCACATTCCTGTAAATTTACCTGCCTTATGGGATTGGTCGATAACATTTTTAATCAGCCTGAGCACCGCCGGATGAAATGGTTGATATAGATTACTGATTTTCTCATTCATCCTGTCCACTGCCAAAGTGTATTGACAGAGATCATTCGTTCCGATGCTGAAAAAATCGACTTCAGTTATCAATATGTCCGCAGAGATTGCGGCTGAAGGTATCTCTATCATTACACCGCACTTGATTTCCTCATCAAAGCCGATACCCTTTGCCCTCAATTCGCTTTTTGCTTCCTCCAGTACTTTATTGGCTTCGATCACCTCGTCCAGGCTGGAGATCATCGGATACATTATAAAAATATTATTATAAATGCTGGCTCTCAGTATCGATTTTTACTGAGTTTTAAACATGTCCCTCATCTCAAGGCACAGACTTATCT
>DNPP01000288.1:0-8362 GCA_003501365.1 Bacillota bacterium
ACGATTGTGATAAGATGCTTCTGGATCCTAATGTAGATATTGTTTATATAGCTACGCCGTATGATTTACATTATAATTATATGAAGAAAGCGGTTTGTAATGGCAAGCACGTACTGTGTGAGAAGGCCATCACCGTGAATGCGCGGCAACTTGAAGAAGTGCGTGCCTTGGCAGTGGAAAAGGATGTGGTTGTTATGGAGGCCATGACGATTTACCACATGCCGCTGTACATAAAATTGCGTGAACTAATTGATTCGGGGACTATCGGCAAGGTAAAGATGTTACAGGCAAACTTTGGAATAGCAAGAGAATTCGACTCTGATAGCCACTTTTTTAGAAAAGAGCTGGGCGGTGGGGCCTTGCTTGACTTTGGCGTTTATGCGGCATCTTTCTCACGATGGTTTTTGCAGGAAAGTCCAGATGTAGTTCTCTCAGTGCCGGAATATTCCTCGACTGGCATTGATGAACAGTCCGCTATTATTTTCAAGAACCGCCAAGGTCAGATGGGTGTCATGGCGCTGACAATGTGTGCTAAGCACCCACAGCGTGCCGTGGGCATGATTTCGGGTGAAAAGGGCTATATTGAGGTGAGCGATTATCCACGTGCAGACAAAGCCCTCCTGTTTCGCACGGAGGACAACAGCACGGAAGAAATTGTTGCTGGTAAAACCAAGAATGCACTGCAGTACGAGATTTCCGACATGCGAGCATGCGTCGCTGGGGAACAAAGAAACTTTACGCTACCGCTAAGTGGCGATGTAATGGATCTCCTCACTAAGATACGCAACCAGTGGGGAATGGTATACCCTTTTGAGTAGCTTTTTCACTGTATTTCTACCAAACAAAAGCTGGCTAGTATAGAATTGGCTAATTACTCCCATAGGAAGTGGATGAGGTTTTAGGGATTCCGGTTTGGAGTATGTAAAAATGAGGAATGTATTATTCATTTACCAATGGTAACGCCAGTTTAACCAGGGAGTGTCCTACAATTCGTGTAAATGGAATAATCCAACAATATTTTTAACATGCATATACTTTTGGAACCAACCATCGAATATTCATAAAATCGAATGGTTGAATCGTGAAAACGAATAGTAAAAAGCAGCGGAGAGTATTCCCCGGCTGCTCTTTTACTATCATCCATAAATTACAAATGGTTTCTATTTCCCCTTTACAACCGGAAAACGATCCGGTAAAACGATCCCGGCTTTTTTGACCAACGATGCCGCCCGGAGTTGAGCCTGCTCCAAAATATCCTCTTCGTTGACAGTCAGAATGTTGTGATCGCGCATCAACCAACGGCCGTCGCACATGGACGACTCGACATTACTGGAATGCATCGCGTAAACCAGGTTGGCGATCGGATCATGGACCGGTAAGCTTCCGGCGCTCTTTGGATTGATCAAAATGAGATCGGCTTTTTTGCCTTCTTCCAAGGAACCGATTTCTTTCTCCCAAAGCAAACAACGAGCCCCGTCGATAGTGGCCATTTCCAATACCTTCTCCGCCGGCAGGATTTTGGGATTTAGATTTCTCCCCTTATGGAGCAAAGTAGCCAGGTACATTTCATCAATCATGTCCATCCGATTATTGGAAGGCGCACCGTCGGTTCCAATCGAAACCGTTATCCCCTTGGCAATCATTTCCGGCACCCGAGCAAAACCTAGGACCCGCATAGCCGCAGCGGGATTATGAGATACTTTGACGTCATTCAACAAAAAAAGATCGATTTCCTTTTCCGTAAGCCATACCGTATGGACGGCTAGGAAATTTTCGTCTAAAACTCCCAAATGAGCCAGGTGTTCTACAGTGGTATGACCGCGTTCCGCCTTGGCAAAACGCACCTCATCGTCGATTTCGGCGACGTGCATATGGACCCCTACACCGTACTTGTCGGCTAAATCTTTGGTACGTTTAATTAGCTGATCGGAATTATTAAAAATAGTTCTTAAGCCAAACCAAACCTTAATCCGACCATTGGCTGTTCCGTGCCATCGTTTGATGTGTTCTTCCTGCTTTTTTAAAGCAAAATCAGTGCTTTCACGCCACTTGAGGGGCAACCCTTCCCCGCAATCCATGGTTGAACGGGCTAGGATTCCCCGAAGTCCAATTTCTTCGACTGCCCGGCCCATCCCGTCAACTTCCTGCCCACCGGGTTCGGCGAAGGCCGTGACCCCGGAGTGAATTAGTTCCAGGCAGCAGGCCATCGATGATATGTAAGAATCCTCTAAATCCATATTGCTTTCATAGGGCCAAATCCGTTCATGAAGCCATGTCAGTAGGTTAACATCATCGCCCAGACCCCGGCCCAATTGTTGGGAAAGATGCACATGAGTATTCACAAATCCGGGTAATACAAGTTTTCCGGCAGCATCGATCACCTCCGCATCGGATGCCACAAGTTCGCCCGGGACCTGCCCGACGGCGATAATTTTATCCCCTTCCACCAAAATATCTCCACCGTCAAACACCTGTCTTAACGGGTTCATTGAGATAACATAACCGTTTTTGATAAGAATCTGTTTCATTTTAGAGAGCCCCCTGCAATTTGTACTTCTTCCCCATTACCCATAACAAATCAACTAAGATTTAACCCAGCACCGGGTCTACCAACTCCATCTTGTAGACATCCACCAGACCTTGGTCGGAAATTCCATAAGCCGGAATAAAAATCAAAGTAATAAATGATAAGGTCATGAATGGTGAAGCCATCGGGCATCCCAATTGCCGCAGTTCCTTTTGAAGCTGATCGATTTTGGAAGCAACAATTTCCCCGGGCTCGTCGGATAAAAGTCCGCAAATCGGCAACGGAATTTCCCCTTTAATTTGACCGTCTGCCACAACGACGACTCCACCGTTTAATTCAGCAATGCGGTTGACGGCCATGGCCATATCGGCGGAATTGGTTCCTAGAACCGTAATATTGTGGTGATCATGGCCGACTGAAGTGGCCATAGCCCCTTTCTTGAGTCCAAAACCGCTAATGAAGGCCTTGCCTATATGCCCACTCTTACCATACCGTTCTACCACGGCAATTGGCAAAATGTCTCGCTGGGTATCCGCGATGACAACACTGTCCACCACATCCAATTCAGCTTCCTGCGCCTCGGTGAGCAATGAGGTTTTGGATGCGCCAATCACCCGGACCCGTGCTTTCTTTGGCTGATCTTTCACTGTAATCATCAAGTCGCCGGGAGCAATTTTCGAATGCAGTTTCACAGTATTCAGTAGTTTTCCCGAACAAGCAACGGCTGAGCTGTTCAGAGCGACTTTTTTTCCGTCAAAAACGATCTCGCCTTTGGCGATAACCTGCTGGATATCCATATGCTCAAGGGCTTTAGTGATAACGATGTCGGCAAATTTCCCCGGTGTTATGCTTCCGTAGAGGTTATCAACTTTCAAACTCTCAGCCGGATTGAGGGTTGACATTTGAATGGCCACTACCGGGTCCACACCGGCCGCAATAGCCAGCTTGATTTTATGATCCATATGTCCCAGAGTTGCCATATGCAGAGCATCGATATCATCACTAATCATCGCGCAATGGCGGGAATCGACACCGTTTTCTGTAATAATCTTGAGGCACGCCAGCAAATCGGTTGAGGCCGAACCTTCGCGCATCAAAACCCTTAAACCGCAACGCAATTTGGCCAAGGCTTCTTCGGGATTGGTGCTTTCATGGTCGGAGCGGATCCCTGCGCTACAATAGGCATTCAGTTCTTTACCGGTAAGAGCGGGAGCATGCCCTTCAGCAGTTTTCTTTTCCTGTTCAGCCAGTTTTAACATCGTCGCGCTCAAAGGGCTTTTAGCCAATATCGGAGGCGCCAAGACCTCAGCCAATCCTACAGCCTGATCCAAAGTAATTAATTGTTCGACCAAGTTCGGCCCTAAATAATCACTGCCAATGGTCTGCAAATCGGAATCTTCCATAAATGAAGGAACCGGATAAAGCAAAGTCAGCGGCGTTTTTTGGGCCTGACCCAAAATTTCGATAGCACCTTCAACTCCGGATACGATGGTAATCTCCATTAAATCCGAAGCTACCACGGTTGTTCCATGCCGCAGAGCCATTTTGGCGAACTCCGGAAAACTAAGCATACTGCTTTCAAAGTGAATATGCGCATCAATAAAACCAGGTACTAAATAATGCCCTGTAGCATCAATAACTTGAGTTCCCGAACCCTGGCAATGCTCAACATTGCCAACCGCAGCAATTTTAGCGCCGCCAATCGCCACGTCGGCCTGGTAAATTTCACGGGTATGGACATTGACCAGTAAACCATGCCTAATGATCAAATCGGCAGGTTTTTTTCCCAAGGCAATATCGATTAAATCAGTATTCATTTTCATTTACACCTCTTTTTTTAATAAAATTCGAATATGTATTTTAAATATGTTTTAAGCCGCCACCCAAGTCGATATTTTTTGATCTTTGAGTTCAACATAATCAATTGTTTTGTACCCGCGAAGCAGTTTTAAATTTTACAGTATGTACATCAAACTCTACAAATGTTATTTATACTGTACATGCTTTAAGAAAATTCGTCAATAAAATTTTCTCGGAGAATCAAATTTTAAACAACAAGACATCTAGAAACTAAAAAAACGCCTTTCGACATGAAAAAGATCCGGTCGATAAACGTTATTGGCAACCCAGGGTATGATGTTTTTATTGCTTGACTTAGAAAAGAGAAGGTGTTGCAACAATTAAAAAACGGGCCTCCGTTTCATCCGAAGAATTCATCCAGCGATGAGGGATTGTACAGGGATAATAAAGGCTATCCCCTTCATCCAAATCGTAATCTTTTACCCCTTCCAGAAAGTATTGCAAACGCCCCTGCAATACATAAATAAATTCTTCACCGGGATGGGAAATAGCTTTCCCGGAATCGGCCCTGGGAGGCACGCTAATAATCGCCGGTTCCATCTGAAAGTTTCGTCCGCCTGCCAAGAATTCCTCATTCAGATTTCCGGTCGGGGTAGTGTTACGAATCAAACGTTGGCGTTCCCCCTGTTTAACCAGGCTAATCTTATTTTCCAAATCATCCAATAAAAAAGAAATCACCGATATGTTTAGCGCTTCGGCGATCGCCTTCATCGTCAAAATGCTGGGAACCGATTTCCCGGTCTCGATTTGACTGATAGCACTGGGAGATAGCCCGGTTAACCGGGCTAATTCCCGTATGGATATTCCCTTCATTTGGCGTTGATTACGGATCGTTAATCCAATTTCCAAAAGGTTGGCGCTCCTATTTCGATAAGTTTAATCTCGCTCCGGCAAGTTTTAATGCGACTGAGGTTTTTGGGGTTACTTGCCGAATTCAAGTTTAACCGACAACGTTTAGTATATTGCACAACCTGTTTTCCTGTAAAGATTTATTTTGCGGACTTTGGCTAAATATAAAGAGTTATTTTGCCTTATAATCTTGATTCCGGATGTCTTTTTAAGGTGTATTGCGTATTGTTGATGTTATTTTATGGTAACCATACAAGTTGACAAAAAAATAAATCTAAGGATATAATCAAAATTAGATTAACGCGCATGGAGTTTTTAAAAAATATAAATCACAAGCGAGTGTCGTAAAACTGCATTTAACATGAATCCGGCAAGTAACTTTCAGATTCACTATAAATTAGGACTTGCCTGATTCTGTAGAAAACCCGGTCCGGCCAATTTTTCTGCGCCACCGCAGGAAAATTGCAATGTACTTGCCGGATCGAGGTTTAATGTAGAAAGGGACACTCCTTTTTTAAATGAAGAATTATTTATTGTGCCAAATATTATTTTAAAAGGGGGGGGTTAAATTGTTCAATGATAAAAGAAGCAAAAAAGTGGTGTTTGTTTCCCATTGTATTTTAAATCAAAATCCGAAATTAGATGCATGCGCTCATTATCCGGGTACGATTAAGGAAACTGCCGAAGTTTTACTGGGCGCCGATATTGGGATTGTTCAGATGCCATGCCCGGAGTTTCTTTATTTGGGGCTTGATAGAGGGGTGGATTACGGGACTAATCCATCGGTTGAATCGGAAGATACTCGTATCGCGGTATGTATGAATGAAGAAAAATCCAAGTGTTTATGCACAAATCTAGTCCATGATATTGTATATCAGATTGAGGAATATCAAAAATTCGGGTTTAATATCGTGGGCCTTATCGGAATAAACGGCTCTCCTACTTGCGGTGTTGAAACAACGTGGTATGGAGGCGGAGAGCATCAAGAGCCGGGGATATTTATTAAAATGCTAGGGAAAGAGCTTAAAAAGAAAAGTATTAATATAAAAATGGTGGGCATCAAAGCGATGGATGCCAAAGAAGCGGTTACAAAGACAAAAAAATTGCTGGGTGACGGCTAAACTTTAGTTCGGGACCATAGCCATTTATAGGTGTAATAAAAGCAACCGGCGAGTTTTTTTACCGGTTTTTTGGTGATGATTTTTGAAGAAGGCAGGTAATTGTAGGAAATTTGCAGAATGTAATGGCAATAAATAAATTGTAAACCGTCTTGAGGAGGCGAATATGCGGAGTTACCAGTATGTGTTGTTTGACCTTGATGGCACAATTACCGATCCCAAGATCGGTATTACCAAGTCTTTTGCGCATGCTCTCCAATATTTTGGGATTGAAGTTGAAGAATTAGATACGTTATGTAAATTTATTGGACCGCCGCTGAAAAGTTCCTTTATGGAGCATTATGGTTTTAGCGAAGCCGATGCCAAGGTAGCAATTGAGAAATACCGGGAATATTTTGGGGTAACGGGACTCTATGAAAATACAGTTTATGCCGGCATGGAAACGCTGTTGCAAAGCTTTAAAAACCGGGAGAAAGTATTGATGGTAGCGACATCAAAACCCACAGTGTATGCCGGTAGAATACTGGAACATTTTAATTTGTTGCAATACTTTAGTTTTGTTGCCGGCAGTGAGTTGAATGGAGAGCGGTCACAAAAAGCCGAAGTTATTCAATACGCCATAGCACAAAACAAGCTCCCAAACCTGGCGGATGTTATTATGATTGGCGACCGTGAGCATGATATTAAGGGAGCAAAGCAGGTCGGCATTGCTTCATTGGGAGTATTATTCGGTTATGGAGATAGAAACGAACTTGAAAAAGCCGGCGCTGACTTTATTGCTGAAACAGTGGAGGATATTGGCCGGTTACTTAATATATAAAGAGGCGTAAAGTAAAAATGGTAATTGATATTCATACTCATGCATTTCCGGATGATCTGGCTGAAAAAGCATTATCCACACTCTTGGCAAATCTCGACAATTTATATACACCGGTGAGTAATGGAACAATATCCGGTTTGCTAAAGAATATGAACGAATGGAACATCGATATTTCAGTGGTCCAGCCTATCGTAACCAAACAGTCGCAAACGCAAAAAACAAACGAGTGGGCAAGCAGTATCCATTCGGACCGAATGATTTCTTTTGGCAGTATTTACCCACATACCGATAATTACAAAAGAGATATCGATTTAGTAGTCGGTTTAGGACTTAAAGGTCTTAAATTTCATGCCGAATATCAGAATTTTAGTATTGATGATCAAAAAATGTTTAAAATTTATGATTATGCGTTAAGCAAAGGCTTGATTATTTTGCATCATGGGGGCGCCGACCCCGGCATGCCGAAGCCCTATAAAAGCAGTCCCAGACAATTTGCAAGAATTATAGACGCTATGAAGGGTGGTATTATCGTGGCTGCCCATTTGGGTGGGCATGCCCAATGGGATGATGTTGAAAAGTATTTAGTGGGCAAAAACATTTATCTGGATACCTCGATGGGCTTTGAATATTTTCCGAATGACCAATTTTTAAGAATTGTTAAAAATCACGGCGCCGATAAAATCTTATTTGCCTCCGATTCGCCGTGGAGCAATGCCAAAACCGAAGTTGAACATTTACGAGCCTTACCCCTTTTGGAAAGTGAAAAGAAAAATATCTTAGGCGAAAATGCCAAAAGGCTGTTAAATATGTAGATTATGAGTTCGGTAGCAAATGGAGATATATAAAAACTCATTTTTTTAGTTCATAGCGCATCTCTGTTTAACATGAATCCGGCAAGTAACTTTCAGATTTACTATAAATTAGGACTTGCCTGATTCTGTAGAAAACCCGATCCGGCCAATTTTTCTGCGCCACCGCAGGAAAATTGCAATGTACTTGCCGAATCGAGGTTTAATGGAAGAAATGGAGCGTGATGAATATGGCTATCAATAAACTACTAGCAGCAGGTTTGTTATTTATTGTCTTGACCTTAGGTTTTATTATTTTTATATTTTCGTATCGCCCAATGGTACTAAATAATAAAGACATCCAAAAGCCGGTAATGACATTTTTTAATTTGCAAAACAT
>DNPP01000288.1:8699-9664 GCA_003501365.1 Bacillota bacterium
ATCCATCGAAAATTAATTCAAACCTTTAAGGGGATTTTTATTGGCGAACTTTTAGCCAGGTATTGCGCGGATATCGAATATTGTTCCTGGTTTTCAGAAGACTATTCGATGTTTTTTAGGGGATTTGACAATTTAAAAATCGAAAAAGTTAAGACTAAAAGAATAGGGGCCAATAAAGCAATCTGCAAAGTGATTTACAGGTGTGAAGAGAGGTCCAATCTAACCGAGTATGAGAATCTTGATATTAAAAATCTGGTTCAGAAATATAAAATTACCAATTTTACCCAAGCACAATTAAATAAGGCTCAATATAGCGATTACATAATATACAGCGAGAATCAAGACGAGTTCCACCTCAAGCAAATAAAAAATAAGTGGTTCATCTACGAATTTAATAATAGCATTTTGAATTCAAAGCTCAAATTGATTGAACCCCATAAATGAACCTGCAAAAAACGGGTTGAACTAATGAAACAGTTTAATAATAACGGAGTATGAGATGGAAATCATCATCCGCAAAGCAAGGCCCGAAGAATGTGTTACTTTGACCGATATTTCCTTCGCCGCCAAACATTTCTGGAATTATCCTGAAAAGTATTTTGAGACATGGAAGGAAGAATTAACGATTACTAAGGAGTATATCCGCAGAAATAAGGAGAAATGTATCTAAACATGCGAAGAAGCGATAAAGAGATACTAGACAAGGAACTGATTGATAGTATCTTAAAAAAAGAACTGGTCTGTCGGATCGCCATGAATGACGACGGCAACCCCTATCTGGTTCCCATGATTTTTGGCTATCAAGATAATTGCCTATTTCTACATTCGGCTAAAGAAGGCCGGAAGATTGATATCTTAAAAAAGAACAACCGGATTTGTTTTGAGGTTGAATCCAATGTGGAACTAGTACCGGCGGAGTCGGCCTGTAATTGGAGTTTTAAGTATTATTGCATCATTGGGTATGG
>DNPP01000144.1 GCA_003501365.1 Bacillota bacterium
TAGTTAGACTGTGCGCGATATCTATCACCATTGTAGTTTGGTAGTCACTTCCCTGAAAATGCGGATAGCTGATCTAAATATTGCAAGTTTCATCTCGAAACGCGCTAATCCGGTTGTAAGGAAAAAATCTAAATTGATCACTGGGAAAGCGATTTCGCCAGTTCATGAGCCGGAAACTAATTTTGCAAATTCAGAAGCGAAGTCATTAAAACAATTCGTGGATGTTGATAATCAAAAAGTTGCCGCAACAGTTCCGTCCTCCGTTAATGGTGGCCGTAACGATCCATTTTTGAATTTGGGGAAGAAATTTCAAATTCAAGCAGAACCCAAAGTTAAGTCAAAGTCCCAACTGAAAATTGAATCCAAACCTGCAACCGGACCCAAAATGGCGGAGGTTCTCAAGCCGGCTAAGGCTGAGGAAAAACCCGGAGCTAAAATATTAGAAAATTTTCATTTGCGGGGTGTAGTAATTGGAGCTGTGCCTATCGCGTATGTGGAAGATCAAAACGGTTATCATAAATTTACGATCGGGGATGCTTTGGCCGATGGGAAGATCATTGACATTAACGATAGTAGTTTAACATTCCAGATCGATGGTGACCAAGTTGTGATGAAAATGGAGTGATCAAAATAGTACATCAACGATTTATTGGGAGTCTGTTTTTAGTATTGTCGATACTACTATCCTGCAATATGCCGGCTTTAGCTCAAAGCGAAGGAGAACCGCTAAAAGAGGGGGTATTAAACAATGTCAATTTTTATAAAGCCGATTTGGTAACGGTCCTGCAGCAGGTGGCATCGGAATTCGGTTATAATCTGGTCGCCACGCCGGAAGTCACTGGCACAATCTCACTCAAACTTACCCAGGTTAATTTTGAAGATATTTTAAATATCATTTGTCGGTCCAGAGGCTTGATTTATCAAAAGGAGGGCCATAATTTTTTTGTGGGAGTCCATGGCCAATCCTTTACGGATCAAGAAGTTATCGGTTATTTTCATATCCATTATGCCGACCCTGTCCAAATGGTAGAATTAATCAAAAAAGTTGTTGATTATAAAGATATTTATTGTGATGACAGGACCCGGACAATCATCATCAATAGTTCAAAAGATGTAATCGATAGGACAAGCAGTCTAATCGATTCGCTTGACCGCAAAATGGCGCAGATTACAATCGAGGTTAAAGTAATTGAAGTTTCGACTTCGGCATTGCGCAGATTGGCCAATAAATGGCAGGTCGATCAGAATAGCTGGAATGCAACGGCAACCTCATCGGGAGCAGAATTAATTATCGATATGATTGTCGGTGGACACTCCTGGAACCTGATTTTTAATGATTTAGTCGGCAATGGGAATGCCCACTTATTAACTTCCCCTTCCATATCCACGGTTGATGGGAAAGAAGCCTCCATAACAATTGGCGATAAAATTCCGATCGAAACCACCACTACCACCGGCGGTGATCTGGCGGTAACCAGTGTAAGTTATATCGATGTGGGTGTTAAATTGAATTTTACTCCCCGGGTTCAAAAAGATGATGAACTGATGATCGATTTAAAAACCCAAATTAATTCACTCGGAGAAAAGGGTATTAAATATTATAATATTACCGCCCGTGAAGTTGATTCTCTAATCCAGGCCAAAATCGGTCAAACGGTTTTTTTGGGTGGGTTAATTACTCAAGCTGATCGAGAGCAATTGTCCAAAGTTCCGGTTTTGAGCAGCATTCCCATATTGGGAAGATTGTTTCAAAGTAGCGAAAAGTCGAAAGACGAGACCGAAATCATTGTAACGATTACCCCCCGTTGGAATGATGCAGTCAACATTATGAATCCTAAATAGGGATTCCTGAAAAAGTCCGAAGTCGTTATCAATACGGAAAAAGAAGGTTTAAAATGACTGAAAACTGCAAGGAAAAACAGCAAAAGTGGCAAAAACCTTGCACTGAATATCTGCAAGCAACTCACCCTTTTTTGTTTTCCCTCTCTTTCGATACTGAAATAGAGGGAAAAAAGGTGCTGTCAGGATTGGAAAACAAACAATTCAAACCCTCTGTTAATATAGGCTGCGAAGCATCCTGGTTACCTTCTCTTGTAGGCAAGAGAAGGCAAGGATGAGTTCATTAAATCAAATTGCAACTTTTTCAGTAGCTCCTAAATAAATCTCAAATAAATCCCATAGCGCCGGAACTAAATGGCGACCTGGGCGGGGGAAAAACCGGTAGGGATTGAAGGTAAAAGGGGGACCTAAATGTCCAAGAAATTGGGAGAGATTTTAATTGAAAATGGTATCATTTCTGAAGAACAATTGCAAAATGCTTTAATTTTACAGAAGAGTTATAATGTGCCGTTGGGCCATATTTTGATTGAAATGAAGTTGGCAACTCAAGCGCAGATTGTGGAAGCTTTGAGTCAACAATATCGGGTCCCCTATGTCAGTCTTGTTAATTACGATATCGAAGCGGAGAATGTTACGCTAGTCCCCGCTAAACTTGTGCAACATTACAACATGATACCGTTTGATCTGCAAAGCGGCAAGTTATTGATTGCGGCATCCAATCCCTCAAATATTGAAGGATTAGATGCCATCCGTAAAGTTGCCAAACGGGAGATAACAGTCTTTTTTGCCTATGAAGAAGAGATTAAATTTGTTTATAACCGTTTTTTTGAAGAGAAACGTCTGACTGAAGATATTCAAATGCTAGGAACCGGAGTTGTTGAGCCGGCAGCGCAAGAAATAAAAGCAGCCGTTGAAGAGGCGTTAGTGAATGACACGCCGGTGGTAAAGTTGGTTAATACCCTGTTTAGCAATGCTTTCCGTAACCATGCCAGTGATATCCACATTGAACCCGACAATCAACACCTCCGAATACGATTTCGGATCGACGGCGCTCTTTATGAGACCATGAAAGATGTTTCATTAGTATATCATGCGCAGATTATATCAAGAATCAAGATTCTAGCCGACTTGGATATCGCTGAAAAAAGAATTCCACAGGACGGGCGGGTGTCGATTGAAATCGATAACCAAAAAGCCGATCTCCGGGTCTCGATCATCCCGACCACATTTGGGGAAAAAGCCGTTTTACGAATTTTATATAAACAAACCCAGTTTTTGAGCTTGGATGGCCTAGGCCTAACTGCTAAGGATTTGCAGGATATTGAAGATATTTTGACTTTTCCAAATGGCTTAATCTATACATCCGGGCCGACCGGCAGCGGGAAGACCACTACTTTATATGCGTTTTTACATCAATTAAACTCGGCGCATAAAAACTTGATGACCTTGGAGGATCCAATCGAATATATTTTTCCCGGGGTGACTCAGGTCAATGTTTACCCGAAAGTTGGGCTGACATTTGCCAACGGTTTACGGTCGTTTTTACGTCAAGACCCCGATATTATCATGGTTGGTGAAACACGCGATCAAGAGACGGCGCAAATAACGGTTCAAGCTGCTTTGACCGGTCATCTGGTATTAAGTACCATTCATGCCAATGATGCGGTAACTGTGGTGACCCGGCTAATGAATATGGATATTGAGCCTTACCTGATTGCCTCGGCATTGGTGGGAGTTATCGCGCAACGTTTGGTGCGCAAAATTTGCAGTAAATGCATCGAACCAATGGAGGTTAGCGAAAAATATCGGGAGTTGTATTCTCTGGGGGAAAATAACAACTATTTTTATGGAAAGGGCTGCGACTTTTGTCATAATACCGGATACTCGGGTAGAATCGG
>DNPP01000417.1:0-7168 GCA_003501365.1 Bacillota bacterium
GGTATGATGGCGATCCGACGTTTCAATTTGCAGGACTCATGCTCAGTACAATTCCAGCTTTGCTTATTTACATGATATTCCAAAATAAAATTATAAAAGGTATGTCAGCAGGTGCAATTAAGTAAGGATTTACTTTGAAACTATGACCTGTCCCAGGTTACTCAACTAATATGAAAGCTAGTTCATAGCGGAGATTTTAAGGTATTGCGTATTCCTGGGGCGTCATGTTTTTTCCTAGCAAACGTTGGTTGTAAAAATACCGGACATCTTTTTCGGTCAAATCCAAATTGGTGACCATTGACATGGTCTGCCAGTCTATTTCAAATAGTTTGAGTTGTAATAAGTCTTCATCCGCCGTGTGATACCAGATGATTACGATTCTCCAGGCTTTACTCCGGTTTTTTAATTTTTCGGTCGTCTTTCCGCTTAGATTCAAGAAATGAATGGAAAAATTGCTCACAGGTTTCGCTATTAAAAGGATAAGCTATTTGCGTAAATAGCTCTCCAGTGCTTGGATTAACCGCCCCAAAGTAA
The DNA here is from genome assembly GCA_003501365.1 of Bacillota bacterium. GTDB lineage: Bacteria > Bacillota > UBA4882 > UBA8346 > UBA8346 > UBA8346. Next base: position 535 of record DNPP01000417.1, read on the forward strand.
CCGAGTTTTTGATTGTTTGGCGAAAATAATATCTTTGGTTGAAGACCGACTGGGGCCCACATGCGCGTGATAGTTGAGTGAAGCTTGAAATGGACTTCATCTTCGAACCAAATTTCAACATTCGGATTTTTTACCGCCTCATTAAGTTTTTTTAAAGCCCTACCGATGTGATCACCAATATTGCTGAGCAAACCAACCTTCTAGCCTTGAATGCAGCGATCGAGGCCGCTCGAGCCGGAGATATGGGACTTGGTTTTGCGGTTGTCGCGGAAGAAGTGAACAAACTGGCAGCCCAATCTCAAATGGCCGCTACGACGATTAATAAAATGTTAAAGGAAATCCGGGTGAAAACGGAGGTTTCCACCCAAACCGCCTCCCAGGCACATCAGATTGTTGAAGAACAATTAAAAGCCGTCAAAAAAGCCCAGCAAACATTCAATGAAATTATTCAGGCCATGGATCATGTCGCCCAGCGGATCACTGATGTCAATGAAAATATTAAAATAATTAATATGGTGAAAGAAAATACCATGAACTCCATCATAAATATCAGCGCTATTTCTCAAGAAACGGCCGCTTCGTCCCAGGAGGTTTCCGCATCCATCGAGGAGCAAACCGCCATTGCCGAGCAAGTGAACGGCCTAGCGCATGATTTATTACATATGGCATACTTATGCATCCCCTTTTTACCTTAGCTACACAATTGATTTAATGGAATAGATATTAACAATAGTTAAAACAAATTAAGTTTATCGTATAATTGGCCATAAATAAAATGATTACTATATATGTTGAAATAAATAATCACAAGGTTTTGGACTACAAAAAAAACTAATAAAAACCCTTTGATTTGACTACGAATCAAAGGGTCACAAGTTCGAATCTTGTCGGGCGCACCATTTAAATAACGATCGCCGTAAGGCGGTCTTTTTTATTCGGAAATATTTCGAAGACTATTAACCACAAAACACCTAAAGGACATCAAAAACGGAGAGGGCGTGCTTGCCTAGATTATACCCACCCAACAGTGTGATTTTAAAAATCTATCGCAAAATTTGTTTTATTTATTTCAAAAAATAAAATAAGTACAGTATTGAATAAAATAAGTTTATACATTATAATAATAATCAAACAATATATTGTAGTGAATTAAACAAAATATAAAATATAGGAGCAAAAAATTGTATACCAAGCCCTTCAACAAACAAAAGGGAAATTGTTCAGATGCAGATGAAATTATTAAATGGCTCCGGAAATTCGGGCCTACTTCGCGGACAGATTTAGCCTATGCATTTGATTTTTCTCGGGCCAAGATTACCCCGCTTGTCTCAGATCTAATTCGCCGGGGTATTATTCGAGAGGGCGGAAATATTGATACAAATGAAGGCCGGCCGCCACGTCTCATCCGATTCAAGGAGGATTTCGGCTATGCGATTGGAGTTGACCTTGGCGCTACCAGTGTAGATGTCGGGTTGGCTGATTTCAGCGGACATATCGTTGCTTGCTTTGGAGAACCGCTAGTACTGTGTAGTTCTCCTGAAATCATATTGAAACGAATTTGTGAAATTATCAATGACCTCGTAGAGAAAGAAAAAATCGGCAAAGAATGCATTATTGCAATAGGACTTGGTGTTCCGGGACCGGTTGATTTTTCGACAAAGCTTTTAGTATCTCCCTGCGGTCTGCCGGGGTGGGAAGTGTATCCTATCCAGGAATATATGAAACAACAATTTCCTCAAGCTGAAATATTTATTGATAACGATGCCAATATAATGGCATTTGGGGAGTTAAGGGCCGGAATAGGCAAGGGAGTTGATAACTTTATTTTTTTGAAAGTCGGTACCGGTATAGGCGCCGGAATAGTATGCAATGGTGAGATATATCAGGGAAGCAGCGGCTGTTCGGGAGATGTAGGCCATATTTGTGTAGATAAGGAAGGCCCAGTCTGTGTATGCGGGAATCGTGGCTGCCTTCAATCATTGGCTAGTGGAAAAGCGATTGCCGAAAAAGCGACTCACGGGGCTTTGGAAGGTCAAAGTCCGCTCCTTTCTGAAAGGATATCCTCCAAAGAAAACAAATTAACCGCCGAGGATGTCTCCGTGGCAGCGGCGGCAGGAGATGCTTTTTCCAATAAACTGCTCCAGGAGAGCGGAGAATTAATTGGCGAGACTCTGGCCGGAGTGGTTAATGTTTTGAATCCCAGTCTCCTTTTAATCGGCGGCGGGGTAAGCAATATAGGACATCAGTTTCTTTCTTCCATTCGGCGAGCCATTTTGCGCCGGTCTCATCCGCTTTCAACCCGTGATTTACGGATTGAATATTCTTCATTGGGCATGAAAGCGGGGATTATCGGGGCGGTATCTTTGGCTTTAGAATTATTTCAAATGGAAAGAAGAGATTAGTATGAATGAAGCTAAAAAATTTATTATTTTATCGGTCGATAACCAATGATGGCAAAGACAACCAAGTTAATAACAATAAAGCACATTTCTGCACTAATTAAATCGAAAGGATGGTGAAGGCGGGGCAATAAGTTTGAGTTTTTGAGAGTTATTATTTTTGGCTTTATAGTAAATTCATTTATTATTTTAAGGAGGTGTATTTTATTGAAGAAAGTTCGTTTGGTAGTTTTTTTATTAGTTTTGATATCACTTATCAGTATTGCCGCAACTTCTACCGGGTTTGGCGCCGATAAAGTCACCCTGACGATTGGTTCCTGGCGGGTTGATGATGTCGAATCAATTGGTAAAGTCCTGGCTGCCTTCACACAGAAATATCCGAACATTCAAATTAAGTTTAACCCAACTAATCCGCCCGACTACAATGCCGTGCTGCGTACCCAATTAACCGGTGGTAGCGGACCCGATCTGATGTATCTGCGCTCTTTCAAAATCAGCGCCGACTTGTTTAAGGACGGATTTATAGCGCCGCTTACCGATATGACAGCTTTAAAACAAAATTATACTGAAGGTAACTTGAGCCCTTGGACCAATGACAAGGGAGTGATTTACGGTTTGCCTTTTATGGCCGTCTCTCACGGTATCTATTATAACAGCAATCTTTTTAAAAAGTATAAAATCAATGTTCCCACCACTTGGCAACAGTTGATCATTGCGGCTAAAAAATTAAAAGCGGCCGGTATTATCCCGTTTGCTAACGGTTCCAAGGAGCAATGGGATATGAACGAGATAGTTTTCATGAATTTACTTCCCGATTTTATCGGCGGTCGATCCTCCCGATTGGAATATGAAACCGGTAAAGTGCCCTTCAATGATGCCAAAATGGTCGCCGCATTCCAGGCGATCAAGGACATTGCGCCCTACCTCCCGGCCGGGCAAGAAGGCGTCTCTTATTATGATGCCCAACAACTATTCCTACTTGGGAAAGCGGCTATGTTTTTCGGCGGTTCCTGGGATGTCGCCATATTTGAGAAGGCCGCTCCGGATTTTGAATGGGGCGTTTTCGCCACCCCGGCTTCCGTAGGCCGCAAGACCGTCGTCTGCTTCCATCCTGACTGCGGCATCGGTATCAATAAGACTTCTAAATTTCAAAAAGAGGCCCGCCTTTTTCTGGAATGGCTGACCACCAAACAAGCAGCTCAAATCCTGGCTGATGAAATCCCCGGTTTCTATCCGCTGTCCAAGACCGGAGCAGCCCTAAAGATCAAAAGCGCTCATGCCAGCCAATTTTTGGCGATCAGCAACGGCAAGGAAACTGACTTACGTTTTGACTGGCCGGTGCTTATGGATGCTCCCCAAGGTAAAACGGACGGTTATAACTTAACCCAAAATGCCGCGCTCGCGGTAGCGAAAGGGGCGATGACCCCCAAGCAGGCCGCCGATTTTGTCCAAGACGGGCTGGAGCAGTGGTATGCACCGACGCAACATTTTAAAAAATAGTTGGAAGTTCTAATTGATCCCTAAAAATCGGCCTGGCATAAAAGTATAGAATGAATTTTTTGCCAGGCCCTTTATACTAAGTTGTGTTCAAGGGTGTTAAACAAATAAACTCAGCTATAAATTTTGACTTGATTATTATTTTCAGACGATTTGGCATTTAAAGGAGTTAATCATGAAGCAAAAAGTTTCAGTGAACACTCTAGGAGCTCTCCCCACTAAAATGAAAAGAAAAAGAGACTGTTGGTTTCTTTATACAATACCTGCTCTTATCATTTATATCTGGTTTATGGCTTTTCCGTTATTCAATTCAATGCGGTTAAGCCTATATACCGGTTCAGGCTTTGTTCCAAGTCATTTTGTCGGCTTGAAAAATTATGTTGATTTATTTACCAACCCTTTCTTCCGGGATCGTCTGGTCGGCGCAATCATCCATACCGGTATCCTCTTTGCAATCTGTATGGGAATCCAGAACACTTTGGGACTGGCGTTTGCCAACATTCTTTCCGGATCTTTAAAAGGCAGTTCCATATACCGTACGATTATCTTTTTGCCGGCGACATTATCTATATTGGTAACCGGATTTTTATGGCGATTGATTTTAAACCCAAATTGGGGCGCTGTCAACCAGGTGTTGGCAATGTTGGGGATGACCCGTTTTTCTAATTATCCGTGGCTTGGCGATCCGAAGGTAGCCATGATAATCGTCGGACTGGTGACGGCCTGGCAGTGGGTGGGGATACCTACCATGATTTTTTTGGCTGGGTTTCAGGGAATACCGGAGGATTTGTACGAGGCGGCCAATATCGACGGGGCATCGCGACGACAGGTTTTCTGGAAAATTAAGGCGCCTTTATTGATTCCCGTGGTTGGTTTGGTCTCGATATTAACATTTGTCGGCAACTTTAACTCTTTTGATAATGTATTCGCGCTTGAAAACCCCAACGGAGCACCGGATTACTCCACCGATATCATGGGAACGCTTTTTTACCGGATCGGGATCGCCGGGCAAAATCCAATCGGTGAGCCTAATATGGGAGTCGGAGCCAGTATCGCTACGGTTATTTTCTTTATCTTATTAACCGGCGTTACTTTCTGGATGATTTCCCAAAACCGCAACAATAAAAAATTTGAATAAATTGGAGTCATTGCAATGAAAGAAAGAAAGGTTATTATTTGCCATTACTTAATTCTGTCCATTTGGGCACTCATCGCCCTGTTTCCAGTGTGGACGATGCTGGTGAACTCCTTCAAAAAACAACTGGATATTTTTAAAAATCCGTTTGTATTTCCGATTTCGCCCAATTTTGATGCCTATCTTTATGTATTCAGGGAAAGCAATTTTTTACTTTATTGTTGGAATACCCTACTGATTACAGTTGTATCGATTGTCTGTGTTCTTTTCATCGGTTCCCTGGCAGCTTATGCTTTGGTCAACTGGAAGGGACTCGGCTCCAAATTTATCTATTTGCTGTTTTTAGCAGGAATAATGATCCCAATCCGTTTGGGTACTATCAATATTTTCCAAATTATCCGTTCAATGAATCTCATGGGATCGGTTTATGGCTTAATCCCGGTTTATATCGCTTGGGGGCTCCCGATGGCGGTTTTTATCCTTACCACATTTATTCAAGACTTACCCGGTGAACTAATGGAATCGGCATCGCTCGACGGAGCTTCTAAATTAAGGATTTATTCGGCCATCACCATTCCGCTAATCAGGCCGGCGCTGGGGACTGTCGCCATCTTCAACCTTATTAACATCTGGAATGATATTTGGTTTCCATTAATCTTCAATTTAAAAGAGGATCAAAGGACGCTTTTACTGGGGGTAACTTACTTTTTCGGAACTTACCAGACTGATTGGAGCAAGGTCTTAGTTGTGCTTACTCTGGCTACATTGCCTGTACTACTGCTTTATATGATTATGTCAAAACAGTTTATTAAAGGCTTGACGGCAGGATCGGTTAAGGGCTGACAGTTAAACAATTGCAGGCTTATGAGGCATTACAAGCTCTACAGCTTTTAATATGGCTGGAGGTACATTATGGCTGCAAACAGTTTCCCAATCAACTCTAAAATCACCCCGGAACTTGATCCGGAATTTCGTCCGGCTATATTGGAACATCAGTCATACTTAACTGCCGTCCGGAGGTCGGGAAATTCTGTTCCTGTAAGGATCGCTTTGGAAAGAAACGATCATCAAATTTCAACAGTTGAAATACCGGTATTTAAGAATGACCGGGAAATGTTAAACGGCGGTTTTTTTTATGTTGAACGGTTCGTGAAAACATTGCTATGGCAAAAAGGAGGCTGGAAATTTACTTTCGGCGGTCCACCGAGTATCGGCCAATATTTCAAGTACGTGTATGCTCCCGGAGGATTACGGGAATTTGACGCTCAATTTATGGGCCGGTTATACAAACGGCCATTTTCAATCGATATAACTGAGCTTGAGAAGGTCCCTAAATCGCAGGAGACCTCACAATCGATCGGCCGGCATTTAAATGGCTGCGGGATTGCTTTGGATCTTGGAAGCAGTGATTGCAGAGTCTCCGCTGTTGTTAACGGTAAAGGATTTATAACCGGTTGGTTGAATGAGTTGGCCTTCATGCCGGTGGATTATAATACCGGCGCTCCGGTTGATGAATGGTCCGGTGATTATGGCTGTGGAGTCAAGTATTTTTCCCAAGACGCCGTGCTTAGACTGGCGGCTAAGGCCGGCATCACTTTCAATC
>DNPP01000417.1:7497-18829 GCA_003501365.1 Bacillota bacterium
CGATTCCCGGTCCCGCAAAATTTTTGAGACCATTGGGGTTTATCTGGGTTATTCGCTTGCCTATTACGCAATGTTATATAAGGCCAAACGCGTTTTAATTTTTGGAAATGTAACCTCCGGGGAAGGCGGTGCAATTATCCTGGCAATGACTGATAAAGTCCTGGCAACCGAATTCCCCGATATACACAGACGATTGGATTTGCACCTCCCCGGCGAGTCCGGTCGCAGACTAGGACAAGCTGTCGTTGTCGCCAGCCTCCCGGAATTACATGCTTAACTATCATATACAATAAATTTAACCCCGTTGATCGCCAACGGCTATATCGATATCAACGATTTGATCTACTTTCTTAAATGGAGGATATGAATGTTATCGAAATATTATTCGGGATTATACCAATTAGTCAGTAAAATTCCAGTGGTATCCACTCATGAACACCATTTGCCAGATCCGTTTCAAAAGCAATTAACCCTTGATTTACTTTTTGCGAATTCCTATATCACATCCATTGCCCAATCAAAAAAGTGCCTAAATGGGATTCGGGATTATAATCCAACGGCTCGGGAACGCCCTTTTTCTTGTCGTATTCCCATGGATGAAAAAGATAGGCGGATGGACTTTTTAACCCAAATTCGTTATAACAGCTATTTCGTTTGGCTGGAAAAGGCGGTACAAACGATTTATGGTTTTGATGATTCGATAACTCCCGGGAATTGGGATGAAATTTCCCAAGAGATTTCCAAAAAGCATAAAAAAGATGGAGCGGATCTTGAAATATTAAGGGGGATTGGAAATTATCAGCGCGCCATCCTTGATCCTTATTGGGATTATGGCAGTGATATCGGCCATCCCGAACTATTCTCGGTTGCCATGCGCACCGATATGTTTATTACCTCATTTCATCCCGAAATTGTAGACCATGATGGCAATAGCCCTTTCAAACAATTTCCGGATGCGCCGACCGATAATTTCGGCGACTATCTTCACTATCTAAAAGACCTTTTTATTAAATGGCGTAATCATGGGGGAGTAGCCCTTAAATCGGCATCCGCTTATGATCGGTCGCTCCAATACGATTTCCCAGATAAGAATCGGGCTTATCAAACATTTTTCAAACATCCTTCGCAAGTCACGGAAGCGGAACATAAGAATTACGGTGATTTTATGTTTCACTGGTTCTGTGAGTTATGCAAAGAACTGGAGGTTCCCTTCCAGATTCATACGGGCCTGGGAAAATTACAAGGGTCAAATCCATTGTTTCTTGAACCGGTAATCATTAAGTATCCGGAACTACGGTTTGTTTTACTGCATTGCGGATATCCCTGGTGTTCCGAGGCTGCAGGTTTGGCCCATAACCATAACAATGTTTTGCTGGATATGACCTGGGTTCCAATCATCAGTACTTCAGCGGCAAAAAAAGCGTTTTCAGAGTTTTTGGATGTTGCGCATTCGTCGGATCGAATTGCCTGGGGCAGTGACGCCTGGACTTCCGAGGAAGCATATGGGGCTCTCCTTGCCTGGAGGCAAGTTGTTTCACAGGTTTTAGCGGATAAGGTAGACGAAGGATATATCTGCCTGAAAGATGCTGAATCCCTTGCATCGAAACTTCTATATCAGAATGCTATATCTACATATGGCCTGTAAAGAATTAACCAGAGCAATCAATAATTTTGAATTTGTGAAATTCAAGGTTTTAACCCCTGGCTAATTCCTACCGACTGGGCCGGATTATGGCTGGACGCTAACAAGTGAACCCGTGATTATGCTTCAGTTCTTGGTGATGAACTTGGAGCTAGACTCCGGGTTCTTTTATTTCGTTGTTTTTCAAGGTGCTGTTTTGGTCACGAAAACCGAATGTTTTTGAAATTAAATTCGTCTTTTGATTTCAAAAGCAAAATTTATTCAGGAAACCCTAATGTATTAGTTGGTCAATGGAACATACCATAAGCAGAGTGTCCTGGTGGCGTTTTAAGATAATAATTTCGGCTTAGTTAATATGTAATCCGATTTCGAATCTTAAGCAGGAAATCACAAGGGTATTCGCGAAGAATCAAAATAAATTTGATAGTAGACGATTCATTTGAATGAACATTTTGAGGTGAAAGTTATGAAACAACTGATGACCGGAAATGAGGCCATGGCCCGGGGCGTTTACGAATCCGGGGTCAAGCTGGGCAGCGCGTATCCCGGGACTCCCAGTACCGAGGTTTTTGAAAACTTGGTCCAGTATAAAGACTCCCTGTATTGTGAATGGGCGCCCAATGAAAAGGTGGCTACCGAGGTAGCCTATGGCGCTTCGATTGCCGGGGTCCGTTCCGTTTGCGCGATGAAACATGTCGGTCTCAATGTGGCCGCCGATCCCATCTTTACAGCCACTTATCAGGGCGTTGGCCGGGGCTTTGTGATCATCACCGCCGATGATCCCGACATGCACTCCTCCCAAAATGAGCAGGATAACCGTTATTATGCCAGATTCGCGAAGATGGCTCTGATCGAGCCCTCCGACAGCCAAGAGTGCAAGGACTTTCTAAAAGAAGCCTATAGTGTTTCGGAAAAGTTTGATATTCCGGTACTTTTTCGGGTTACTACCCGGGTCTGTCACTCAAAGAGTATCGTAGAGCTGGGGGAAAGGGAAGAAGTAACCACCCCTGAGTACCAGCGTAATGTGCGTAAGTTTGTGTGCACGCCTGCCAACGCCAAGCTCAATCACCCCATTTTGGAGCAAAAGCTGAAGGATTTGGCGATTTATGCAAACCAAAGCCCGCTGAATAAAGTGGAAATGAAGGGCAGCAAAATTGGAGTGATTACTGCCTCGATTGCTTATCAATATGCCAAGGAAGTATTCCCGGAAGACACATCCTTTTTAAAGTTGGGTTTTACGTACCCCATGCCGATGGATCTGATCCGCGACTTTGCCGGCAAAGTTGAAAAACTTTACGTGGTTGAAGAGCTGGAACCATTTATGGAGGAACAGATTAAGGCAGCGGGGATTGAGTGCACCGGCAAAGAAGTGATTCCCAATGTCTGTGAGCTTAATCCGGAAGTCATCGCCAAGGGGGTTTTCGGCATCTGCCCGGAAATCACCAAAGTAGAAGCGCAGGTTGTGCCGCGTCCGCCGGCATTATGCCCCGGTTGTCCCCATCGCGGATTCTTTTATACTTTGTCGAAAGGCCGTGACTTTGTCATTACCGGCGATATCGGTTGTTATACCTTGGGTTCAGCTCCGCCGCTCTCCGCTATGGACTCGGTAGTCTGCATGGGCGGCGGTTTCTCGGTAGGCATGGGTCTGGCCAAGGTTTTTGAAATAACCAAGCAGACCGCGAAAAAGGTTTTCGGCGTAGTCGGCGACTCGACCTTTTTCCACAGCGGCATGACCGGAGCCGCCGAAATTATCTACAATCGCGGGAAAATGATTCCCTGTATCTTAGACAACAGCATCACCGGCATGACCGGACATCAGGATAACCCGGGCAGCGGCGCCAACCTGATGGGTGAGCCGGCCCCGCTTATCAGAATCGAAAAGGTCCTGGAGGCCTATGGCTATGAGAAGATCATCATCGTTGATCCTCAGGACTTGGCAGCGATGGAGAAGGCAGTCCAAGACGCTTTGGCAAGTGAGGTACCGGCTGCTATCATTGCCCGCCGGCCCTGCTTGCTCATTAAAAAAATCAAGCATGATATCGGCAAGTGCCTGGTTAACCCGGAGCAGTGCCGCGGTTGTAAGAAATGTCTGAAGGTAGGATGTCCCGCCATGTGTGTAAAGGATGGCAAAGCCACCATCGATCAGACCCTTTGCGTTGGCTGTAAGGTGTGCGCTCAGGTTTGTCCGTTTGGCGCAATTGAAAGAGGTGAACAATAATGGATACGGTAAAAAGTATTCTTTTAGTTGGCGTCGGCGGCCAAGGGACCATTTTAGTCAGCAAGATTTTAACCCAAGGTTTGATTCAGGCCGGATACGATGTCAAGATGAGTGAAATTCACGGCATGGCTCAGCGCGGCGGTAGTGTCTCCACCCAGGTCCGCTATGGCGATAAAGTATATTCACCCATTATCGGGCGGGGCGCCGCCGATATTTTGGTTGCCTTTGAAAAAATGGAGGCGGTCCGTTACGCAGAATTTTTAAAGCCTAGCGGCATCGCGGTCATCAATGATTATGCAATTGCTCCCATGCCGGTGGCTGCCGGAATGGCGGTTTATCCGGAGGGCTCTATCGAGGCAATGGCAAAAGCCTTTAAAACCATTTTCTTTAATGCGGCCGAAATAGCGCAGAAAATCGGCAATCCCAAAACGATGAACATTGTCCTTTTCGGGGCGATGGTCAAGGCTTTCGACATGAGCGGCATTGACTGGGAACCAGTGTTTCGCACCCAACTACCGGAAAAGTTGCTGGAGGTTAACCTTAAGGCCTTTCGGGCCGGTATGGAAGTATAATGAAACGGATATTTAAAATGGAGGACCCGGAATGGATTATGCCAAAGAATCATTAAAGTTGCATGGAGAATGGCAAGGCAAGATCGAAGTTGTCAGCAAAGTCCCGGTCGCAAACAAACAGGATTTGTCGCTGGCTTACACTCCGGGGGTTGCAGAGCCTTGCCTCGCGATTCAGAAAGATGTCAATCTTTCTTACAAGTATACCCGCCGCTGGAATCTAGTAGCCGTTGTTACGGACGGCACCGCAGTGCTCGGACTGGGGGATATCGGTCCCGAAGCCGGGATGCCGGTTATGGAAGGCAAATGCGTATTGTTTAAGACCTTTGGCGATGTGGATGCCTTTCCGCTGTGCATCCGGTCCAAGGAAGTCGATACCATTGTCAACACGGTGAAGATGCTGGCCGGCAGCTTTGGAGGAGTCAACCTGGAGGATATCTCGGCTCCCCGATGCTTCGAAATCGAGCGCAGGTTAAAAGAGGAATGCGATATCCCGATTTTCCACGATGATCAACATGGCACGGCAGTTGTTACGCTGGCGGCGATGTTAAATGCGCTCAAACTGACCGGGAAAAAGATCGAAAACATAGAAGTAGTCGTCAATGGTTCCGGGGCCGCCGGGATCGCCGTCACCAGATTGTTAATGGCCATGGGACTCAAGAAGGTCATTCTTTGCGATACCAAAGGCGCTATTTATGAGGACAGGGATAATTTAAACGCCGCCAAAGCGGAAATGGCAAAGCTCTCCAATCTACATAAGAAAAAAGGATCGCTAAAAGAGGTTTTGGTAGGGGCCGATGTATTCATCGGGGTTTCCGCCCCTAAAATGGTAACCCCGGAAATGGTGCAGACGATGGCGAAAGATCCGATTGTTTTTGCCATGGCCAATCCGGTGCCGGAGATTATGCCCGATGAGGCGATTAAAGCCGGCGCTAAAGTTGTAGGTACCGGCCGTTCCGATTTTGCCAACCAGATCAATAATGTGCTGGCCTTTCCCGGTATCTTCCGGGGTGCTTTGGATGTAAGGGCTAGTGACATCAATGATCAGATGAAGATTGCGGCTGCTGAAGCAATCGCTTCCCTGGTCGGTGATGCGGAGTTAAAAGCGGATTATGTAATTCCGGCTCCCTTTGATGTACGGGTAAGCAAGGCGGTTGCGGCAGCCGTCGCCAAAGCGGCGCGGCAATCCGGAGTTGCCAGAATATAGGGCGAGGACCGATAGGATCAACCATTATAAAAAACAGAATAGGACTAATGATTTAAAAGAGTTTTAAATCCCGATTTCGTATAATTCGCAGCTTATATCAGCATTCACAAAAAATCAACCACCATCAAAGGTGGTTTTTTTATTCCGGTAAACTCCATTGACAAACAATTGGTACCATACTATAATACCAATATGAGCATACTTAAAATATTTCAAAAGGGTTGGAATTATTCACAGGATGGACCGGGTAACCGTCTTGTTTATCATTTGCAAGGATGTAATATGCGTTGTCCCTGGTGCTCCAATCCCGAAGGTCTGTCAAAAGACGGTACTTTGATGGTTGACGAGGGGAAGCTGGTTGATGCCGTATGCCCCAACGGAGCCATTCAAAATCAAAAAATAGACCGTAGCATATGCCTATCATGCCATAGCCGGGAATGCATCACTAAAAACAAGAATCTAGGCATCCGCTTTCCTTGCCAGAGGTATAGTGTCAAATCCCTGATCGCCGAAGTGCAACGGGCAGGCTCTCTTTTTTACGACGGGGGAGGGGTTACGCTGACGGGCGGTGAGGCGACCATGCAATTTGAGGCTGTAAAAGAGTTATTGTCTGCTTTAAAAGCTTCAAATATCAATACTGCACTTGAAACCAACGGAACCCACCCCAGGCTGCCTGAGCTGTTTCCGTTGCTTGATACCTTGATCATGGATATGAAGCATTATGAACCCGGTATTCATCAACAAGTCATAGGGATCGGCAATAGCGTGATTATCGGGAATATTAAGAAAGCGGCTGTGGAGCATGCCGACACTTGGCTGCGAATTCCCCTGATTCCCGGGTTCAATGATTCGGATGATGATGCCCATCAATTTGCTAATTTTTTCAAACAGCTTTCCTACGAAAAAGTTTCCATTGAAGTGCTTGCCTATCATGAGTTTGGCAAAGTGAAATGGAACCAATGCGGAATGGAATACCCTTTTAAAAATGGATGTTTGTCAAATGGAAGGCGTAAAGAATATACCGATATTTTGAAGAAATATGAATTAAATTTGATTCATACATAAACTAGGGGGGCGGTACGCCATGAAGTGGCAAAATGTATACACGAATGAAGAATTGCAACATAATGTGGAATTATTACTGGAAGAACAAAGAAAACAAAAACGTTTGGACGGCTGGTTTTTGATCAAAGAAATCCAGGCGCATTACGAAAAGGAATTTATTACCTTCGATCCGGAGTTAAAAGCAGCACAACTGCTTAAAAAAGTAGTCGCCGAATTACCATTAAACATAAGCGAGTATGCGGTATTTGCCGGAACCCAAAATGATGCTTTTTCACCTTCGTATGCCTTGATTAATCCCGCATTTAAAGTGGAGTCTTTTTCAGGCTATTGCGATCCGACTGCAATATTTGACGATGTTGTTCCCAATGAGGAAATCTCCCCTTCACGGATTAATAAAATTCGCACTTACACGAATAACACGGGCTATGTACAAGAATTGAACAAAGTATATGATAAGTTTCGTCTGGAAACCTCGGAAGCAGCCTTTTTTGTCGAACAAGTCACCGGACATTTAATTCCTGATTTTCAACCGGCGTTAGTCGAGGGAGTAGAGAGCCTGCTTCAGAAAATTAAGACTAAATTAAAAACCGCAAGTAAAGATAAAGCCCCTAAATATGAGGCCTTTAGCATAGCACTGGAATCAGCCTTGATTTTGGCCGAGCGCTATGCGACCCTCGCCGCCGGATTGGCGGAAAAAGAGCCAGAACCCAGAAAAACCGAATTACAACTGATTGCGGAGACTCTCCGTAAAGTTCCGCACTCGGGGGCGACCAACCTTTTTGAAGCCATCCAGTCTTTTATCATCTTGTGGCAGGTTATGTGTATCGAACAATCCCCTAACCCCTATGCGTTTTCGGTAGGAAACGCCGACCGGATATTTGAACCGTTCCGGGCCATGGAAAATTGTGAACGTAGTAAGGCGGCTTCACTTTTCAAACATTTATTGGTATTTTACAATGTTGGCGAACGGAGCTGGGCGATATCCCAGGACCTGATTATTGGCGGGCGTTCCAATGACGGCGCCGATCTCACCAATGAGACTTCTTATGCGCTGTTGGATGCTTATTATGAAACTAATTTTCCCCAACCGATTTTGTCGGTAAAGCTTCACCGGAATACGCCCAGCCGGTTATTTGAAGAATTGGGAAGATTTTTCTTTACGCCGGGTTGCCTTACTCCTTCCTTTTTTAATGATGATTCCTTGTTTCCGATTTTGAAAAAGAACGGCGTCGCCGAAGAGGACTTGGAGAATTATGCGGTAGCCGGGTGCCAGGAACCGTTGATCATGGGCAAGGATAATGGAAATACCACCAATAGTTGGCTTAATCTTGCCAAAATACTGGAGTTAACATTAAATAACGGCTGTTCCGCATTGACGGGTAAAAAAATCGGATTATCATACGCCGAGTTGGGACTGAAGGATGATGCCCCGTTAAGCGTTTTAAAAGGGGTACGGGAAGCTTTTGAAAAACAAGTAGGGTACTTTGTCGATAAAATGGTTGATGCGGCGAATGGATGTTCAAGGGTGATCTCATTGTTACCGATACCATTTCTGTCATCGTTTATGGGTGGGATTGAGACAGGAGTCGATACCAGAGATATCCATGCTCAGGGTACCAAGTACAATGGAAGCGGTTGTCTGATCCATGGACTTTCGGTGGTGACGGATTCTTTTATCGCTATCGATAGCTTGATTAAAGAACGGCCGGAAGATGCCGGACGGTTGTTAAACAACCTGCGGAATGATTTTAAAGATGATGAAACGTTATATCAATATTTGCGGGCTTGCGAAAAATACGGCAATAATATTCCGGAGGTTGACCAAACAGCAGCCCAAATTGCCACCCAAGTTTCCCGGCTGATCACTGCAAAGAAAAATTACCTGGGCAATTCATTTCGCCCCGATTGGAGCAGCCCTTCGACACATCTTTTGTATGGATACTGGGTTGGCGCTACCCCAGACGGCAGGAAATCAAGAGAAATGCTTGGTTATGGAGTGGATCCCTTATATGGAGAAGCGAGTTCCGGCATTGGGTTTCGTATCTTATCCCTGAAAAACTTGCCCTTTGAATTGATGAACGGCGGCTATGCTTCGCATTTCGGCATTGATCCGAAGTATTTTCCGGAAGAAACCATGGCTGAAAAAGGATCGGCCTTTCAAAAGCGAATTATCAATCCGCTCTTTTTCGGTTCCGATCAGGACCACTCAATCAGTCCGTTTTATTTATATGTTAATGTGACTACTCCTGAAATGCTCCGAAAAGTATTGGCAAATCCTAAAAAATACGCTCCCAGCGGCATTTATATTGTAAGAATCCATGGCACTTTTGTGAATTTCTTAGACTTGTCACCGGCCATCCAAAATGATATTATTTTGCGGTTGGATCTACAATCAACCGAAATGTGAGGCTATCAAAACAATGCCGGAAAAAGAAGTCACCGATAATCACCTTTATCTAAAGCTCCGGATGGATCTGTGCCGGAAAATTTTTGACGGCACTTATCAAGACGGTGAATTGTTCCCCCCGGAACGGGAGTTGGCATCGCAGTTTGGAGTAAGCAGGGTGACCATCCGCAAGACTCTCGAATTGTTGGAAAAGGAAGCATATATCTCCCGGATACAGGGAAGTGGTACTCGGGTTGCCTTGCGGACTACCGGCTATCCCGGCGGGATGGATATCCTGGCATTGGTGGCTCCGGCTCAGAATAGTTTTTTTGCTTCATTTATCGACTCCTTTGAGTTGTTTGCCGAAAGCAGTGCTTCGTTGGTTCTTTTTAAACAGGCCCGCAGTTCCGGGCGGTTGAAAATTGCGGATTATTTATTCCGGTTGTTTCAAAAGAATATTCGAGACGTTATTTTGTGGTTGCCGGGTGAGATGATTGAGGACAAGTATCTTCAGCGTCTGCGCGGAATGGGTATGAATATTGTCTTTTTCGATGTGGTAACGGTTACTCCGTTTGCAGATTGTGTGAGCGTTGACAACTGTCATGCCATTCAATCATTATATAAGTTTGTTACATCGAAGGGACATCATAATATGCTTTATTTAGGCTGGGATAATCATACCCTCTCAAGCGTCCGGGAACGGGAAAAGGCATTTCAGGACATTGCCGCGGTAGGGCAACGGATTCACCGGCTTGCCTGGGACCAAAAAGGAATGATTTTCCAAACTCTGTCGGGGCTTATTTGTGAATTGGAAAAGCGACGGGAAATGCCCAGCTGTTTTATATGTGGTGACGGAGAAATCGGGATTGGCTTGCAAAAAATACTGGCCGAAAAATCCCTCTCTGATCATTTGGCCGTTTGTGTCGATGATTTACCGGAGGCGCGGGAATTGCGACTTACAGTTTATGCACAGCCTCTGGAGAAACTGGCGCGACAAGTCTATGAATGTCTTTGCACTCAAAACCGGGAATCTGCCATCTGGCGCGCTTCAAATTATTATGTCAAAGGGGAATTGATTATCCGTTAATGCCAAATTGCAGCCGTTCGTATTTATTTAGAATGCAAATTTAAGTTGCGAGGTGTGATATGAAATTTGTGGGATTGGATATCGGAACAACTACCATTGGCGGAGTGGTGTTTGATCCGGATGAACAGTCAATTATCTGTTCCATCGTTAAAAAAAACAACGCCGCCATCCATTCGGAAAACAGTTGGGAGCAAATGCAGGATCCTCGGATTATTCTGGGGATTGTCAGTGAGATTCTGAATAGCTTTTGCGCGAAGTATCCGGATATTGAAGGAATCGGTGTGACCGGCCAAATGCACGGTATCGTTTATGTCGACAAATCCGGCAATGCCGTAAGCCCTTTGTATACCTGGCAGGATGGCCGAGGTAACCTGTCCTATAAAGGCAACCAAACTTATGCCGAGTATTTAACCGCTAAGACAGGCTACCCATTAGCGACCGGGTTTGGGCTGGTGACTCATTTTTATCAGTCGGTCCATCGATTGGTCCCTGCGGAAGCTTGTGCCCTGTGCACCATCCATGATTATGTGGTGATGAGGCTTGCGGATTTGGAACGACCATTTTGCGACCCGACCAATGCCGCCAGTTTGGGATTGTTTAATCTAGGGGATCTGGAATTTGATAAGAGAGCGCTTGCTAAGGCGGGAATCAATGCGACCTATCTCCCTACGGTTACCACCGCTTTAAAGGCCCTGGGAAAAACCAAAGATAATATTCCGGTATTTCCGGCGTTGGGAGATAATCAGGCCAGCTTTATCGGGGCCGTACGGGATTTGGATATTTCTTTTTTAGTCAATGTGGGTACCAGCAGCCAAATTTCAGTCTATACCCCCCAATTTACCACGATTTCCGGCATTGAACTCCGGCCGTTTCCCGGCGGCGGTTATCTGTTAGTTGGAGCCCCGCTTTGCGGCGGCAAATCATATGCTCTGCTGGAGGGCTTTTTTAAGAATGTAATAAAGCTCTTTACCAAGCAAGATTATGAAAGTTTATATGAAACAATGAATCAAATTGATGCTTTGGCCCTTAGCGACAGGGATTTATTGAAGATCTCCACCAAATTTAGCGGCACCCGGAGCGATGCCACAATTCACGGCTCAATAAACAATATTGGACTTACCAATTTCACTCCGGAGTATTTGATTGCCGGGTTTTTAG
>DNPP01000128.1:0-5942 GCA_003501365.1 Bacillota bacterium
CAGATTGAAGAATCGGCTCTAGTTGACGGCTGTTCGCATTGGCAGGTATTAATGAGGGTTGTTTTGCCGTTATCATTACCGGGCCTAACAGCCACTGCTATATTCTGTATTATCAATTCATGGAATGAATTTGCGTTTGCCCTATTTTTAACAGGTATTAATGCCCGGACTCTACCCACCACCGTAACTTTCTTCCTATCGATTACCGGGGTTATCTGGGGTGAAATGGCGGCAGTTGGAGTCTTGACAGCTCTACCAGTATTGATTTTTGCAATGTTGGTTCAAAAATATATGATCCGCGGTCTAACTTTCGGAGCCGTAAAACAGTAAAAAGAAACGAGGAGATCGAAATGTCAAAACTTAAATTTGCAATCATTGGGGCGGGCGTATGGGGGGAAACTCATGCCTATTTGTACCAGGAACATCCAATGATTGATTTGGTTGCGGTATGTGATTTAAATCAGGCCAAAGTTGAAAAATTCGGCCAAAAATTCGGCATTCAAAAGATTTATTCCGACTACCGGAAAATGTTGAAGGAAGTAGATTTTGATGCAGTGGCCATTGTAACACCGGATTTTGCCCATGGCCAGGTAGCAGTGGATTGCGCCAATGCCGGGAAACATATTTTGCTTGAGAAACCACTGGCAACCACCAGGGAAGATGTTGAAGCCATTGTAAATGCGGTTAATAAAAACAAGGTCCGTTTAATGGTGGATTTACATAACCGTTGGAGCCCGCCTTTTGCCATAACCAAACAATCATTGGACGATGGCGAACTGGGAGATCCGGTCAGTGCTTATTTTCGATTGAATGATATCAAATGGGTGGCAACCGACATGCTTCCCTGGGCGTCCAAATCTTCCATCCTCTGGTTCTTAGGCAGTCATACCGTGGATACGCTGCGGTGGATGTTTAATGATGAAGTGGAAAGAGTTTTTTCGGTTTCAAGTAGCGGGGTGTTAAAATCGCAAGGCGTCGATACGGTGGATGTCTATCAATCCATTTTGGAATTCCGACATGGCGGGATTGCCAGTATTGAAAACGGTTGGATCACGCCCAATACCAATCCTTGCGTGAATGATATCAAGTTCAATATTACCGGAACCAAGGGTATGATCAATCTGGATTTAAGTAACAATCAAATGATTGAACGTTTCACTCCAGCGAAAAATGACCGTCCGGATGTCTTGGTTCAGCATTTTGTTCACGGAAAAGCTAAAGGTTTTGCTTATGAAAGCATTCGTCACTTTGCCGACAAGTTGGTCTCCGGGGAAGAATTCTTGGTTACCATGGAGGATGCGGCCAATACTTCCTTAGTAATTTTAGCCATTATGGAATCGGCCAAGACTGGTCAACCGGTGAAGGTAGAGTATTAGTATTAACCGTTTATGAACGAGAATTAAAATTTAGGAATGATTTAGTCATCGGTATTCCCAGTCCGGTAAGGCTGCTGATGTCCTGGAAGTGAGATACTCCTCACGGATTAAATAAGGGTACCATCACCAAATAATTTAGTTCATTATTGGAGGAGAAATTTTCATGGAGAAAAAAATAGTTGCCATTCACCCCCGATTAGTTCCAGTGCTGGATCGGAAATTTCGCCCGGCGATTTTAGAATATCGCGCCTTTTTAAAGGCGGTAGCCGATTCCAATCAGGCTGTGCCTTTTCGGATCGCTCTGGAAAGGAGTAATGGTTGGATCTCAGTTTATGAAACCTCAATCTTCGCAGATAATTCTGAACTGGCTGAAAGCAACTATTTTTATGTTGAACGTTTAGTGAAAACCTTGCTCTGGCAAAAAGGCGGTTGGCGAATTATTTGCGGAGGTTCTCCCAAAGTGGGGAAATATCTTCAGAAGATTTATGCGCCCGGTGGATTGCGGGATTTCGATATTCGATTTATGAGCCGGGTTTATGAGCGACCGTTTGTGGTAGAGATTACGGACTATGATCGGGTGCCGGCGGCAAATGAAACCTCGCAACCGATAGGGCGTAATCTTGAGGGTTGCAGAATAGGGTTTGACGCCGGAGGCAGCGATCGAAAAGTGTCGGCGGTTATAGACGGTAAAGCGGTATACAGCGAGGAAGTGGTTTGGTTCCCGAAAGTGCAAACTAATCCCGATTATCATTATCAGGAAATACTGACCGCTATCCAGAAGGCATCGGCTATGATGCCCCGGGTCGATGCAATCGGGGTCAGCGCTGCGGGTATATATATTAATAACCGGGTGATGGCAGCATCCCTTTTTATGAAAGTACCCGAGGATATGTTTGAAAAGAAAGTCAAAGATATCTTTTTGCGGATTCAAAAGGTAATGGGTGAAGTACCAATGGAAGTGGTCAATGATGGGGATGTTACTGCATTAGCCGGAGCGATAGATTTAAATGAGACGCGGATACTGGGAATCTCCATGGGTACAAGTGAAGCCGGCGGATATATCGATAATCAGGGAAATATTACCGGCTGGTTGAATGAATTGGCATTCATACCGGTCGATTTTAATCCTGAAGCAACGATTGATGAATGGTCGGGTGATTACGGCTGCGGAGTTAAATATTTTTCCCAGGACGCAGTTATCAAACTAGCGACGGTAGTGGGAATTGATTTTATGGAATTGTTGAGCCCCGCTGAAAAATTAAAGCTGCTTCAGGAATTGCTTATCGATGGTGACCTTAGAGTAAAGCAGATCTTTGAAACGCTGGGAGTCTATCTCGGTTACGGATTGGCTTATTATGCAGAATTTTATGATATTGGACATGTCCTGATTTTAGGCCGGGTTACCTCGGGCGAAGGTGGAAATTTGATTTTAAAGTCGGCTAATGAAGTCTTAACCGTAGAATTCCCGGAGCTAGCCGCTAAACTTACGCTGCATTTACCGGACGAATCAAGCCGGAGAGTGGGTCAAGCAATCGCGGCGGCAAGTTTACCAAACATAAAGTGTTAAACCAAAATTGTGATTTTATATTTTATTGAGAACTCCGTTAAAAATCGACTCCGGGCCGCCCGGTAGTCGATTTTATGTTGTAATTTTTTGAGAAATCGTTCCTTGGGCCAGGGCAATTTTTCATAATAGTATTGCAAACCAACCTGCCAGAACTCCTGCGGCCAGCATAGCAAGACATACATGACCTCAATTTCTTCCCGGGTCAGTGGGCTGACAGCTTGATACTCCGTAAGAATAAACTCATATAGCTCCTGGCGCCAGTTATTATGTTTTAAATTTCGGACCAGTAAATTAATTAGGTCATGAATTCTCAGGTCTAGCAGACAATAGTCAAAATCGACCAATAATAGTCGGTTATCATAAGTACGTAACAGGTTACGGCTTGAATAGTCATGATGACAAAAGCTGAAATTGTGTGAGGCGCTTTGGGCCACCTTTTGGTAGGGGGAGGCCAGCAGAGCCTGGTAACTGGATAGCGCTTGGCGGTAGTATGGCTCAAAGTGGCGCAGGTATAAACGGCTAAAAGTGGATGAATCCTTTTCCAGGATTGCCAAACGCCGAAAGTCCTGTAATTGCTCCAGGCGCTGTTCTAATCTTTGGGGCCAGTTCAACCAGCAAGTACGGGCGGGAAGGGCTTGGCTCGGCTGAAAACCGGCACTTTGCAGATGAAATGTTGCCAAAAAACGAGCCGCCTGTTTTAAATCCATCAAAAGATTGAAATCCAACTCGGTAGCGAAATACCAATTGGTCAATATGTATAGACTATCATCCTCTACTACAAAAGGTTCCCCGGATATACTCAACCCAAAACGCGGAATATGATTAAAAGAATTGCGGCACAGGTATTCTTGGGCTTCATTAATAAACCGGATTTCGTCCCGGCACAGTTTGGATTTTTTGAGGTATTTATTTCCGGCGTCGGTTTCCACTTGCCAGACGCGTCGGCACGGTTTATAGGATTTTAATTTCAGACCGTATTTTGTAATGATTTTTTGCAAGTCCTCGCAATTCAAGCTGGTTTCAATATCAACCGCCATGGCTTATTCTCCACTAAAAGATTGATAATTCTCAAACTGTTCTTGGAAAAGCACCAGATAATCCTTGTTGTTGACATATTTTTGAAATTTACGCAATAATCTTTCCGGTCCGTATTGGGTATGTTGATCAAAATAACGGATCGCCAGCCGCCAAAATTTTTGGGGAAAGAAAAATACGGCCTTCATAACCTCCAATTCGCTGGAGGTTAAGGGTTGAATATCCTGGTAATTGTCGATTAATAATTTGGCAACAGAGTAGCGCCAACGATACTTTTTCATTACCCGGCGGGTAAATTTAATCAGATCCATGATCGGCAAATCCAGTCGGCAACTATCAAAGTCGATTATAAAAACCTCCTCGTTGGGGGTGATAATAAAATTACGAGCGGCCGGATCGCCGTGACAAAATGGTTTAGTTATCTTTGCGCGTTCCACCAACCGGGGATAAGCGCTTTTTTTCATTTTGGCGATGGCTTTTTCGGCCATCGGCAAAAAATAGTTGATATTAGCCAAATAGGTGACGGCAAAAGGGTCGTGAGCATCGTTACGGGCCATTTCTTTGAAACGTAATAAATCTTGATGACGTTCTTCAAAATGTTTTAAGCATTTACCCAAGTGATTGCGCATATTGGAATGGAGTGGCGCGGTAAAATCATAACTTTTTTGATGAAAATCAGCCAATATCCGAAATGATTGAATCAGCTCTTTTTTGTTTTTGTAGTTGCTTTGGCGGCCTTCGATCCAATCAAATAGACTGTATGCATAATGCTGGTCAAAAATGTAAGTGTCGCCTTGGACCGTGGGGATTAAAGGGTACATTTGAGTAAACCCTTTTTTGGTCAAGTGCTGAACGGCTTGATGCACGAATTGCAGTCTGGCCGCTACGGCTGGTGATACTTTTAAATTCTTAATGCCTTTTTGGGTATAAATTTTATAGAC
The DNA here is from genome assembly GCA_003501365.1 of Bacillota bacterium. Taxonomy (GTDB): domain Bacteria; phylum Bacillota; class UBA4882; order UBA8346; family UBA8346; genus UBA8346. The sequence continues at coordinate 4,920 of DNPP01000128.1, forward strand.
ATCACAAATTTTCTCAAAACGGTAAAGCTCTAAATCCCAGTGATTCAGTATTTCCTGCAAATTGATATCAATGATTTCAGTCATCCGGGGCCTCCTGGTTTTTGAGTTCTGAAGGAAATATATCCGGCCATACGCTCTGTATGAAATGACTGCGGTGGGGTTCTTCGTCCATGATTTCCCATAATCGGCTTTGATAACGTTTTTCATGCCATTTTAGATGTTCTTGATAACGTTGGTGACAGAACCGCCAGAAACGGCGCGGATAAGCAATTAAAAACGGCAACATTTTTAGTTCAATCGGGACAAAAGGCTTTACCTGACTATATGCTGCTGTTAATATTTCCAAGGTTCGGGGCTCCCAGCGGCTAGCTTGCAATGCGCGGAGCGCCAAGAGGGCAAATTCTTTGATCACCAGATCGAAATGGGAAAATTCAAAATCAATCAGATAACATTGACGGTTATTGAGTATTATATTACCGGGTGCCGGGTCTTTGTGACAAAATCCTATCAGATTATGCAGTGGAAATTGGGAAAGACCCAAGTCGGTCAGTCCTTTTAAAATCAAGCGTCCTTGTTCCAAATAATAAGTGCTTTGTGAAGCCACAATCCGGTCAATCCGGTTTAAATTTTTGCAGGCTGTCAGCCGCTCCGGGAGCGATTCCAAAAAATCTTGCTGAAGTTGATATTCTGAAATAGCTTGCGAATCGCTCAATTCCGGCGGAGCAGAGAGCTCTCCCAATTGCAATTGGGAGTGGGAGTGGGATCGGGATTGGGATTGGGAGAGAGTATGCAAGCCGGCAAAACACTCAGCGATTAATTTCAGATGGGCAGGATTGCTAAAAGAGGGCTTTTCTCCGGCGCACCAAGGGGAAAGACTGAAATAATCCCCATCCAAACTAAGATAAAGAAGCTCTCCATTACGGGTAGGCAGGATAGGTAATAGTGCGTTACAACCTTGGCGGTGGAATTCATTGATTAGTAGGGCCAGTTGGGTGAAGATTGCGGGCGGGCGCTTAACTTTTT
>DNPP01000128.1:6263-12490 GCA_003501365.1 Bacillota bacterium
CCCCGGAGCGGTTAGCTTCCAAACCGAATGAAACGGTGTAATTTGGGTGGCTCCAATTAAATATTCCCGGTTCAGCTGACTTAGAAGTTTCAACAATAGTTATGTACTCCTCCTTCAATCTCCGGCTATCAATACCTTTAAAAACCCGATCCGGTGAGTTTCTGCGTTTTTTCGGAAAAATTGTAATGGACTTGCCGGATCGAGGGTTAAGCGCTTCCAAGTGAGGCTGATTTCATTATATTCTATGATCCTTTGGGAACAAATGTCACCTATGCCAGGTTCCCATCTCCGGCTGCTTTGAATACCATGTAACTGGAGGTGCTTTATATGTCCAATCCATTTAAACACCTTAGATTTTTAAATCAAAAAATTTTTTTAGTCATCATTGGTTTAGTGTTGTTTAAGACCTTAATCGCGCCGAATCCGATTGACATTATCATTTTGATAGGCCTAATTTTGGTGTTCATTGGATGGTTCGGCGATGGCTGTCGGTAATAAACAATTGCATGAGATCGAATCGGTTTTTGATTCCTACCATATTTCCCCGCATTATCGGCAGTTTGGTAGCGTTTTTTTAGCGCCCTCACGAAAACCCCTTTTTGTTTTGAAACCGTTAAAAGTGGGGACGGTCCGGGCTTATCTTACCGGGGAGCTTTTGAGTCAACAAGAGCGGTGCCCGATTATTCCGCATATTGTGAAAACCGCGACTGGCGCTTATTATCGCTGGCAGCACGGGAACCGTTATCTGGTAACCGAGAAAATTCCGGGGCGAGTGGCAGATTATCATTCGGATAAGGATTTCAAAGCAGCGATCATTGCGATGTCGTCCTTCCATCGTTTCGCAGGCCAAGTGCTCCAATCCAATCCGAAACGTTGGGCCATCCTGCAATTCTGTCCAAAGTCCCAGTGGCCCAAACGAATCAAGGAAATGGAGATTTGCCGCGAGAGGGCGATCCGGTTTCAGGATGACCCATTTAGCCGGAAATATCTCAAGATGTGGCATTGCTTTTATGAATTAGCTTTTCGAGTGCTTCAAACCTTGCCTTGCGAGTCTCTGTCCGCGGCTCCGACTATTTGTTATCATGACTGGGCTTTTCATAATGTGCTCATTAAAAATGGGCAGGCTCATTTGATTGATTTTGACGATATGATTGTGGACCATTCCATTCATGACCGGGTAAATTTAATCAGTCGTTATCTACGATTACATCAATGGGCAACTTCAGCTTTGTTGAAAGCGTTGTGGAATTTTGACCGTTATTATCAATGGCAAAAGGGTGAACTCAAACTGCTGGGGTTATACCTTTCCTTTCCCTATGAATATTGGATGCTCGGGCGGCAGTATTATATCGAAAAACAACCGTGGAGCCGGAGCTTTTATCAGGATCAATGGCAGCGCAAAATTGGCTTTTTTGAAGAACGCTTAAAAATATTGGATTTGATTGAAAGTATGGAATGAGGCGAAATCATTTGCAGTCATCTTTGGTAGCATCGGTTCCCGGCTCAAAATCCGGTGAACGTTGGGTAATGGGGGATTTTCATATTCACAGCAGTTATTCAGGCGGTTCATTGACTCCCAGTCAGATTTTACGGATCGCTCAGACTCAATTTTTGGATGTCATTGCACTTTCGGACCACTTTGAGACCAGAGGCGCCCAAGAGGGACTTAAGCTGATAGCCGCAGACTCTCATCTGCCGATGTTGATTACCTCTCAAGAAATATCGCTGGGAGATCATTTTCATTTCCTAATCATTCACGGTATCACCCGGTCATGGGAAGATATCCCGCGTAATCGGTATTTGACGAAGTTTGCCGAACATCATCAACAAGGGGGTGCTGTCATTTTGGCACACCCCTGGACAATGCCCAAATCCAGTTGGGCTAGAGGCTTTTTTACGGAACTGGTTGCCCAAAATTTAGTTGATGCGGTTGAACTTTTGAATGCCTCCATTTTGCAACTGGGACCGGATAGTTTAAGTCGGATTCAAAGTTTCTGGGAAGAATGGGTATTGCCGAATCAACTGGGAATTGTGGGAGGTTCGGATTTTCACTACCACCATCAAGGTCGTTACCTGGGTTCCGGTAGGACTTATCTTAAGGTCCGTCGTCCGGGAGAGAAAGGAATTATCGAAGCCTTAGTTGCCAGAAGATGTGTCGCCGGACTTTTCGGCAGCTGTTGCTTCGATCTGGGCTGGCTGGGGAAAGGAAATGCCGTTATTTTTGGGGCCGAACCCTGGCGCAATGAACTACAACGATTGATCGGTGAATTAAGGTCGGAGATCGCCCAGAGCCGTTTTCTAAAGTCAAATCTTAGACAATACCTATGGCGATTGATGGAAGGCGGGAATTATCAGATGGTCCGGGAATTGTTGGCTCAGCTATAAATTGCTTCCACCTGAAAATCCCGAATTAATATGGCTAGGGGTACTCTTCCACTGAACAACTAACCTGAAAAACATCTTTGGGGAAGAGCCCGTGTCCGAGGACACGCGAGTTAGGTCGCTCTTTGGCCTATTTTTGATGACGTTGGTGTGCAGGTAAGGTCTGTTCGCGCATCTGAAAGGGGTTAAAAGAATTTTGTAATTTTTTTTGCACAATATATTGAAAACAAGTTCGGTATTTACGATTTTGGGTACTATATGTTGTGCCAAAGGTTGAAATGACTTGCTTTTAAGGGGCCCGGACCGGTAAAAAATTTCTTTGAAATACTTATATAAAAGAGGAGATTGGTCGATAATGGAGAATACAGAGTAAAAAGTGGTGCCTAGTGGAGCGAAGTGGGAAGTAATTGTAACGGAGTATTATTAGCATGTTGTTAGGCGAATATCAACACTCTTTAGATGAAAAAGGACGCCTGATCATCCCCGCCAAATTCCGTGAGGATTTGGGAGAGAATTTCGTGATTACCCGGGGCTTGGATAATTGTTTGTTTGCTTACCCGCTTTCCCAATGGAAAACCATCGAAGAAAAAGTTAAAGAACTGCCGACTTCCCAGGCTGAAACCCGCGCATTTGTGCGGATGTTTTTCTCAGGAGCGGTAGAAGCCGAGTTGGACAAACAAGGTCGGATCGTTATACCACAGCAGCTTCGCGAGCATGCTCGAATTGATCGGGATGCTTTCGTGATTGGTGTTTCAACTAAAGTTGAAATCTGGGCCAAAGAGGTCTGGAGCAATTATTCGGACCGTGCTGAACAGTCCTATGAAGAAATTGCCGCGATTACCAAAATCGGAATTTGAGGTGTTTTGCAGTGCCTGAATTTGAGCATCAGTCGGTCTTGCCTGAAGAGGTTATTCAATACTTGGATATTAAACCGGCGGGGATTTATGTGGATGCGACCATCGGAGGGGCTGGACATGCTTTACGGATTGCTGCGAAGCTAAATGAAAGCGGCTTTCTGATCGGCATCGATCAGGATCAAGAGGCTATAACGGTTGCCAAGGAACGGTTACAGCAGGTAAAACCAAAGGTGGAACTCATTCATCGAAACTTTGTGAATCTCGCTGCAATATTGAAAGAATTGAAGATAGTAGAGGTTGACGGCATTCTTTTTGATTTGGGAGTCTCTTCGCCTCAACTTGATGAAGAGGAGCGGGGTTTCAGTTATAAATATGACGCTCCCTTGGATATGCGGATGGATCAATCGCAGCCATTCTCAGCGGCTCATCTGGTAAATACAGCATCAGTGGCTGAGTTGACCAAAATATTATGGGAATATGGCGAAGAACGCTGGAGTAAACGCATTGCCCAATTTATCGATAAGGATCGCCGGGATAAGAGGATCGAAACTACCGGTGAGTTGGCGGAGATTATTAAAAAAGCGATTCCTGCCGGGGCCAGAAGAAACGGCCCCCATCCGGCCCGTCGAACATTTCAGGCTTTACGGATCGCAGTAAATCGAGAGTTAGAGGTTTTACAGGGAGTTTTGGATCAGTCGTTGGCAATTTTAAAGCCTGGTGGACGGATAGTGGTTATTTCATTTCATTCTTTAGAGGATCGGATTGTAAAGACCACTTTTAATAAGTGGGCGAAAGGCTGTCAATGTCCCAAAGAGGTTTTGATCTGTCGCTGTGGACAACTACCCAAAGTGCAGGTTGTTACCAAGAAACCGGTTTTGCCATCCAAGGAAGAGATGTTAAAGAACCCGCGGGCTCGAAGTTCCAAACTTCGAACCGCCGAGAAACTGGTCTAGCGATTTAGGAGAGTGCATAACATGATATTGGCAGAGAGGCAGAGAATATCTGAGCAGCTATATAATACGAATCAACCGGCTTTGCAGTCAATGGCGGAGCGCCGGACATTGCTGAAGCCTATTCTGATAGTCAGCGGAACTTTTTTATGTTTAACAGTGGCTAATCTTTGGGTTCAGCTGGCGCTGGTCAAACAGAGCAATGAAACCAAACAATGCCAGATGGCGATTCGGTCCTTGGAAAGGGAGTCGATCAAGCTCCGTATGGAAATGGCTAATTTGGAATCATTTGAAAGGATCCAAACGATTGCTCAAAAGCAATTACATATGAAGATAGCCGGTCCCAATGATTATCGTTGGATCGCCGCTGCTCCCGACCTATATAAAAGTGAATCCCACCCCTATAATTATGTGTCCAAAGTTACTTCTCAAAATACCCATATCTGGGGCAAACTTGCCTCTTGGGTGGAAGGGTTCAGGCAAGCCATGGCACAGTCAATGGATGATTGATGGTTGACTAAAAATGATTAATTTGATTACATCGTTTGAAAGCCCAGTAAAACGTTCGCTAAATAACTACCTATCGTTATGAACGCTTTTCCCAAGTATAGCGTTTTTTCATTTATGAATTATTTAGAAAACGCTATACTAGTTATCTTAGGCTTTCATGACCATTAGTATTAATGTTTATTAAATGTCAACAGCAATTGCATCCTTTAACTCCCGTAAATTCCTCGATTTTATACTTTTTTGACAGGTTTTCTATAATTTAATAACAGCTGATTTTTTTTATTCGTTCTCTATTTATTCTCTGTGGAGGAGAAACCGTGAGTTATAGTGAGATTCTTTCAAAAAAAAGAGTAGCCATTCTACTCTTTGCTGCCATAATTTTATTTGGGTGTCTAATCTTAAGAGTATTATACCTACAGGTTTTCATGGCCGGTTGGCTCAGAAAATCGGCGGAGGAGCAAAGGTTTCACGCCTTGACGGTTTTGCCGCGCCGCGGCACGATTTATGATCGACTCGGTAATGAGCTGGCTATTAGTGTAGACGGCGATTCGATATATGCGATTCCGGCCGAAGTCGGTTTTGAACATTCGGGCATAAGTCGTGGAATGACCGAAAATGAGAAACGAATCAGAGCGGATCAAGAAAAAACCGAGATTGCGAATATTATAGCCGATATATTGACGATGGACCCGTTGCGGGTCAAGAAGCTCATTGATTCAGGGGTCTCTTTTGCTTGGATTAAACGGAAAGCCTCTATTGAAGAAGTCGATAAATTAAGACGACGGATTAATGATAAAAATAACCCGATTCACGGGATTGAAGTAGCTCAAAAAGCGCAGCGCTTTTATCCTCAAGCGTCTCTTGCCAGCCAGATCTTGGGAATCGCCGGAATTGACAACCAGGGTTTAGAAGGCTTGGAAAAACAATATGACCCTTATTTGCAGGGAGTGCCCGGCAGCGACCAAGCGGAATTTGATACTACAGGACATCATATTCCCCAAGGCGACCGCCGATATTTGCCGCCGGTTGACGGTGATTCATTATTTTTAACAATTGATCAGAATATGCAATATATTGTGGAACGGGAATTAGATAAGGCGATTATTGATACAAAATGTAAAAGAGCGATGGCCGTGATAGTCGATCCCCAAACCGGAGAGATTTTAGCCGCAGCTTGTCGGCCCAGTTATGATCCAAACCATTTTAGTAATTATCCTGAGGAGAACCGGCGTAATCCCATTTTTACCGATATGTATGAACCGGGTTCAACTTTTAAAGTATTCACCACGGTTGCTGCTTTAGAAGAGGGGCAGGTCACCCCGGAATCAAAGTTTTTTGATCCCGGATACTTAATAGTGGACGACCGGCGGATAAAATGTTGGAAAGCCGGAGGACATGGCAGTCAAACTTTTGTGGAGGCTTTGGAAAATTCCTGTAATCCGGTTTTTGCAACTATCGCTTTACGGTTAACCAAAGAAACTTTTTATAAATACATCAAAGAATTTGGCTTTGGCAGTCCGACTGGAGT
>DNPP01000128.1:12877-16394 GCA_003501365.1 Bacillota bacterium
GTTGCGGCAGTTGCTAACGGAGGTTATCTTTTAAAACCGCAAATTGTGAAAGAGATTGTTTCAGCAAATGGCAAAGTCAAACATAAATTTGAGCGACAGCTGGTAAGACAGGTAATATCGGCTAAAACAGCAACCTTAATGAATCAATTATTGCTGCAGGTGGTTACGAACGGTTCCGGAATCAGAGCGTACCTTGAAGGTTTCCGGGTGGCGGGTAAAACGGCTACTGCGCAGAAAGTAGTCGCTGGGGAACGGGGTTATAGCAATAGCAAGGTTATTTCTTCTTTTGTCGGCTATGCTCCGGTTGAGCATCCGCAGATTTTAGCCTTGGTGATACTGGATGAACCGGGTGTCCCGGTTCGCTTTGGGGGAGTTATAGCGGCGCCGGTGATCGGCAATATTTTTAAGGATGCCTTGCGTTATCTGGGAGTTAAGCCGCGTTATGAAGCAGAAGTCGCTGAAAAGCTTTCCAGTGAAGAAGTGATTGTGCCTAATGTTCGAAATTTACCGATTACCGAAGCGGAGGGCATTCTGCAGAAAAAGCAGATCAGCTATCGTTTGCTCGGGAAGGGAAGTTATGTTTTTGATCAGATGCCGAAAGCTGGCGCCAGGATTAATCGCAATAGCAAAGTAATTCTTTATTTTGATCCCAAAGAGCAGTATCAATATAAAACACGAGGCTCACAATTGGTTTTACCTAATTTCCAAGGTTTGTCCATACGGAAAGTAAACGAATTATTGATAGATATGGGCTTGAAGCTTGAGGCCAAAGGCACTGGAATCGCGGCTGGGCAAGAACCGCCACCGGGAACGGTGCTTGCTCATGGGGCAAGTGTTAAAGTCTTCTTTACGCCGAAGACCGATGATTTACCTTAAACCTCGATCCGGCAAGTACATTGCAATTCTTCTGAAAAGGCGCAGAAAAATTGGCCGGATCGGGTTCTCGACATGAATCCGGCAAGTTGTTAATTAAAGCGTTTTTGAAAGTTACTTGCCGGATTCATGTTAAATTCCATAATTAGGATAGAAATGTTGTTTTTGATACAAAATATTAATATAAATGGCAGGCTTTCCTTTTAAAGAGAGCAGGATTGTCTATGATGCCAGCGAATAAACTTTGAAGCACAAACATAGCAGCAGAAAACGAGGATAAACACGGTGAAATTATCAGAGTTAATTGGAAATGTCACAATTGAAAAAGCTTTAGGCAGTTTGGAATTGGAAATTACAGGCATTACCCAAGATTCACGCGATGTTAAGACCGGAGATTTGTTTATTTGTATTAAAGGTGCTCGCTATGACGGGCATCTATTCATAAAGCAAGCCGCAGAGATGGGAGCAGTAGCCGCATTAGTTGAAGACTTGCCTAGTGAAACATTCGGATTAACAATCATTAAAGTGCCGTCTGTGGTCCAAATCCTCAAAGAAGTGGCCGGTATCTTTTATGGCTATCCGGATCGTAAATTGAAATTAATCGGAATTGTAGGGACCAATGGGAAAACAACCACCACTTATTTAATGAAAAGCATTTTGGAAGCGGCCGGATTAAAGGTGGGATTGATCGGTACCATCGGCAATCTAGTCGCGGAACAAAAGCTTGAAACCCATAATACTACTCCCGGAGTGCTGGAGTTACAAAGACTGTTCGCCCAGATGGTGCAAGCCGGGGTAGAATATGTAGTGATGGAGGTATCCTCCCATTCCATCGCTCAGGGGAGAGTTGCCGGACTGGCTTTTCGTTATGGGATTTTTACCAATATCACGCAAGACCATCTGGACTATCATGGTACCTTTGAAGAGTACCTACGGGTGAAAACCAAGTTTTTTGTAGATTTACCCAATACATCATGGGCGGCGATTAATTCCGATGATCCGCGGTCGAATTATATCATTGATCGTACGGTGGCTAAGGTGATGACCTACGGTATTGAAAAACAATCAACAGTCAAAGCGGAGGGAATTCAACTGGCTCCAACCGGAGCCAGCTATACTGCCGTCACCCCTTTGGGAAAGATAAAACTGGACTTGAAATTAACCGGATTTTTTAACGTTTATAATAGTTTAAGTTGTTTAACCGCCGCACTGAGTATGGGGATCGCTCCTGATACCATAAAACTCGGCCTGGAAACGGTTACCGGTGTGCCGGGAAGATTTCAATTAGTACCGGGAACAGTCAAATTTGGCGTGATTGTCGATTATGCCCATACCCCGGATGGTTTGGAGAACATCTTAAAAACGGGTCGCGGTTTATCACCACGCCGGTTATTGCTGGTCTTCGGATGCGGTGGGGATCGTGACCGTACCAAACGGCCGATTATGGGGGCAATTGCCGCCAAAATGGCTGATTTTACGATTATTACTTCCGATAACCCCCGTTCCGAGGAACCCGGTCAAATTATTCGTGAAATTGAAGTGGGTTTCAAGCAAAGTTCGGTATCAGCCCAATACATTATGGAAGTTGATCGGGCCAGCGCCATTAAAAAAATCATTACTATGGCTGAGCCGGGCGACTTGGTACTGATTGCCGGCAAAGGTCATGAAACGTATCAAATTTTTGCCGACCATACCATCCATTTTGACGACCGGGAAGTTGCCGCCAAAGTATTAAAGGAGATTAATAACCATGGCTGAATATACTTTGGCAGAGCTTATAGCCGTCACGGGCGGAGTATTGCTTCAAAACGGGACCCAACCAGTCTTTACCGGCGTCTCCACAGATTCCCGCCAGGTCCAGCCGGGCGAATTATTTATCGCATTAAAGGGAGAACATTTCAACGGACATGATTTTCTACGTAAGGCAGCCAGTCGGGGAGCTACTGCTTTAATTATTATGGATGAGCTACCGATTCCCGCCGGTCCTTTTGTGATTAAAGTATCCGATACTCTTAAAGCGCTGGGTGATCTGGCGCGTTTTCACCGCCGCCGTTTCGGGGTTCCGGTAATCGGTATCACCGGCAGTAACGGTAAAACCACTACCAAAGATTTGCTTGCTTCAATTCTTCAGCAAGAATTTTCCCTGGTAAAAACTGAGGCTAACTTCAATAATGAAATCGGTTTGCCTTTGACGTTATTTAAGATGAACCGCCAGACCCAGGCGGTTGTGGTTGAGATGGGTATGAGAGGCCTTGGGCAGATAAGTAATTTGGCTGGGATTGCAGAACCGAATTTCGGAATCGTTACCAATGTCGGATTGACTCATCTGGAGCTATTGGGAAGTCAGCATAATATTGCCCGTGCAAAAGCGGAATTGGTTCAATCCTTGCCCGAAAATGGACTGGCCATATTAAATGGTGATGACCCCCTGGTGCGGGAGATGGCCTCCGTTACCAATGCCAGAGTGGTATTGTACGGTATTGAGGGGTCCGATTTACACTACCGGGCCGGAGAGATTGAAATGAATGAATCGGGTTCTCAATTTACAGTCTTTTTTCAAAATACCTGTTTGAAGCTGGCCCTACCTATCCCTGGTCGGCACAATATTTTAAATGCGCTCGGCGCAATCGCAGTCGCTAAAGAG
>DNPP01000128.1:16813-19302 GCA_003501365.1 Bacillota bacterium
GCCGCCATTGATGTTTTGGTTGCGGCCGGAGTCCGGCAACGGAAGATAGCGGTCTTGGCCGATATGCTGGAATTGGGACCAACCACACTTGCGCTCCATCATGAGCTGGGTGTTTATGCAGCCAAATCTGGAGTGGATAGCCTTTTTGCCTTTGGAGATTTGGCCCAGGAGTATGCAAGGGGTATGAATGAGACGACTCATGGCGCTGAATATTTTTCAAATAAACAAGCTTTAATTGACAGGCTAAAAGCGTATATTAAACCGGGTGATTTTATCCTTATCAAAGGTTCCCGGGGTATGAAGATGGAAGAGATCGTGAATGCTTTAGCCACGGAGGAGGTCCATTTTTAATGACTTTACTACTGAAACTATTATTCGCAGCACTCGTTTCATTCATTATTGCACTCGTGTTCGGACCTTTTACTATTAAGATGCTGCATCGGTTCAAATTTGGCCAAAGTATCCGTAGCGACGGGCCTCAAAGCCATTTGAAAAAGGCCGGGACTCCGACCATGGGTGGAATTCTGATCTTATTCTCGCTGGTGATCGGATTATTGATAGTACGAGCTTCTTCGCCGGTGATCTTATGGTTGCTCTTTCTGACTCTCAGTTTCGGTCTGATTGGACTATTGGATGATATGATCATCATTATTACCAAGAAGTCTTTGGGTCTCACAGCCCGGCAAAAGTTATTGGGCCAAATTCTTTTCGCCAGTTTAGCGGTATTATTTATGATTCATTATCAACTTCCTACTGCGCAACAGATACCGTTTACCAATCTAAAGCTGACTTTTCCTGCCGGCGGATTTGGAAATCCGATCTTTTTTTTGTATGCGGTTTTTGTTATTGTCGCTTTTTCGAATGCGGTCAATCTTACCGATGGCTTGGACGGACTCGCGGGAGGAACCACAGCGATCGCCGCATTGTTCTTAGGTGTTTTGGCTTTATTTCAACGTCAACCGCAATTGGCGGTGTTTGCTTTTGCTTTAGCTGGAGCATGTATCGGCTTTGTCTGGTTTAATGGTCCGCCGGCTCAGGTTTTTATGGGGGACACCGGTTCCTTGGCTCTGGGCGCCGCATTGGCGGGAATAGCCATCTTTAGCCAGATGAGCCTGTTCTTTGTGATTATTGGAGGTATTTTTGTAGCCGAGGTGTTATCGGTAACCATTCAAGTAACTTCCTTTAAAACCACCGGTAAAAGGGTTTTTCGCATGAGTCCGCTGCATCATCATTTTGAACTGGGCGGTATGGTGGAACCCAAAATCATGATCCGTTTTTGGATAATCGGGATAGTTCTGGGAGTTATCGGCATTTTGGGATATTTGGTCAGATAAATGTAAGTATGAGTGGAGGTTCTGCAGTTGAAACGTAATCCTCCTGATCTGTTTCTGTTCGCGGTCGTGTTAGCCTTGTTGGTACTCGGCTTAATCATTGTGACCAGCGCCAGTGCTCCGGAATCATTAAGCGATACTGGTGGGGCCAGTGTATTTCATTATGGCTTTCGGCAATTGATCTTCGCTTGTCTAGGCCTGATTTTGATGCTGGTAATGATGAAATTTCCTTACCAATATTTAAAGCGTTTTACAATTCCGGTCGCTGTGAGTTCAATCATTTTTTTGATTATCGTTTTGGTCTTTGAAGCAAAAAAAGGTTCTCATCGTTGGATCGATTTCGGTTTTTTCAGTTTTCAAGCTTCGGATTACGCGAAATTGGCTGTGATTATGTTTATGGCCCATTATTTAACCGAAATTAAAAACGGCGTTCATAATTTTATCATCGGAGTCTTAATCCCGCTCGCTTGTGTTTCGGTGATTTGTTTACTGATTATGATGGAACCGGATCTGGGAACCACGATTGTGATTTTTGCTACTTTTATGATGATGTTGTTCGCGGGCGGCGCCAGAATTCGTCATTTAACTTTTTTGAGTTTGATTGGATTAAGTGCGGGCACAGTAATGGCGATGAGCGCCGATTACCGTTTTAAACGCCTGGTAGCATTTTTAAACCCCTGGAAAGACCCGCAGGGAGATGGCTGGCAAATTATCCAATCTCTATATGCATTGGGATCCGGTGGACCCTTCGGCGCCGGGCTCGGCATGGGCCGTCAAAAATTTCATTATTTACCGGAGGCGCATACCGATTATATTTTTTCGATTTTAGGGGAAGAACTGGGCTTATTGGGAACGACGACGGTACTGGTGCTATTTTTCTTTCTGGCTTGGCGTGGTTACAAAGTCGCCATTTCTTGTCAGGATAATTATGGCCGGATGCTAGCCACCGGTATTACTTCGTTCTTAGTCTTTCAAGCGCTTTTGAATATCGGAGTGGTTACCTCATCGATCCCAGTGACCGGAATTACTTTGCCTTTCTTAAGCTATGGCGGTTCTTCTTTAATTGTGAGTTTATTCAGTATCGGAATTTTATTGAATATTTCTAAGAATACAAACTAGAAACGAGGTTTTACTTCATGCGTGTAATTTTAGCCGGTG
>DNPP01000361.1:0-3130 GCA_003501365.1 Bacillota bacterium
AGGATAAACAACCGCTGCAAATTGTGTTGCGGGGTTCCGGTTGGGGACACGGAGTGGGAATGAGTCAATGGGGGGCTAAAGGAATGGCTGATGCCGGGTATAATGAAAGGCAAATTCTGGAACATTATTATCCGGGTGCGGCAGTGAACGATATGTCCCATGTCATCCGGGGCGGAAATGGAGCAAAAAAATAATGTTGGTCAGTGAATTCGACTATTTTTTACCACCGGAGTTGATTGCCCAGGAGCCGGCCGAACCCAGAGACAGCTCTCGCTTGCTGGTGGTAGATCATTTGCAAAACACGATGCTGGATCGGAGATTTCATCAAATTCCGGAGTTTTTGGATCCCGGCGATTTATTGATTTTTAACGATACCCGGGTAATCCCGGCCAGATTATTTGCGGTTAAAGAAGGGACCGAAGCCAGACTTGAGGTCTTTTTGATTCGCGAAATGAAAATGAACGAATGGGAGTGTTTGATTCGTCCCGGCAAAAGAGGAAAACCCGGCGTTAAACTCATATTTCCAGGGCAGGTGGTTGGTGAAGTCACCACCGCAGTTCCCGATGGAGGACGGATTGTTCGGTTTCCAGCCGAGTTGGATTTTAAATCGTGGTTGGCCAAGGCCGGTGAAACCCCCTTACCCCCGTATATCCACAATAAGCAGGTGGATCCCGAACGTTATCAGACAATATACGCCCGCTACGAGGGTTCGGTGGCGGCCCCCACCGCCGGTCTTCATTTTACCGGCGGGTTATTGGAACAATTGAAGGCCAAAGGGGTTAACTTGGGATTTCTTACTCTGCATGTCGGGTTAGGAACCTTTCGGCCGGTCAAAACCGAAATCGTAGAGGAACATCCGATGCATGCGGAGTATTTTACCTTACCGGCCGATCTGGTCGATTTGATTGCCGCCACGCATCAAGCCGGCAAGCGAGTGATTGCGGTGGGCACTACGGTGGTCCGGGTACTGGAGTCTCAGGCGCAGGAAAACGGCGGGCTCAAAGCGGGCACAGGAGAGACGGCTATTTTTATTTATCCCGGTTATCGTTTTAAAGTGATTGATGGATTGATCACTAATTTTCACCTGCCGAAGTCCACTTTATTAATGCTGGTTTCCGCTTTCGCCGGGCGCGAGTTCATCGCGGAATGCTACAAACACGCGGTGGCGGATCAATACCGTTTTTTCAGCTTTGGGGATGCGATGTTTATTAAATAACTAATAACTAATAACCAAAAAGAGGTTTCCATGGCGTTTTCTTTTACAGTACATAAACAATCCAATGAAAATCAAGGTCGTTTGGGGTTGCTCACCACCACCCACAATCAAATTGAAACACCGGTCTTTATGCCGGTCGGTACCCAGGGCGCAGTCAAGGCGATGACGGTTGATGATCTGGAGCGGATTGGGTTTAAAATTATTTTGGGCAACACCTATCATCTTTATTTACGGCCGGGGGCCGATATTATCAAAGACGCCGGCGGTCTGCACCGCTTTATTCATTGGAACGGTTCGATGTTGACGGACAGCGGTGGATTTCAGGTATTTAGCCTGACCAAACTGAACAAAGTAACCGAAGAAGGCGTGACGTTCAAATCCCACATTGATGGCTCGACCCATCTTTTTTCACCGGAACGGGTGATGGCCATCGAAGAAGATTTGGGCGCCGACATCGCCATGGCCTTTGATGTTTGTTTGCCATACCCTTCGGAATACAAGGAAGCCCGGGAGGCGATGGAACGGACCACCCGTTGGGCCGAGCGCTGTCTAAAGGTGCACGGTAGAGAAGACCAGGCTTTATTTGGGATCGTGCAGGGTGTCACTTACCGGGACTTGCGCCAGGAAAGCGCCGCTAATCTGGCGAGTCTGGGATTTCCGGGCTATGCCATCGGCGGATTGAGTGTGGGAGAGCCCAAACCATTGATGTATGAGACACTGGAATATACTGTGCCTTTACTTCCCTTGGATAAACCCCGTTACTTGATGGGGGTTGGCTCGCCTGACGCGTTATGGGAAGGGGTGGAACGGGGCATTGATATGTTTGATTGCGTTTTTCCAACCCGGATCGCCCGGCATGGTACGGCACTGACCTCTAAAGGCCGGGTGCTGATCAGAGATGCCCAGTATGCCAGAGATTATGCGCCTCTAGATCCGAATTGCGGCTGTTATACCTGCAAGTCAGGTTATTCCCGGGCTTATTTACGGCATTTATTTAAGGCCGGTGAATTTCTCGGCGGGTACCTGATCACCTATCATAATTTATTTTTTTTGAAGCGGGTGATGGACGAGATCAAAGAGGGTTTGCGCAGTGATACGTTTGCCGAACGGAAACGGGAATTTTTTCGGCAATATAACGGAGATTAATTAATTAAAAGGGAAATACGGTTTTATGTCGAAATAATAGTTCTTATTAGAAGGAGGTGATAGCATGAATCTATTAGCAGCGGCAGCACCGGCAGGCAACTCGGGTATGATTCAGATCCTTATTTTAGTGGGGTTTTTTGCGATTTTCTATTTTCTGATGATTATGCCCCAACGCAAACAACAAAAACAACGCCAGGCCATGTTAAATAGCCTGAAAAAAGGCGATAAGGTGATTACCACTGGTGGTTTACACGGTGAAGTTATTGAGTTGGATGAGGAAGATGTAAGACTCCGAGTGGCCGATAAGGTAGAATTAAAGTTTTCCCGCAGTGCGGTAGCAAGGGTTAAGAATTAAGAGAGAGTCTAGACTCTCTTTTTTTTATTTAGGCGGATAAAAGGCACGATGAGGGGGAAAGAGGCTCATGGTGCTTTTTGTTTTTGAATTAGGAGATGCAAAAAGAATGCGCAAAGGCAGAGCCCTCTCCCTATTTGAATGTTTTAACGGTCTCGAATGATTGCTCCAAATTATGGTCTGTCCCCTCAGTGCAAAACAAGCTGCAAAGGCGTTGGGCATATGATTTTGAAATAACGATATTGGCGGTCTAAAATCTAATAGAGGCCAATTATGGTCCACGGATTCCACCGGCCGTCCTACTTTTTGAGCGACCAAAAATGTAAGCTCAGCTCAGGATGAGCTGCAAGTCGCCGAGACCCATGTGTCCCGTCAGATTCGATGAATCTGCCCTCCTTCGATTTCTCCGGCCATCC
>DNPP01000361.1:3504-3642 GCA_003501365.1 Bacillota bacterium
TCCGCCGACCTCCTGATCGGCGGTTATTGCTCTTTCAAAGGGGTCAATAAATATCGGCATTCAAGAAATTTAATAGAGCCAATATTTAAGCACAAAGGAAAAGACCAATATGCTAACTCCGAAATGGTCAGCAAGGAG
>DNPP01000087.1:0-17461 GCA_003501365.1 Bacillota bacterium
TGATTCTATTGAAAAGCCTTCACCAGAGCTAGATACATTCGATGAAGATGATGAACTGGAAGAATGATCGCACGTAAGAACGCCTACTTGGTATCTCCGAAATAGCTTGCCGTTTTATATTCTTGATTAAAAGAGGTGGAGAGCATGTGGGCTAAAATAAAAATTGTTCCATCCAGCCGTAATGTACTCTATTTGCCTTCATTATTATCGATCGGTCATGAACAAACCAACGTGCTATTTGGGGGAAAATCAGCCCGCGCCGACATTGAGTACCTAGATGACCTGGAATTGAGCGTAGAAAATTCTTTTCAAAAGCCCGGCCAAATCATGCTTTCGGACAAGTTGCGGGACGAAATTCTCATTGCGGAGTCCCTCGTATATCAGTTGAAAATATCCGCTTCCAACATCGCTATCGGTCCGGTTATCGGTCTTTTACTCGGCAATGATACTCATCGTTATAACCCGAAACATATGAAAAAATATGCCGACCGGTTTGGCATCTATCCTAAAGTTGGCGGACTGATTTACGCCTTTTCTCCAGAGTGGATCCATTGGAAGACCCATACAGTTTATGGCCTGTATTACGATTATTTTAACGCCTCATGGGAATATGGGTTTTTCCCGTTGCCGGAAGTTATTTACCGGCGGGATTTTCATACCAGCCGGGATTCTATCAAAAGGCTGGTTGGCTATACCGGGAACCGGCTTTTTAATTCCCATCGTTTTTCTAAGTATGATTTGTATGACTTTCTCAAACCGGATCCTGACTTGAACAAGTATCTGCCTCCTACGGAACTATCGCTTCATTTTGACCAAGTAAGAAGATTTATAAACCGTTATTTGAATGTCATTTTAAAACCAGTTGATTTATCGCGGGGCCGCGGAATTTGTGTTATCGAAAAAACAAATTTCCAGTATCGAATCACTGATTACCGGCATAAAATTCCCATTGCTTCAGAATTTTACAATGACGAGACCTTAAAAGACTTTTTTGCCGCTAATAAAGAATTGTTTTCCAAATATTTGATCCAAAAGTACCTGCCTCTGGCGAAAATCGGAAATTCGCGTTTTGATATCCGGGTGGTTATGCAAAGACATCCGGATAAAGCGTGGGGATGTACGGGAATCGAATGCCGGGTTTCCAATGGCAGTAGTCATTTAACCAATATATCAAGAGGCGGCTACGCCTTATCGCTGGATGATGCTTTACATCAAGCATTTACTATGGATTATGAAACACTGGAACAGCAAATCCATGAACTCTGTGATAAATTCTGCTTATATATGGACACCAGCGGAGAGCATTATGCAGAATTTGGTTTGGATATTGCTGTCGATAACGCCAGGAATCTATGGCTAATTGAAGCCAATGTATTCCCCAGCTTTAAAGGCTTTCGAAAGATGGACCCCCAGATCTATCTTTCCATCCGCTATATTCCATTACTTTATGCGCTTTCGCTTACACGTTTCGGCGGATAATCGGCATTAGGAGAAAGCAAAATGAAAAGTGAGATCATTATCAAAACAAGTCCCGGTGGATCATGCCATCTTGTCATCCATCCAATCAAAGCGGCGGAGATTGGCCTCCGAAAAGAAAAATTTACCGTAATAAGCTTTGGAAATCAAAAGTGTTATGTCAAGATTGTAATCAATGACCAAATTTCGCCTGAACATCTTTTGCTTTCCGAAAAACTTATCACCGCATTCCAGCTGCCTGATTATCCCGTATATGAAATATCTTTTGCTCATCAAGAACTTGTAATCGGGCCCTACATTGGACTGCTACTGAGTAAGGAAAGTCGTCGCCTGACTCCTTCCAGCCTAAAAAAAATGCTGGTTTATGCAAGAGAGTACTCAACATTGCATGGTGTGCTGGTTGTGTTTGCGTTGGATAAAGTAAACCGGGCCGAACGGTTCATTGAGGGTTATGGTTACGACCCTATCCGTAATGGCTGGCGGGAGGGGGAATTTCCCTATCCTTCGGCAATATATCGCACGGTTGGCTTAAGTGAAGAATGGAAAAACCACTTCCTGTCGGCTATCGGCGATAACATCTTCAACAGTCGTTATTTTAACAAATGGCAGATGTATCAATGGTTTTCGAATGATAGGGTCCTTAGCCCTCATATTCCGTATACCGTATTATACTCTTCACCGCAAGATGTATTGGCGATGCTTGAAAAGTTTCAAAA
The DNA here is from genome assembly GCA_003501365.1 of Bacillota bacterium. Taxonomy (GTDB): domain Bacteria; phylum Bacillota; class UBA4882; order UBA8346; family UBA8346; genus UBA8346. Next base: position 2,193 of record DNPP01000087.1, read on the forward strand.
AGTCTATCTAAAACCCGTTTCAGGGCTCAGGGGCCACGGTATCGTCCGGATCAGCGCGGCAAACCCGTTGTTTATTTTCAAATACCATGAAAATCACGAAAACTATAGTATCACGCTGGAAAATTCAAATAAAGCCCGCCAATATATTCAAGAACATTTTGCGCATGGAAGATATCTCATTCAACAAGCTGTCGACCTACTGGAACATCAAGGCGGAGTCGTTGATTTCCGGTGTGTGGTCCAAAAAGACCAATTTAATGTATGGATATGTAGGGCTATAATTGGGCGGGCCGGAGGAAAGGGCAGCATTGTAAGTAATATTTCCAGCGGAGGGTCGGCTTTTCCGGCGCAGGAGTTGTTGAAAAAGGTTTTAGCTGTGCCGGAAAAGGATGTATTCGCTATAGAGGAAAAAATCACGGCTTTGGCCCTCAATGTTTGTAACACTTTAAATGACTACGGAATCCATTGCGGCACTCTTGGGCTTGATATCGGGGTCGACAAAACGGGGCAACTTTGGCTTATTGAAATCAACAACCGTGACCCCGACCCAACCATTGCCCTGGATATTCAGGACCAAGAACTATACCATGCTTTAAAAACCGGCCCGCTATTTTATGCCAAATTTTTGGCCGGTTTTTAAAACGTTTAGGGAGGCATCACTATTGATTGAGCGAGCTTCAGATCCTATTCAACTTGGAAGATGGTCGCTTGAACGAATAAAATTAACTGACATCGAGATGTATTCCGAATATATCAAAGCTACTGAATACCCAGCCAATCTATGGTCATCCAATTTTCCCTATCTTTGGGCATCATCGCAATCGAATTTACGGGAGATATTGTGGAAAGTTGTCGGTGACATGTTGGTAACCTTCGGCCATTCCCATAAAAACACCTTGTATTTGTTTTGTTTACCGTTTGGGAAAGGCAATCCCGGACAAGTAGTGGATGTTTTGCATCAATGCTTACAATATTGTTATGATTGGAATCATCAGGAAAAAAGCCGCACACTCGTACGGATGGCAAATGAATGTCAGCTCAAATTCTTACGAAATTGTCCGGAATTCGAGCAGCTTTTTCAAGCTGTGACCTTACAAGGAATTGAACGGCATTTTGATATTAAAAAATTGGCTGCTATCTATGGAAAAGATTTTCGAAACATTCGCAGTCGGGTCAACAAATTTACCCGGGAAAATCCGGATGTAATCATCCGAAGATATCGGACGGACGATTATGATAACTTAATCGAACTGGGCAACCATTGGGCCACTGCCGCCGAAAAAAGAAATTTAGTCGTGTTTGATAAAGTATATTACCGTGAACTTATTAAACACTGTGACGCATTGAAGCATATTATCTTGGTTTTTCAAAAGGGTCCGCAAATTATCGGAACGGTAGCAGGTGGGGAACTACCTACCGGGCAGGCCTGGGGCAGCATCATTAAATACGAAGCGGGGATATCCGGCTTGTCGGAGACGTTGATTATCGAATTTGCCCGTGAGCTTAATCGAATCAACCCCGCTCTTGAATTGATGAATGTAGGCAGCGACCTTGGAACCGGAGGCCTGCGAGACTATAAATTGAAGTTCAGACCGGTTTTAAATTTGAAACGCTACCAAGTATTCATTCAATAGATCATTAATATTAGTCCTCAAACAACCGATATGCCAGCCGGTTTAGGTTTTATGAATTATCTAGTAAAAATCAAAACCTGGAATTTAGAAGAAGTGATGAATGAAGACCCATTATAACAAATTAATCACCGAAGCATTTGAAATATTATCAGATAACGACCATCAATTCTCCGTGAAAAATATTAGTTTGGAAAGCATTAAAAATTTTAATTTTGCCCATGCCGTCATTAAATTGCCGATTGTTATTATAATATGATTAACATTAAGGATTTAAATGAAAACACTATGGAACAAGGCGTAGATCTCATATATCAGGTGACTAATAAGATAAGGTAATTCAGCCGGTTTATAGGCAACTGCCTCGTATTTAGGTCGCCCCAATCGATATTGTCTATATAAAGGACTATAACTATACCAAGGCCAAATTGCTGCTTTTACTATAATTTTCCTTTAGATTCTAAGTAATTATAATGCCAAGCTGCTCCATAAAACCAAATAGCGGCTAATATAAATCTGTAAAATGGATTCCAGTGAACATATTCCAAAAGGCCTAAATTATTGAAGATCTTATCAAGCGCCGCGCTTGCCAGTGCAAATATGAACAAATAAGTAGGAAATGCATACCATACTTTGGACTTTGGTAAACAACTAAAATAGATCATCATACTCAACCCCCAGCCAAAAACAAGCCAATGGGGAGCGCCGAGAAACTCAAAAGGCATCGCATGTTTCCATTTAATTAAGTGGAAAAAGTCACTTATAATGACTATAAAGATTTTACTTCCGACATAACCCCATAAAAAAGCAAGCCAAAAAAGCTTTCTAAATTCTGCTCTGGGTACAAATAGGACTACTAACCCCAACAACAACAAAGCCAGGGCGGGATAATAATACTCAATCGGTACTCCTGGAAACATCGAAAGAGCTCCATAACTATTGAAATTAAACTAAATATAGGATTCCAATAGCAAGAACTTTTATTCTAATTTTGGAAATAAAGGCTCCACCACTTTGATCGGTAGTGGGGCTAATCAAATTTCTACTCTTGGTTGTGGTGGATGTATATAAACCACCAAATCTTAAGTTTAAATAATGGGATCAGCCTGGACAAGATATCGAAAAAATAGAAACCTTATTGGTTTCGAAATGGGTGTGATCAAGAAGAGGTAATATAACGACGATTGTAGCAAAAATGCATTTTGTGTTCTAAACCACCCGAAGATTATTATATTCAGGCTAATTTTTTGTTGTTCTAGTATTTTAGTGATTTTCATATAGACTAATTGAATATTTAACTAAAATTATTCCATTTGAATAAAACTCTATAAGTTTTTCTTCATATACTAAAATTAGAGCTTCTAAAAAAGCCAATCATGATAGAGGGAGGGAAAAAGGCATGGCAGATCCCAAAGGTTTACTTGACGGTTTATTTGGCGGCGGTTGTGGTGGTGGTTGCTGCAACCCATTCCTTATCTTCTTAATCTTAGTGCTGTTAGTACTAGGCTGCGGTGGTTGCATTTAATTGAGTTAGAACATTTTAATTCGATATAACGATAAGGGCTGTCTCAGAAGTAACTTGAGACAGTCCTTTTGAATGGCCAAAATTTTGACAAAGTACTTGACCGCTACCACGAGATCTTGACATTATAACTTAACAAAAAATGGAAGCTATTTTTTGAATATTTTTTTTACTTAAAAGCCATTATAGTATCAGGGATTTTTAGTAGCCGAGGCGCAGATTGATAACGGCTCCGTCATATGACCTAAGGGTCGTTATCAGTCGAGCAACTGATCGCTATGGGCTCGCTAAAGCAAGACTTGGGTCCATATCGGTCTGAGCCAGATTGTTATCGGTGGGCCAACTTAGTACGGCAGTTGATGAGACTGTTGTGGTAGGGAAACTTATCGGTGGCAGTCGAGCCCAGATTGTCATTGGAGCGAAAGGGTTTATTTGCAGTCGAAAGATTGCAGGTAGATCGCCAAGTTTCAATGGCAGTCGGTCAAAGGTTATCGTAGTACGTGTAATAGGTGTTTGTAGCCGAAAGGTTGCAGGTATCCACGCAACGTGGTACGGTTGCCGGAGATAAGGTTACTATAAGTTCCTTTTAATACGTTCTATCCTCTTTCATCCGCTCCCCGCATTGTTTTAGAAGTAGTATAAATAGTCGCTGAATAATAAATCTTAATCATTTAATCCTGAAATAAAGGGGTTGTCCTTTAGTATAAAATTGGACAACCTTGAATCTTCAGATACATCTCTTCATATTGATCATAGTCCATTAATACAGAGGAGAGACCTCTCCCAAACCGAATGTTCATTTATTCAGGTGTAAAACAAAAAACCAGCCTTTTCAGCTGGTTTAATTTTAAATTTGGTAGTCCCAACGAGATTCGAACTCGTGTCACCGCCGTGAAAGGGCGGTGTCCTAGGCCTCTAGACGATAGGACCATATAAAATTGTGAAGAGGGAAAGGGTACAGTGGGAAAAATCTTTTGTATTTTAACTTCAAACTTTTTAAAAATTGGTGGGTCATCGGAGACTCGAACTCCGGACACCCTGATTAAAAGTCAGGTGCTCTACCGCCTGAGCTAATGACCCATGCGTTTATTTTGCGAATCAGCTTTTATATCTTACAATATTTTTGTCCAAGTGTCAACCCTTTTTTAAAGTTTATCATAACCATTAGCTACCATATCTGCTGGTTAATGATGGTTTCATCCCGGCGCCAACCGACCGAAACCATTGCAACCGGTGTCTGGGCTAACTCAGCAATCCGGTTTAAGTAATCTTGGGCCCTAACCGGCAAATCTTTCAATTCCTTGGCTTTGGTGGTGTCGCAAAGCCAACCGGGCAGTTCCTCGTAAATAGGGGTACACTCTGCCAGTACTTTTAAACTGGCCGGAAATTCCTTAATAATGCCGCCATGATAACGATAGCCGGTGCAGATCATGATGGTCTCCAGTTTGTCGAGCACATCGAGTTTCATCACTACTAGGTCACTAACCCCGTTGATCCTGACTGAATATTCAGCAATCACTCCATCAAACCAGCCGCAACGTCTGGGCCTGCCGGTAGTTACCCCGTACTCGCGGCCCCGTCCATCTCGTAGTAAGGAGACCAGATTATCCGGAAGCTCCGTGGGGAACGGGCCCTCGCCTACCCGGGTAGAGTAAGCCTTAATGATTCCAACTACCTTATTAATCTTGGTAGGTCCTACCCCCGAACCGATGCAAGCTCCGCCGGCCGCCGGGGATGAAGAACTGACAAAAGGAAAAGTACCATGGTCGATATCGAGTAATGTGCCCTGGGCTCCCTCAAAAAGCACTTTCTGCCCTTTTTTAATGGCGTCATTGATTAACACCGACGTATCAGTGACCATCGGCCTTAACTCCGCCGCAAATTGGAAATACTCCTCCTTGATCTTTTGCGGATCCAAGCCGGCTTGACCGTATACCTTGTCGAGCAAATTATTTTTCATGCCCAAGACCTGGCTCAGCCGTTCTTCAAAAGTATCCGGATCCAATAAATCTACAAAACGAATCGCATCGTAACGGGCATATTTATCGACATATGCCGGCCCGATACCGCGTCCGGTGGTTCCAATCTTCCCTACAGTCCGGCTGCATTCGTCCAATTGATCCAGCACCGGATGATAAGGCATAATTAAATGGGCGCGATCACTGATCCTTATCCCTGAAGTATCGATGCCGCGGCTTTGAAGATCGGCCATCTCCTTTAAAAGCACGCCGGGATTGATTACCACTCCATTACCTAAAATGCATATCTTACCCGAATAAAGCACTCCCGAGGGAATTAAGTGGAGCTTAAACTCCTCCTCCCCCACCACCACCGTATGACCGGCATTATTACCTCCCTGGTAACGTACAACCATATCAGCCTGGCTGGCTAAAAAATCGGTGATTTTGCCCTTGCCTTCATCACCCCATTGTAATCCCACTACGACTACTGATGGCATAAGTTTGCCCTCCGCTTCATTAACTGGATTTGAGATTTGAACTACCGCTGTTGATTGCGCTTTAAGAATAGCATACGGCATGATATAATTCAAATTAATAGATTTTATAATCTTTATAAATATTTTTTATAAGGTGAGTCGTATGGAGATAGCCCAATTATATGCTTTTCAACTGGTGGCAAAGCATAAGAGCTTTTCCAAGGCCGCTGTCGAACTTCATCTGACCCAGCCGGCAGTAACCTTGCAGATTAAACGTTTGGAATCTGAGGTCAATGGGATATTAGTTGATCGTTCCGGGCGGAACCTCGACTTGACCCCGGCCGGAATGGTTTTTCTAACCTATGTCAACCAAATATTACACCTATCCGAACAAGCCGTGGAGACCGTAAGCCAATTCTCCAATTCCCGGGGCCGGATTACCATTGCCGCCGGTACTACCAATACTATATTTCGCTTACCCCAGATTTTACAAAATTACCGCCGCCGTTATCCTCAAGTTGAAATTCGCATCCTAAACGGTGATTCCAAATTAACCACCCAGTTAGTATATGACAATGCAGTTGATTTAGGCCTGGTAACTACTATCAATCCTAAAGAGGATAACCTCCTGAAGATACTGCCGGTTTTCAAGGACCCAATTTGGTTAATCGCACCCCAAGGCTATCCCAGACAAATCACAATTCCGGAACTGGAAAAGGAATCGCTTATTCTTTTTAGGTCCGGTACCGGATTTCGTAATTTTTTAGATGAACAATTTCGCCTGAACGGTTTTGTACCCAAGGCTACCATGGAGATGGAGAGTATCGAGGCCATCATTCGTCTAGTCCGTTCTGGACTGGGGTTGGCATTTTTGCCGGAGATTGCGGCCAGAGAAGAACTAGGTAAAGGGGAATTGCAAAAAATGGATCTATCCAGTTGGGTCCCGATGATCCGGCAAACCTATCTGATTTATCGGCACGATAAATTTTTGACTTGGCCGGTTAAAGCATTTTTAGAACAAATGGCAGACTAGTATATGGAAATATTTAACTATCCGGTGACTTGCATAAAAAGGCTCTTTACTCACATAATAATTAATGAGAAACCGGTAGAACTGGTGACGACAATTCATGGCTCATCAAGGGATGAGTCTCAGGTTCATCAAATTGAGTGACTGCTTGTTTCTTTAGGCAAGTGATTTTTCGGATGATCGCACCGGTTTCTCAATCTTTACAAACAGGTTCAGCCCTTGCTGGACCTGTTTGCTTTTTAGGGCAAATACGGCAACGGGTCTATGGGTACCCCGTTCTTTCTAACCTCAAAATGCACATGAGGTCCGGTGGATAATCCGGTACTGCCTGAGAGTGAAATGACTTGTCCTTTGACAACCCTGTCCCCCACATGCACCAATAAGCGCGAGTTATGCCCATACCCTGTTGAGATACCGTTACCATGATTAATCGCTACATAATTTCCATAACCGCCTTCCCATCCACTTACTAACACAACACCGTTATCTGCGGCATGGACCGGTGTGCCGCTCGGCACCGCAATATCTTCGCCATTATGATATTTATTGGTTTTTAAAATCGGATGATAGCGCCAGCCAAACGGCGAAGTAATTACTCCCTTAACAGGCCAAATCATCTTACCACTGCCTAAAACCTCACTCGGATTATTCCCCGCATCCTTGTTAATCTGATTTCCAATGTCTCGCGATGTTTGCTCATACTCATCCAAGGCTTTTTCCAGCTGTTGACGATTGCTGGAAATCTGCGCTAATTCCGCTTTGCTCTGTTCTACTTTGGAAGCCACTTTTTGCTGACTTTGACTAACCCTATTTTTCAATAATACTATCTTTTGTAATTCCGCTTCAACTTGCCTTTTTTTAGCTTGTACGGTTTGTTGTTTGACATTGACTTGGACTTTCATCTGCTGTACGGTGTCAATGGAATTTAAATCATTGCGGATGAAAAAGGCAATCATGCTGAATCTGCTAATTAGATCGGCATAATCATGAGCCTTAAATAAAATTTCCAGATACGACTGGGGACCATATTTATAGGATGCGATCAGCCGCTTGTTTAATAAGCGCTGTCGCAGCGACAAATTGTATTCTAAAGCTCCTAAGTTATTTTGCAGCTTTCGCTGTTCCGCTTGGGTTACGGTGACTTTATTCTGGGCATCCGATAATTTTCCTACCAACTTTTCATGGTTATCCTCCAAGTTATTTAACTCTTGTTGCTGTGTACTTAAATTGGAGAGTACCGACTTTTCTTTTTTCTTCTGATTAGAGAGCTCTTGTTTAGTATGTTCAATCAGTTTTTTGAGCGTATCCGGGTCATAAGTACTGCCTTGAACCGAAGCGGTAAACAGCAATACGATCAGACAGCCTAATAAAACACGATAGTGTGACCCATGGCGCATAAAAAAAGACCCCCCTTCTACCTTCTCTTAAGGAGGTCTTCTATAAAAGACCAGTTCATCCTCTAAAAAAATTAAATGTTGGTGTTGGAATCTCCTTCCTGATTACGAAACTGAGTTTTATAAAGCATCGCATATAAGCCATCCAGTACCAATAATTCATCATGAGTACCCACTTCTACAATTCGTCCGTCTTGCATTACCACGATCCGGTTGGCGCTGCGAATTGTCGATAACCGATGGGCGATTACAAAACAAGTTCGGCCCTTCATCAATTTTTGCAGGGCATCTTGTACTAAAATCTCCGATTGGGTATCCAAAGCGGATGTCGCCTCGTCTAGAATCAAAATTTTAGGATCCCTGAGTAAGGCTCTGGCAATGGCTATCCGTTGCCGCTGGCCCCCGGAAAGAGTAGTCCCGCGGGAACCCACTTTGGTTTGGTAGCCTTCCGGCATTTGATCAATAAATTCATGGGCATTGGCCGCCTTGGCAGCAGCGATAATCTCTTCCATTGAGGCATTAATTTTCCCGTATGCGATATTATCCGCAACAGTGCCTCTAAAAAGCACAGTCTCTTGAGGAACAATTCCCATGGACTGCCGCAACGAACCTATTTTAATATCCCGCAAATTATGCCCGTCAATAAGGATCTTTCCACTAATTGGGTCATAAAATCTGCCCACTAGGTTAACCATAGTGGTCTTGCCGGCGCCGCTGGGGCCAACCAAAGCGATAACCTCACCGGGATTCACCCTTAAATCGATGTCCTGTAAAACAGTTCGATCAGCAGCATAACCAAAAGTTACTTTTTCAAACTCAACACTGCCGGTAACATTTCCTAGTTCAACCGGGTTAGTTGCCTCTACCACCTCGGATTTTTGGTCAATAAGGTCAAAAACCCGCTCCGCCGCAACCAACGCTTTTGGAAAATTAAAATATACTCCGCTCAAGGACCGAATAGGTTCAGCCAAAAATGCCATTAAAAAGGCAAAGGTTATAAATTCACTTGGGTTTAATGTATCATGCAAAATCAAAATACCGCTATACACCAGAAAGGCTGAGATAGCAATGGATATTGTAACTTCTATAATAGGACTGAACATTTTACCCAGCTGTATACCTGCAATAGTTGCTTTATAACTGGATTTTGTCTCCCTTTGAAAACGATCAATTTCATATTTCTCCATACCGAAAGCCTTAACTATTTTTATCCCGGTTAAAGTCTCTTCCAAAACATCGGTGATATCTGCATTCTTATTCATGATCTGTTTATTCACCGCTTTTAACTTTTTGGATAAATAGCTTACCGGAAATGCAATGCAGGGAATCACCAGGGCAAACATTAAAGTTAATTTCCAATTAATAGTAAATCCCCAAATCAAACCAATAATCACCATTAAAGGTTTTAATGCAATATTAATAATTCCCGAAGTAAAGAGGAAATTTATTTCATTAATATCACTCAGGATTCTTGAGATTAATTGTCCGGTTTGTCCGGTTTTATTTCGTTCAAAATAACTAATGGAGAGATTCTGCAAATTTTGGTAGATCTGATTTCGTAGTCTCATGATGGTCTTTTGCCCGATGGAACCAATTAAATAATTTTGACCGTAGGTAAAAACACCCCGTAAAAAATAAAATATGATAACAAAAAAGGGCAAAATAAAGATTGTATAATACTGCGGAAAGAGCCGAAACCCGGATTGAACGGTTTGTTCTTCTGCAGACGTGTATACTTGCAAGCTACCCAATCTCTTTTGTAGAAACTGTTGGAGCATGGGAAGCATTTTTAAAGGGTCTTTGGCGAGATCCTGCGGTACTCCGACCCTTATAGCCATGGCACTATCCCCGGCCCGGCCGGAGGAGAGAACTGTCAAACCATATTCGTTGATAGCCGCATTAAGGATTTTTTTATCGGCTGGTTGCCAGGGGACATTTTTCACTAAGCTCAAATTGAAGATCTTGGTTTTGGTAATAGATACATTCACACTGAGAGGCATGCCTTTGGTACGGTAAAAAATTGCTTCGGTCATGCGTCCCATTAACCAAGCGTCGCTTAATGTGAATAAAGATACCAAAATGGAAAGAAAGAAAACAGCGATTAGGCGTTTCTTATAGGGCGAAAAATACTGTATAACACGTTTTAACATTAGATTTCTCCTTTTTACCATGAACGGCTAATAATTCTCAACCAATTTTAACATAATCATTTTCTTTTGTTAACTGATTTCTAAGCTATAAGAAGAATTCTGCCTTTCAATTTAGTACAACCTAAATTGGCAAAGGAGGCTCCTGGGTGAGTTTGCACAAAAAGCATCGCCTTATACTTCAATTGGTATTAATTATGGGGATTTTATTAATTCTTCAGGCCGCAACCATACTTTTGTTGGGGTACTGGAAGTTATTGGCGGAAATAGTTGCGGCTATCGCATGGATATTCTTTCTTGGTATTATTATCACCTTTCTGGCCTTACAAATTATTCACAACTTTCGCTTTGAACGTTCCTTTCATCCTGAGAAAATAAAAATCACTTCTTTACCGGTGCTCAAAAAATTTAAGCTTCTAAACCCCTTGGAGAATGCGGGTATTTACCATAAGGCACAATTGCATACCCATTCCAGTCTATCCTACGATAGTAACGTGCACTCATTAAAGATCATTGAATCGTATAAAAAAAGCGGGTATAAAATCCTGGCTATTACCGACCATGATGTGCTTTCCGATTTTTCAACCCTTAGTACCAGCGAGATGTTAATTTTACCTGGAATCGAAGAAACGATACCGGTCTTATTTTGGCCCATCCCCTTAGGCAAACACATGGTATTGATTAACCCGCTAGAAAAGCGTCCTCACCGGCAGACACTTCAAGAACGGTTAAATCAAGCGGTCGATATCGATATGTTGGTAATCCCCGCTCATCTAAGCTGGCGGGGTGGGGCCGGCACCGGTCGTTGGTATCCGGATGAACTCTATCGTTTAAAACATTTACAGTTCATTGAGATTTATAATCCCCATTCTAAAGACCCGCTCGATTTGACAATCTGGCATAAATTAAATGTCAGAGGCGGCCCCCTTCATCCGGTATGGGGAATAGCGGTTGACGATTCACACTCTGGAAGTTGTGGCGCCGGCTGGGTCATGTTAAAAACACCTCGACTGGACCTAGTCTCAGTCATCACCAACATAAAAAAAGGCGCTTTTTATGCAACAAACGGGCCTTCCAATGTGGATATCAAGGTAGCTGGGACAAAGGTATATGTTAATTCTCCGGACTCCAACTGGATTCGGTTTATCAATGCCCAAAACCAGGTAACCCAGGCTACTCGCGGTGAGCAATCAATTTACCAATGTTCAGGCGATGAAGGCTTTATCCGAGTCGAAGTTACCGATAAAAACCATCGGACTGCTTGGTCTCAGCCAATGTGGCTGGTAGCCGAGGATAGAAAATCTTAATATCGACTTAATTCAAGATTTATTTGGCTGGATAGAAATTTCCAATAAAATTCCTTCATCGTCGCTGAAATTTTACTTTTATTTAACCAAACAGTTCTTCCATTTTAATCAAAAGTTTATATAATTGTAAGTATATTTTGAGCTCAAACAACCCTATAAAAGGGAGTGGTATTTTGATTAGTTATCTTCATCAGTCCGGTAAAAGCGCCTATAAATGTTCCCATTGTCATGACTACTCAATCATTCTTGATAAGAACGATTTGACAAAGCCAGTCTGTCCGATATGCAAAAGTTTGTTGCAAATTGAAGAAGACGAGAGAGGAGTGTCCCATTCCAAATGATAAAGAGGTCGGTCAAGAATTCGGCCGATGGCTGGATATCGTGGACTATCAAAAATCAGCGCACCCGGAAATTAATCGCTTGGTAGCGATCCTTTATCAGGGTAGTATTTGATGAGTAACCGGATGCTGTGGCCAATCAATATACCACTTGCCGCCCTGTCCGGCTATAAAAATACAGTCTTTGCATTGACAAGTGGTCTTATATAAACAATCCGGGAAAATATCTTGGAAATTCTCTTTCGATTCGATGCGGGTAAAGCGGACTCCAATCTCATCTCCGGTTGCCTGACAATGTCTATTCGTGTATTGAGGTAAACGTTTAATCAACTTAAAAGCACTCCTTCTATTGACCCATAATACTAAGTTGCTTTCAATTAGATAATAATCCAAGGAGCAAATTGGTATAAAGGTCCGCATTTATTCTTCTTTTTCTTATATTAATCTATAATTATTGCATCCCCGTGAATACCAAATCAATAACTTATTAAATTCCCGTAAAATTAAAAAGCGTCGATTATATTACCGACGCTACAAATTAAGCTGTTTGATTTCAATCTATTCATTTCTTCCTTTGATTATAACCCCTTTCATCGTAGGGCTGCAGTTTCTCAAGCCACATTTCTTCCAGGGTAGCCAAGTCCTCTTTATAATTGTAAAGTGGGTCTTCGCTGGGCTTTAACTGATCCAGGACTTCAAAAGAAAAATTTTCCTGGCCATATTCCTGCCAATCCTTTCTTAAATCTTTGTTTAGGTGTATATCATCTCCATAATTTAAACCGAAAATAAAACGGTTAAAAGCCTTATCCAGGTTAAGACTGGAGCCTACTAAAATTTTGCCGTTCTTTTCATTCTTAAGCTGGTAGACTCCAATACTTACGGGTCGATTCTTATAGGCTAGTTTTAACTCGGAACGTCTGTCCGCCATCATTTCCTCTCCTTCAATATTAATTGAGATCTTTTGCTAATTGATTAACCAAACCGCCTGTTTCTGCAGATATTCCTCTTTCTTCCTGGCAATGGACTCTTCCCCTTCCCTAATCACCTGACAAATATCAAGTTCATCAATTGCCGGATCAAAAATAATTTCCGCCGGATCAGGAGGACATAGGCGGTAGCCGGAACCGTCCGTTTTACGGGTTAAAAACTTTTCGTCGACCAATCGTCGGCGTAACATCATGAAATCCCACTGGAAAAACCGTTCCATATCCTTAAGCCAGCCGATAATCCTTTGGTTTACTTCCGCTTCAGTATATTGGTGCTTTGGATTAAATAAAATAGCGATACTTTTTAGCAATATCCGTTGATCACGGCGTTTGACCGGGAAATCCGATAAACCGCTCTTCAAGCAAAGCTCGATCATTCGTTTCTTAAAGTTTTCACAGTTTATATAGTTTCTTTCCATTAGAGAGTTCCTCTCTTTATCAATAGTTCTTGAGCCAATACCGGCTGCCATCGGCCTCGCGGTCCATCAAACCGTATTCGATTAGGTACCTACGCAGAGTTACATAATCAGAAAAGGCATTTTTTAAAATCTGATTGACCTCCTGCTCAGTATATTTCCTGTCCAATTCAAACCTTTGAATCAACTGCTTCAAAATAATCAGCTTACGTTTTTCTTTTTTGGGAAAACTACTTAATGGACCGCTAACTCCCGCCGGGAAATAAGTTCCCAAAATTTCTGCCTTTTCCGGCTCAGTGATTGAAAAGTTTTTGTCTGTAACCTGGTTGTCATGTGGAACTTTGTTTAGTTTTTCCGACTTCGGTGTATGTTCCTCAAGCAACTCCATAATCGCCAGGAATACTTTGGCTTGCTTGGCCTTCTCCCGAAAGGCAAACCGCTGGTTACGGATGGTTGAAGTATTTCCATTTTCCATGCGGGCAGCGATTTCTTTATCGTTTACACCCTGATAAAAGGCTGTTAATATCGTTTTTTGATGTTCGGTAAGGCCGGTGTACTTCTTATCCATCCCCAATAAATACTCAAAGATCGAGCCATGCTGGTTTTTAATATGGATCTGCACCGCCTTTTCCGCCTCAAATAAAAGCGTATCCACCGGATAAACTCGGCCTTTGGCATAATGCTCACCACAAAGCAGGCAAACAAATTCCCCGCTTGGCGGCTCATAAACATACCCTTGCTTAAGTTCAGATAAACTTGAATTCCAAAATTGATCCGTTAATACTTTCATCATTTGTTCTCTCTTTTGTCTATTAATTTCATAGACATTATAACAAAATGTTTGCAATGTATCAATAGAAATTTAACCCATTCACCGGGCACGGGCATTCCAATTCAGGGCCTAAATGATCACCTACCCCATCGCCCCAATGTCATCAAACTACGCTTCCAAGAAACGAAAACGAATGCCTTTCATCGCCCAGAGCTGAGGTTTAACTGCAAGCTGATTCAAAACCTCTGGGCTGTTGGTTTAAAACTAATTTTAACCCCATAAATGGGCTGGGAAATTCTTTGCAATAATTTTATGAAGGCCTAATTGAGCCCCTTGTGGGGTTAAGACGGTTTGTGGGCAGCAGCCCAGGGGATATGAAAAAGCGAAAATTTACAGCTTCTGCCCTGGGTGATGAAGAACTGTCAGTATATGGTTCTTTAGCTTGATGACATTGCCCCTCGCCCTTCCCCCAGGAAGCTGTTCCGATTGTGGTTCAGGTGGCAGGGTAACCTTATCCTTTGAAGTCTAAATGCATTTTGAGGTCATTCAATGGTTTGGTTTAAAAACTTGCAGAGCCCAGGGTTACCCTTCCACTTGAATCTGCATCCAAAACCACATCTAAGGGGAAGGGCTAGGGTTAGGTTAAGCGCCCGGCTTGGCTAAAAAAAAATAGGCCCGCTTGAAGCGAGTCTATCCCCTACATAATCTATATAAATTCTAACGTTTTCCTTTATCATACGGTTCTCCGTCAGCCTTCGGGGCCTGAGAATTCTTGGAGAACATAACCAGTACGATCAAGGTAACAACATAAGGGAAGCATTTTAAGATAATCCCCGGAATTTGGGCCAAAGAAGGAACCGCTTGTGAAACATTGGCAATCGTGCTGGCCAGGCCAAAGAAGAACGTGGCGCCGAGGATCCCTAAAGGTTTCCATTGTCCAAATATCAACGCCGCCAATGCTAAAAATCCCAGACCGCTCACTGAACCGTTAAACTCACCGGAATAGGTAACCAGGATAACAGCGCCGGCCAGACCGGCCAAAGCTCCGGAAGTCATGACTGCAATATACCTCATTCTGTAAACATTAACTCCTGCGGAATCCGCCGCCTGAGGATGTTCTCCGCAAGCCCTGAGTCGAAGTCCAAAAGCAGTCTTATATAGTAAAAACCAGGAAAATAATAGAATAGCAATCGAAAGCCATGTTGTAGCATAGGTTTGGGTAAAAAACAGCTTCCCAATAACAGGAATTTGTGATAACCCCGGAATATCGTTCCGGATCAATCCATGGA
>DNPP01000087.1:17768-20263 GCA_003501365.1 Bacillota bacterium
GCAATCATATTAATCGCCGTTCCGCTGATAACCTGATTGGCATTGAGATTAATACTGGCGAAAGCGTGGAGCAAAGCGAAAAGCCCCCCCACAATAATTGCAGCCAAAAGCCCAATCCAAATGGCAGTCCCCGGCAAAAAAGCCTCCAGTTTGGAAATTGCAAGGGCTCCGCCAAAAAATCCAACCACCATTAAACCTTCCAAACCGATATTAACCACGCCGCTTCTTTCGCTGTAAAGGCCTCCCAAAGCAGTGAGTAGGAGCGGAATCGTATAAGCAATTGCATAGGGAAATATTTGTACAATAATATCCCACATATTACTCTGCACCTCCTACTTTATCCACCTTCAGATCTTTTTTCAAAGCTGAACCTTTATTTTTTCGTTTCCGCAAACGTTCCCAAGCCCTTTCAATCAAAATGTTGGTAGCTGCGAAATAAATAATGGTGGCGATAATGGTATCGGCAATTTCCGGCGGAATACTGGTCATGGCATTCATGAAACCTTTACCGGACTGAAGAACACCGAAGAATATCGCTGCGAAAAGCACTCCCCAAGGCGAGTTAAGACCCAGTAATGAAACGGCTATCCCATCAAAACCTTGGGATGGTGAAACGCCGATTTGGATGTTGGAGGCATAGCCAACATAAAAGGCAGCTCCGCCGAGTCCGGCCAAAGCCCCCGCCAGCACCATTGAGAGTAAAATACTTTGATTGGCTATGATTCCCGCCGACTCAGCCGCAAACCGGTTATATCCTACCGCTTTCAATTCATAGCCGAAGGTTGTCTTATTCAAGATGAATGCTATAACTATCACCGCAATCACGGCCAGAAAAAACCCCAAATTAATGTACGAACCGTTAAAAAGATTCATCAGCCAGTCAACTTTTAATGATGCTGCGGCCGGTATTTTGCGCGATTCGGTCTCCAAAAACTGCCCTTTGAAATAAGCCGGAACAATATAATAAACCGCCCAATAAGCTATCCAGTTCATCATGATCGACGATACCACTTCATGGACATTGAAGCGGGCTTTTAAATAACCGGGAACAGCGCCCCAAAGCGCGCCGCCTAAGATGGCTGAAAGAACCACCAACGTCAATAAGATCGGCTTTGAACAATCCAAACTGAGTCCAACCGCAGTGGCGCATAAACCTCCGATCAGCATTTGACCGGCGGCGCCAATGTTAAATAAACCCGTTTTAAATGCAAACGCTACCGACAGTCCGGTTAAGATTAAAGGGGTGGCGGTTGCTAACGTATCGCCGATACGTTGAATATTCATCAAGCCGCCCCGGAAAAGATAAAAATATCCTTCCAGTGGATTATTTCCGGTAATGGCTATCAAAATGGCGCCCGCGATTAAACCCAAAACTACTGCAACCAACGCCAAAAGATAGTCTTTATTAAGTTTGACTTTCATCGGTGTTCACCCCGCTTAACTCCAGCCATCATCAGGCCGACTTCATTTTCATTGGTCACCGCAGCTTCAACAATGTCGATGAGTTCGCCATTACTAATGACAGCGATCCGATCCGACAAATCGAGTATCTCGTCCAATTCTAACGAAATCAACAAGACCGCTTTGCCCTGATCCCGTTGTTCCACAATACGCTTATGGATATACTCGATCGCTCCGACATCAAGACCGCGGGTTGGTTGAACCGCGATTAATATTTCCGGGTTTAAGTCAATTTCTCGACCTACAATAGCTTTTTGTTGATTTCCGCCGGAGAGCGAACGGGCAATGGCTGCCGGACCCTCTCCAGCCCGGACATCGAAATCCGCCATCACTTTTTCAGCATGCTGATGGATTACATTCCGGTTCAGCAACCCGTTTTTGGAGTACGGAGCCTGATGAAGCGATTTTAAAACCAAGTTGTCTTCCACTGTAAAGTCCAAAACCAAGCCGTTTTTATGACGGTCCTCGGGAATCGAAGCAATGCCCGCTTCAATTCGATTTCTAACCGGAGTTTCCGTAATATCCCGCTCTCTCAAATACAACTTACCGGACTCAACCTTCCTTAGACCGATCAAAGCTTCTACCAATTCCATCTGCCCATTCCCTTCCACACCGGCGATGCCGACAATCTCACCGGAGCGGACTTCCAACGAAAAATTCCTTAGTCCCTTTAGTTTCCGATTATTAATGACCGATAAATTTTCGATCCGCAAAATAACTTCGCCGGGACAGGATGGCCCTTTTTCAACCGAAAAAGATACCTCACGGCCTACCATCATTTCGGCCATCTTTGCTTCTGAAGTGGAAGCGACATCAACAGTGCCAATCAATTTGCCGCGGCGAATCACCGTGCAGCGATCCGCAATCGCTTTAATTTCTTTCAATTTATGGGTAATCAAAACAATCGATTTCCCCTCGTTCATCAGATTGCGCATAATTTTCATCAAATCTTGAATCTCCTGAGGGGTTAAAACTGAAGTCGGTTCATCAAATATCAAAACTTCCGCATTGCGGTAAAGCATTTTTAAAATCTC
>DNPP01000437.1:0-2766 GCA_003501365.1 Bacillota bacterium
ATCCATGACAGCAACAGCTCATAGTAATCCTCCTTTGCATTACGAGGGTCTTCCTCTTTACCTCATAATATGGGGATGTTGCTTGCTTCGTCTTAAGCCAAGTGAATTTTTTATTAATAATGTTCTCTTTTCATAACAAAAGGCCAGCTTTTGCCGGCCTTTTGTTTCCTCATATTCTCATCGATCGAGAGATGCATTAGATAAAACTATTTTTCTAACATAATTTGTTGCATCGGGAAAGGCATTGAGACTTTTTCGTGTTTAAACGCCTCCTGCAGCCCAATTACCAGTTTATCGGTTGCGCTACCGCCGGTACGACAATCATCCACAGTTGCAATAATCAACATTTCAATGTAATAAGGGCCGAAACCCGTACATACTACTGCAGCCGGTGTTTTTTTGGAGAGCATCGGCTCTTTGGCGCATACTGCTAAAATTATTTTCTTTAGCCGTTCCAGATCTTCATCCACAGCCACCCCAATTTTTAGCTTAATATTGGTGGCCGTATCCGGCTGACTCCAGTTGATTAGGCGATTACCGGCCAATTCTTTATTAGGTACGATAATTAAGCGTTTATCAAGAGACATAATACGGGTACTACGCAGCCCGATCTCCAATACATCTCCTATTAAGCCATCCCGTAGTTCTACCCGTTCACCGACATGAAGGGAACGGTCAATTAAAATACTGATGCCGGAAATAACGTTGGCTAATGTTTCTTGAGCACCAAAAGCAATAGCCAGCGAAGCAACCCCGGCTGTTGCCAGAAATCCCGTCAAATTTACTTTGAATTGGCCAAGTATTACAGTGGTTGCAATGAAATAAATAATCACCGCTCCCGCTTTGCGAATTATTGGAAAGAGCGTATCATCAAGTAACGAATCCGTTTTAGAGGAAATATCCTGAATATACCAATTAATAAGACTCTTAAAAACAGCATCGACCAGCATTGCTAATAAAAGCACCAATACAAGATATAATACGTTTTCAACTGGATCCACATAAGCCATTGCTTCTTTAGCCGAAGCAATGGTAAGATTTGCCGCTAAATATATTGAGCCTAATACCATCAAGCGTGATACAGGTTTATATAAATTCTTCGCTAAATGGTCATCAAGGGAACTTTCAGTCTTTAATGCAAAAGGCATAATCAGTTTGATCCATATCAGTAATATGAGCTTGGTTAGTACCCAACCGGCGAACGAAAGCCCGATGAACCATAATAGCTTTTCCGGAAAGGTTAAATTTTGAAAGAGTGCCAAATTATGCATGTATTGTCCTCCTTGCGAGTTTTGATATAGGTATTTCCCGGTGGAGCGCAAAGTTCCTGCATTACCTCATTCATTTTTCCGTTTTATCAGCTTTTCAGCATACTCTAATTAACTTGAAAACCGTTCCTTGGAACTCAAAAACCGTTCCTTGGAACTTTAAAAACCGTTCCTGGCGAAACGGTTTTTAGTAAATGGATTATTTCAATATGGTCTCAATCCGAGTGAGTTCGTCTTTGGAAAATTCAAGCTTATGAATGGTTCTCACACAGTCTTCGATTTGGCGCACTTTACTTGCCCCGATCAATACGGAAGTCACCCGGCCGCCGCGCAATACCCAGGCCAATGCCATTTGCGCCAGGCTTTGACCCCGGGAAGCTGCTAATTCATTGAGCTGCCTTACTTTCTTTATTTTATCCTCGGTAATATCCTCCTCTTTCAAAAAGACACTGCTGCTGGCAGCTCTGGAATCAGCCGGAATACCATTTAAATAGCGATCGGTTAGCAAACCCTTGGCCAATGGAGAAAAAGCAATACTTCCCACTCCTGCTTCTTCCAGCACATCGAGTAGTCCATCTTCCTCCACCCACCGGTTGAACATGGAATAGGAAGGCTGATGAATTACGCAAGGGGTCCCCAGACGCTTTAAGATGGCAATCGCTTCTTTCGCTTGTTTCGATTTATAATTGGAGAGACCGACATAAAGCGCTTTCCCCTGACGCACAATTAAATCTAGGGCTGCCATGGTTTCTTCAAGCGGTGTCTCCGGGTCCGGCCGGTGATGATAGAATATATCGACATATTCCAGGCCCATTCGTTTTAGACTTTGATCTAAGCTTGCAACCAAATATTTTTTAGAACCCCAATCACCGTATGGTCCGGGCCACATTGTATATCCGGCTTTCGAAGATATAATCAGCTCATCTCGATAGGCTTGGAAGTCTTGTTTGAAAATTTTCCCGAAATTTTCTTCTGCTGAACCGGGCGGAGGTCCGTAATTGTTGGCCAGGTCAAAATGGGTGATCCCTAGATCAAAGGCTTTGTGAATCATTTCCCGGCTGGTTTCAAATAAGGTAACCCCGCCAAAATTATGCCAAAGGCCCAATGATATTGCAGGAAGCTTTAATCCGCTTTTACCGCAGCGGTTGTACTTCATTTCTAAATAGCGGCTTTCGTTAGGTAAATGGATCATCAAGTATCTCTCCTTATCAGCTAATAGCTTCCCTGTTATTTTACCATATTTTTAGCTGGAAACATGTTATTAAAACCGAAGGCCCCGGAAAATATCTGAAGTCTTTTTAAAAATTAATCCTGGCACACGACTCGCGCCTGAAAACAGGCGCGAACCTCCCCAAGCCGGTCGCCCGACAGGTACCATGGGAATATATGAAGTTTGAAATTTAAACGTATGGTGCCCTCCACAACTCCAACAATAAAGCAAAAGACTCCGGAAAAATATCCGAAGTCTTTTTAAAAATTAATCCTGGCAACGACTTAC
>DNPP01000437.1:3127-3273 GCA_003501365.1 Bacillota bacterium
ATCACCAGGAATGGTGAAAACAATTTATAGATTAACTTTCCAAGAGTATAAAGCGCCGAGTGAACACGGCGGTCATGTGCCCTGGAAACTGAATAGGAAAGAAAGAATAATTTCAACCATAAAACCTTAGATACAAGGTCAAGCCC
>DNPP01000241.1 GCA_003501365.1 Bacillota bacterium
AAAGTAAATGAGCTGCCTCAAAAAATTCTATAAGATAAGGATATGCAATACATAGTATATATTTTATTAATATTTACTATGTATTGCATACCTTAACAATGGGGTCGCTTTACTTCTTTGTCTTTTATTTACCTTTTCGATTTTTATGCCGAAAGAAATAGTGAATACGTGTTCCTTCGTATAAGGAGGGTGTTTCATGGGAAAAAACAATTTATCAATGAAATTGTACGAAAAAATCCCCATTATCAAGATGAGAGTTTTTTATCAAATATTAGTTATTATTGTCATTATGATTGTCTTTTTTATTCTCCAAGGAGTTACCAGTGTTTATGTCAATGATACCCTCCAAAATTCCAGTTTACACAATATTAGAGCCAGCAATAACCGCTTCAATCATGTAACGGTTATCAAAACCTATATTGAATTGATTGAAAAAGAATATATTAAAGCGCTTACAGGGCGGGGCCGAATTGAATTTTTGATTAACGAAGGCGATACCCAAGGACTTCCCCGTATCAATTCGGAAATGGTTCGCGCGGTTACAGATTTAAGCGATGAAGCTCCCGAGGAAAGTAAACAGATCTTGACTGAAATCAAAAATATTCAGGAAATTATCCGGCTTCCGCTTAGTGAAGACAATTACACCAGCCTCAAGAAAAGTTTAAATGCCATTTCCACCTTAACCGATATTATTAACTCCAAGGCAACCGATGCTAGTTTTCAATCCATTAACAAAAGTTCAATATTTTCCGTTACCACCAAAATAATGACCATCTTATTCACACTTTTATGTGCCGTTATCTCTATTTTACTTGGCCTAGTGATAGCTTCCACAATCTCAAAGTCCTTAAAAAACATTGTGACCGCAGTCAAGTCTCTTGCGGAGGGTAATTTAGCCCAAAAAGTAGAGGCCGCCGGCTGCCCTGAAGTCACCGCGGTGGTAAATGGATTAAATCTGGCCATTTCCAGCCTTCAACAACTGGTAACCCAAATTAATATGCAATCGGATACTTTATTTTCCTCCAGCAAGGAATTGAAAAGCGCCACCTCCGATACAGGCCAGTCCATGAATCAGGTGGCTATGACCATGGCCGAACTATCCAAAGCAGCTGGGGATCAATCATCCCAAGTGAACAATGCCGTTGAAACCATCCACCTCTTATCCGATTTGGTAATCAAAGTAACCAAAGACACCGCCGATATAGCGAAAGCCTCGCAAAAAGTTTCCGAATCCGCCAAGGCGGGCCAGCAAGCCTCAACGAATGTCTCCAATGAAATCAACGAGTTATATAGTTCCACCTTGGAAGTTGCCGGTGTGATTAAAAATTTAAGCGAGACTTCGGGTGACATCAGTGAGACAACCGCCCTTATTCAAGGTATTGCCGAACAGACCAGTTTACTGGCATTAAATGCGGCCATCGAAGCGGCCCGGGCCGGAGAGCATGGAAAAGGATTCGCGGTGGTCGCTTCGGAGACCGGAAAACTGGCTGATCAATCCAAACACGCGGCCAACCTGATTGTCAATTTAATCGTCAATATGAACAACCGCATTGAGCACGCCGTCGCTGTGATGGGAGAAAGCACTCAAAGAGCTGAGATTGGTAAGGATTTGGCTGCAAAAGCCACGGTTACCTTTGGAGAAATATTTGAATCACTGCATGCTACTTTAGAACAGATCGCCGTTGTCGCCAAATCAGCCCAACAGATGTCTGAGAGTAATAATGATGTTATCGATGCCATTACTACAATTGCCGCCATCAGTGAGGAAACTACGGCCAGTATTCAAGAGGTTAGTGCCACCGCTGAAGAGCAAAGCGCGGCGGTTTACCAGGTTGATGCTTTGGCGGAAAATCTATCCAAGATCGCCAATAATCTGAATCAATCGGTCGCTTCTTTTACTCTCAAAGCATAAAATTAGTTCATTAAACCTCGATCCGGCAAGTACATTGCAATTTTTCGGAAGGAACGCAAAAAAATTGGCCGGATCGGGTTTTCGACAGAATCCGGCAAGTTATGAATTGAAGCGTTTTAAAAGTTACTTGCCGGATTCATGTTAAAAGGAGGCGTATGTAATGAAACCGTTTTTAGATGAAAATTTTTTACTTCAGAACCAAACTGCATCCGCATTATACCATGAATATGCCGAAAACATGCCAATCTTTGATTTCCATTGCCATTTAAGTCCCAAAGAAATTGCTGAAAATAAGCAATACCGCAATATCACCGAACTTTGGCTAGGCGGCGACCATTACAAATGGCGGGCCATGCGCAGCAACGGAGTTGATGAACAATTCATCACCGGCGGGGCCGCCGACAAAGAAAAATTCATCAAGTGGGCCAAAACCGTACCTTATTGCATCGGCAACCCTCTTTATCACTGGACTCACCTCGAACTGAGGCGATACTTCGGGATTCAATCGTTATTATCTCCCTCGACAGCCGAAATGATCTGGGAACAATGCAACCGGCAATTGCAGGATGAAAACTTCACTGCCCGCAAACTGATTGAACGATCCAAGGTGAAAATTATCTGCACCACCGACGATCCCACCGATTCACTGGAATATCATCAAGCCCTGGCTAAAGATGAT
>DNPP01000157.1:0-3491 GCA_003501365.1 Bacillota bacterium
CTTAAATCTTCCCGCTCTTATGTCTGGTCACATGGCAGGAAATATTCACTGCCACCGGTAGTCCGGCGATATGAGTCGGATACGTATTAAGATGCACGGCTAAAGCGGTTGAGAGGCCGCCCAGGCCTTGCGGACCGATACCTAAATCATTAATTGCCTGCAATAATTCTTTTTCCAAATCAGCAAGATACGGCTTATTATTTACACTGCCGATCTCCCGCAGCAAAGCTTCTTTGGCAAGAATAGCCGCCATTTCCATGGTACCGCCGATACCGACTCCCACTACAATCGGCGGACAAGGATTTGCTCCGGCCGCGCTCACCGTATCAATGATAAACTTTTTAACTCCCTCCACACCCTGGGCCGGAGTTAACATCGCCAACCGGCTCATATTCTCGCTGCCGAAGCCCTTGGGCGCGACAGTTATTTTCAATTGGTCACCCGGTACGATCCGGGTGTGGATAACAGCCGGCGTATTATCTCCAGTATTGAGCCGCTCTAGCGGATCGCCAACCACCGATTTACGCAGGTAACCCGCTTTATAGCCGCGCCGAACTCCTTCATGGATAGCTTGGGCAAAGTCACCATCTTTGATTACCACTTCTTGGCCATAGTCCACAAATATTACAGCCATCCCGGTATCCTGACAAATCGGCAGTGACTCGGTAACCGCAATCCCGGCGTTCTCGATTAACCGCTGTAAACAGGCCCGGCCTACCGACGATTCTTCAACCGCCAAAGCATTAGTTAAAGCCTTCATTACATCATCGCCCAGATCAGTATTGGCCGTTTGGCAAAGCTCCGCCACCAAGCTACTGATCTGCTCAACCGCAATCTCCCGCACTTAAAAGAGCCCCCTTACCTCAAACACATGGGCTTATCGCCATGTTCCCGGTGATATTTTATACATTCACAACAAACCCCATGTCTGGAACATGAGGTGGATGGGCAAGTGCATTGCTTTTGATTGCGTTCTATATTCGGACATGGCATTTTTGCAAAACCTCCTGAGTTATTCAAGAATATTGAATACAGAAGACCGGAGACAGGAGATAGAATGACCTCCCCTTGTGTGTGCCCGTGAAATAAAACATAAACATCATATAGCTTAAAAACTTATCGCCAAGGATCCTGACTCCTGACTCCTGACTCCTATCCTCACACTTCCCTCTTCAAACTTTAATTTCTTCCAAGCAGCGTCAATAGAACAGCTTTCTCAGCATGGAGTCGGTTTTCCGCTTGGTCGAAAATAATTGAATAAGGGGACTCGATGACGCCCCGGCTTATTTCATAACCGGTATGAATCGGCATATCATGCATGATCAGGGCCTTACTGCCTTTTAAAAGTTCTTCATTCAGCTGATAAGGGATCATTTTATCGATACGGCGTTGCTTTTCATCTGCAAATTTGGGGTCCAGGAAAAACTCCATATCGATCCAGGCATCGGTATAAACCACGTCGGCATCAGCGACCGCTGCCTTTATATCCAAAGTATGTTCATAAAGTCCGCTCTGCTCGGCGGCCTTGATTAACTCCGGGTTAAGACTGGCCTGATTAACCTCCGGGGTTACCATGGTCAGCTTCATACCTAACTTGGTGCCTCCTTCGAGCAGAGAATTCGCCACGTTATTATGTATCCCTACATAAACCAGATTTATCCCTTCCAAGCGCCCTTTGTGCTCCAAAATTGTCTGAAAATCAGCTAACGCTTGGGTAGGGTGATAGCAATTATCGCAACCATTAATTACCGGCACCCGGGAGTATTCGGCCATCTCCTGTACTTGCTCGAAAGTCAACACCCTTGCCATTAAAATGTCGACATTCCGGGCTAAAAAGCGTACCTCGTCTTTCAACTCCGCCAGTACCAGATTGGTACTGCGCCAATCAAGATAAATCGCGTGCCCGCCCAGCTGGGTCATGGCGACTTCGAATGAAACCCGGGTCCGGGTGGAAGTTTTTTGAAAGATCATACCCAAGGTGAGATGATCCAGAGCTTGCCAATAGTCTTTTTGATTGCCTTTTACTTTGATAGCCAGGTCCAGAATCTGCCGTAATTCCTGCCCGGACCAGTCTTTAAAATTCATCATATGCCGAACCGACATTCAAAACACTCCTTGAAAAAAAAGTAAGCCAAAAAAAATAAAGGCTTGATGCCTACCATTATAAACCATCAAAGCGGCGGCGTCCAGCCTAACATTCAATTTGAAATCTATTGTTGATATTGTCTCACCACGGATTTTGCTGGATATTTTCCACCACGGCCCGATCCAATTTGAAAATTAACGCCTTAACTAATCGTATGGTGGCTTCTACATCTTTCATACTGATAATTCCATGATGACTATGGGCGTAACGCACCGGCACACCGATAACCATTGTCGGAACCCCATTTGCATGCAACTGAATCTCACTGCCGTCAGTACCGCCCCCTTCACGGACCGTCACTTGATAAGGGATTCCATTCTTTTGCGCTTCCTCAATCGCCAAATTAACCAAGGCAGTATTGGCAACCATCGATGGGTCAAACCGCCTAATCTGCGCTCCCCCGCCAAGACGGCCCTGAATGATACTGCCGGCGTCGGCAAAATCATCGGCCGGAGTGCCTTCCAACACAATACATAAGTCCGGTTGAGTATAGGCAGCAATGGTGTGGGCGCCTTTGGCCCCGTTTTCCTCCTGAACAGTCCCGGCTCCCATAACGAGATTGGGATGGCTGTGATCCAACTCCCGTAATAATTGAACGATCACTGCGCAGCCGGCCCGATCATCAAAGGCTTTACCTATTAAAGCACCGGGTTGACTCATGGCGGCGGCTTGTACGGCCGGCGCCACCGGGTTACCGATTTCTATCCCTAAAGCCACAGCCTCATCACGGCTGCCGACTCCTACATCAATATAAAGGTCGCCAAACTTAAGCGGACGGTTCCGCTCTTCTTCGCTCATATAGTGAGGCGGTTTAGCGCCGATTACACCGATATGAACCCCATTTTTGGAACGCACCCGGACTTCTTGAGCCAGTAACGTCGGTGTAAACCAACTCCCGAGCGGCACGACTTTTAAATATCCACTGGGAAGGATGCCCCGGACCATTAACCCAACTTCATCCAGATGAGCTGCAAGCAATATTTTGGGCTCAGGAGCATTTCCGCGATGGGTGGCAATAATACCGCCCAAGTTATCATAGGAAATATCGGCGTGGTCACTCACCGCCCTTCTGAATATCTCCCGAACCTCTCCTTCGAACCCGGAAGGGCCGAACCCATTAGACAGTTCCATCAAGAGCTTTTCTAATTCCATTAAACCGATCTCACCTTTCATCACTTCAGGTTTTCAATTTCTTATGTTCTGGTATTGTATCCCATTTCCTGCAAACAAATTTTTATAAAATGCGGCTGTTCT
Source organism: Bacillota bacterium (assembly GCA_003501365.1). Lineage (GTDB taxonomy): Bacteria > Bacillota > UBA4882 > UBA8346 > UBA8346 > UBA8346. Next base: position 3,401 of record DNPP01000157.1, read on the forward strand.
TACTAATCATTTTATAAGCATACTGATAAACACCGAGCTCTATTCGTGAAATATCAATTATGACAGATAATTATCGAATTGGTTGTTTACT
>DNPP01000157.1:3765-7806 GCA_003501365.1 Bacillota bacterium
TCTATACTAAAATGAATTAAGGTTTCAACGTATCCGAGAAAATAAATTGAATAAAGTTGAGCGGCGTTTTACTGATTTTATTTTTTCCGCTACGGAATCAATAGGACTCCCAATAAAATCTGAAATGGAAAGGAAATCCAATCAAATGGCCGATCGCTTAAATCTCCAACCGCAAATGTTTGCCCAGATTTCTGAAAAAACTCTTTTTGAACAGGCCAGATCATATGCATATGATTATATGGATGGCGTTTTTGACCGCAATGTTTTCCCATCCGATGAAGCAATCAGAAATTTGGAGGTTTTTACTGAAACTCTGCCGGAAACGCCATCCGATCCCAAATATATTCTCCAGTTGTTACATAAGTACGGATCTCCGGCAACGGTTGCTCAAACCGGCGGACGATACTTCGGTTTTGTCGATGGAGGCTCCATCCCGGTAACTCTGGCTGCAAAGTGGTTATCCGATGTTTGGGACCAAAATGCCGCTTTGTATAATATCTCTCCGCTTGTTTCTCAACTAGAATCCACCTGTGAAAAATGGTTGATTGATCTCTTCTCACTTCCGGCAGAAACGGTTGCCGGATTTGTCAGCGGCACATCCATGGCGACCATGTGTGGATTGGCGGCAGGACGTAATGAACTACTTAAGCGCCTTGGATGGGATGTAAATTCGGATGGTTTGTTTGGGGCACCAAACCTTCGCGTGGTCATTAGTGAACAAGCGCACGCTGCCGCCTATAAAGCGCTTTCGTTATTAGGCCTTGGTAGAGAGCGCGTTACGCGAGTGCCGGTTGACGAACAAGGACGAATTATCGCCAATTGTATGCCCGGATTGGATGATCATACCCTAGTCATTATTCAAGCAGGAAATGTTAATTCCGGCGCCTTCGATCCCATCGATGAAATCTGTGATCAAGCCCGGCAAGTCAATGCATGGGTTCATATTGACGGAGCATTCGGATTATGGGCGGCCGGTTCGCCAAAAAAACAGCATCTAACCCAAGGCTTAGCCAAGGCAGACTCCTGGTCGGTTGATGCCCATAAGACCCTGAACACTCCCTATGATTGTGGGATTGTTTTATGTAAAAAACGTGAGGCGCTTGTTACGGCGATGCAGGCAAGCGGATCCTACATTCTTTATAGTGAAAAAAGAGATGGTATGAATTATACGCCTGAGATGTCACGACGCGCAAGAGTTGTCGAGTTGTGGGCGGCTTTAAAATTCTTAGGCCGTGGTGGAGTAGCGGATTTAATCGATGGTCTATGCGCTCACGCGGGGAAATTGGCCGAGCAGCTCGCCCGTAACGGATTTTCCATAGTAAACGATGTTGTCTTCAACCAAGTCTTGGTTGCCTGCGCGACTCCCGAGCTGACAAAACTGACCCTGGAAAATATCCAAAGTTCCGGAGAATGTTGGTGTGGAGGAGCAGTATGGAATGGTAAACCGGTTATTCGAATCAGCGTCTGTTCCTGGGCGACTACCGAAGCCGATATTGAACGTTCGGTAGCCGCCTTTATCAACGCCCGAGATAGGGATAAGATTACAAACGGTTGAAAAAAAGATGGTTAATTCTAGCAAATCCGTCACGCTACTTTGGCGGTTCATTTTTGGTAATAGTTCATCACGCCTTGTAAGATACCGTTGGCAGCATTTTGGCGAAATTCCGAAGTCATCAAAATTGATTCCTCCTGGAAATTAGAGAGAAAGCCTAATTCTATCAGAATGCTCGGCATTTGCGGCTCACGGATCACTACAAAATCATCATCCGGCCGGTTGGCTTTGATCCCCAGTTCTTTAAAGCCGGTAGTCTGAATGATATTGGTTAACACGCATTTTGCCAGGGCTTGAGATTCGCTCCGGGTCTGACGATACCAGATCTCAATCCCGTTTACGGTTAGGTCGGGATGATTGTTGGTATGGATACTGATAAACAGATCTCCAGATAAATAATTGGCCATGAATGGACGTTCATACAGGCCGATAAATGAATCATCGGTACGAGTCATCACTACGGCAGCTCCTACGTCTTCCAAAAGGTCTTTAAGACGCATCGCTACTTCGAGATTGACATCCTTTTCCCTGGTGCCCCGCCGCCCGCAAGCTCCCGAATCGACTCCGCCGTGACCGGGATCCAAGATGATGGTATGCCCCATCAAAGGTGCCCGTTTAAAATTAATGGTTAACTTACGGCGGTTAGGCGAAAGTTCCGCATCATAACTAATTAAATGGGCCAAATCAACTTCAATTCTTACCTCGGTATTGCTTAGCGGAATCAGATGGATCGCTTTTATTTGGGAACTTCTAAACCAAGGTACTGCAAGTCCTTCTTCAAACTGTGAAAAATCCAAATCAATCTGTAGTTTGTCGGGATTTTTCAAGCGGGAAAGCTCGTCCACCAGCTCTCCGTTAGCTTCGATTACTAATTTGCCGCCTTGCTCTGTCTCCGACCAGTTCACATGCTGAATTTTTTGGATGGTGCGTACTTCGATCAGATTGGGGTTGCCTCGCGCATGAAGGACAAAACAAGAAGTGGTGTCATTCAAATCAAGTACCACCCGGACCGTCTGCGGATCAAACTGGCTCATCCGCACTTTAGCGATCCATTGTCCGTCGCCGGCGATCGGTGTTGAGGCGCCATCCAAAGTCGCCCCGTCAAAATCGATGATTAACCGATTAGGCTCTGTAAAACTCTTTAGATTATAAACCGCCGGCGCTGAAGTTTTGAGATAAACTTTCTTTTCATTATCCTTTTGAAAGAAACTGATCTCTTGCACCAGATAGTTGAAAACGATCAAGACCTGGTCGGGCTGGGTGGGATCAGACACCACTTTGTAGCCTACCGGACGGTTCAGGTCAAAAACCAAGCGCACTTTATCCGGGTCGATCTGGTTAAACCGGATTTGCTTAACCAGCGGATCGTCACCGGTCGTGCAATCCAAAGTAAAATGGGCCCTGACGCCGGTCAATTCAACCACCAGGCGATTGGGCTTAGTTAATAAAAAACTTTTGGTTTTAAAAGGGCGGGTGCCAATCAACAAAAAAGCCGGCCGTTCTTGGTATTTAACATTCTCGATCCCTACCAGGTAATGATGATCCCAGTCTAAATTTAAATGTTGGCGATCCTGGCTTTTGATTACCAAACCTAGCCGGAGCAAAAATTCCACCGGGAACCATAATTGATTATCCTGTTGAAATGGAGCGTGGTTTAAGGTACGGGTCTGACCGTTCACTTGATATCCGGTATGATCCTCCATCATTTTAAAACTGAACTTGCCCAAACGCAGATCGATTTGCCCTTCGGTAGGATCCCAGTCGTTGATGACATGCAAATATTTTAAAAAAGGCAGGTTAATATACTTGGCCCCGTCTTTCTCAACTACTCTTACCTCCGAACCTAACTTGACCCCGCCAAAAGTGAGGGTAATGTTAACATCTTTTGCTGCATAAACGATTCCGGTTGCAAAGAGTACCAATATAACGCTTATCAGCCAATATTTCTTTATGTACAACGGGACTTCCCACCTTTCGAATCGGAAACAAAGGCCAAACCATCTCCTAGCTGGTTTTATGTTTCAATTTCATCTTCGCTTCAAAAAATCATATTCCTGCTATTAACACGCCTGGTAAAAACATCCATGATCATTCTAACTTTTCCAAGTTGGCATAGGCTAAGATCAACGACTTAATCCCCAGACCCGGAAATGCGATCTTTACCTGAGCCTCTGCTCCCGTTCCTTCTTTGGTAATGACCGTTCCCACTCCCCACTTGGGATGACTTACTTTACAGCCGATAGTAATCTCATCCGGATTGGAACCCATCGCCGCAGCAGTTTTCGCACCGGCAAGCGGTTTCATGGTTCGCACCGGCATACTTGAGGCGGTACTTTTTCGTAATGCCTTTATATTAGTTATCGACTCTTTTGGTAATTCCATTAGGAAACGGGAGGGTATTGAATTGTTAAAATTTCCATACATCGTCCGCATATTGGCATGAGTAATATATAAACGTTGCTTAGCCCGGGTTATCCCCACATAACAAA
>DNPP01000012.1:0-3878 GCA_003501365.1 Bacillota bacterium
TCCGGATACCCATACATTGCGGCAAAAATCAGCGCGGTATCCCCTTCACTGTCCGGGTCGTTGACGTTAGCCCCTTTGGTAATTAAATTTTCCAGGATCTGAATTTGGTCTTGCCGGACGGCCTTGATTATGGCGGGTCTACCGGAGCTGTCCTTGACATTTGGATCGGCTCCTTGGTCGAGCAAAACATGACAGGACTCGGGATCACGCTCTGAAATAGAGGACAGTAAGGCAAGGTTAAGATTGGCGCCTGCGGCCGCCATAACCTTCACAACCTCGGAAAAGCCTTTCCTGGCAGCGAGTGCCAACGGGGTATCTCCGTCTTTATTGCAAATATTTAAATCGGCGCCTTTTGCCAGCAATAATTTGATTATCTCCGGGTGACCTTTCTCTGCTGCCCAATGTAAGGCTGTCCAACCGTTACCGTCCATAGTATTCAATTTAATGGTATTGGAAAGAAAGAGTTGAACCGTTTCACTATTTCCGTTCGATGCGGCAGCGATCAACGGCGTAACACCGTTCCTATCTGCACAATTAATATTTGCTCCATATGCGAGTAATAATTTTACCGTATCGACATAACCTTTTTTTGCAGCCCATAAAAGCGGGGTCCATCCTTCGGCATCCTGACTGTTTATACCGGTGCTGTCGCGCGTTAGCAGATCGGGTATTATTGCGGTATCGCCGTTCTTGGCGGCATAAAGTACACTAAAATCGTAACTGGCGCCCTTTTCTTCCAGGAGTTGAATGATTTTCGGGTCGTTACTCTTAAGCGCATAAATCACGGCTGGATAACCTTCGTTGGAGCGTAAATTGAGATCAGCTCCCTTTTCAAGCAAAGTATTGATTACCGTTTGATGTTTATTGTTAATGGCATGCATTAAGGCTGAAAAGCCATGATTATCTTGTAAGTTAATAGTAGCCCCTTTGTCCAGTAATATTTTGACAAGGGGGGTATAGCCTTTATCGGCCGCAATAATTATGGGGGTCCAATCATTGTCGTCCCGGGCGTTAACATCTGCCCCCTTGCGAATCAGATTGGTAACGGTGCCGGATTTATTGGCGGCAGTCGCTTGCAGTAAAGTGGAGTTCAAATCCGCCGCCTGGACCGCGAGCGGCAACAATACCATTAACAAACCAAAACACCATAACGAACAATAAAAGCGTACTTTCATAACAGTACATCCTCCCGAACTGCAAATCATGGGGAACATAAAGAAGTTACATATTTGTAGAGCATTTCCACATTAAACAACAAAATCCTGCTGCCCTGGGATTTTTTTACTTCGGGTTTCAAGACGGGTGAACCAAAAGAAGGAAGATCTATTTATTTAAAAAGTGTGTCGATCGATCGTCAGACTGCCCTCGCCGCCATTAATCTTAATGGAATCAATGGCATGAAGTTTCATCGTTCCTTGCGGCCCTTTTTTCCAGTATGAGATGGAGGCACTGTAGGCTGCGCCTTTATCGTCTATACCTCTGATCCCGGCGGCGCCGGTTGTTCCGGCATCGTCAATGACGGTTCCTTTCTCAACCGTTAGTCTATAAGAATGATCGTGGCCATGTAAGATTAAAGGGACCGAACCAATCAGGTCCTTGGCCATTATCCGATTATGGACCGCAATAATATCCGGCGTCTTTCCCATATTACGCACCCGATCGATTAAAATTTGCGCTGCCGCCAGATACTGGTCGGTAGCAACAACATCGGAACTGTATTTAAAAGCAGCCGGATCGGGTGCGCCGATAATCGTGAGGCCATGAATCTGTAACATCTTTTTAATCACTAAAATAACATTTTTGGTGTGGGCCAGACGTTTGATTATTAAGGGCGACTCATGATTGCCCGGAATGAACACATAAGGAACCGTAAGGCCCGGGATTCGATCAATTATTTTGGCCTCCAACTCCGTTCCGTAGTCAGTGAGATCACCGGTGTCAATGATAAATTGGATCTTGAAATTACTGATCAATTCTTCAATAAAGTCAAAAGCAGCCGGATTATTGTGGATATCGCTGACATGCAAGATCCTCAAATCGGTTGGCAGTTCGCTAATGTTCTTTATGTCTTCCGCCTGTTTAAACAAGGTCGGCAGGCTTTGAGATATTTTTTTAAGATTGGCCCCGATAACTTCAATATTATCCAAGCCCATCGTCACTAAATTCATGGCCCAGGGAGCCGCCGATAAAACCCCTTGATACTGGGGATGTTCAATAGCGCGGGGCTGATACGTTAAAATGGTGGTGGTAATTAACAGCAAGATTAATGTGATTGAGCACAATAGACCGTATCGGAACATTTTTGAGGCCGGATGGATCCGCAGCACCAAAAGCATAAACAAGCCCCCCAATAATCCGTAGATGCCTACGGAGACAAAGAAAGTTAAAACGGTATGTTTGACCTTATGTTGTATAAGGGTCAGCCATTGTTGCTTGGGAGGCAAGGAGTTGATTTTTTGCGCCAAGCTGGAAAAATCTACTTCGTCCAAGGTGACAATCAATTGCCAGGGAGTTTGGTGGGATTTAAAAAACAGCTGGCCGATTGGAGGGACGGCAATCACAGTGCCGCCCTTCACACCGAGTCGCGGCCGCAATTGAAATGATAATGAATTATATTTGAAAGAAGTTTGGGAAAATAATTGAATGAAAAGCAGGGTGCTGCCTAAAACCAACAAAGTAGTGATTAAAATTCGCAACCAGCGGTAATGCCGGATATGCGTCAAAAATGATTTATCCATTGTCTCACCTGTAAAGTTTTTTACATTATAGCATACTGCAGGGTTGCCGCTTTCTGTGATTGAAAACCTATATTGTAATAAATTGTAGTAATTCTCATATAAATGTAGTAAGACTCCCCGAAAGGGTGATATTGATGGCATATTGCTCAGAGTGCGGTACTCATTTTGATGAAAATGATACGCTCTGTTCGAACTGTGGGCGGGAACTCGGACAACAGAATAATCAGGAAGCAGGAGCTAATCCTGGGGCAAGGGAAATCTCAACCAATACGGATTCCTTAAGTTGCGGCGCGGATGGTGTCGGCTCAGTATCCTTTGGGATTGAAGCGGAGGATAGTGAATCTGCCTTTTTCCAGGCAGACAGCCAGTTGGGGAAGGGAATTATCAAACCGCAAAAAATTGAACAGTCGATGGATGGGGTTCATTTTAAATATGATGCACCGGTTTATAATTTTGTCAAAGCGGAGCCGGTTAAAGAAAAGCCCCGGGAGTACCGGGCGACCGACTTGGAAACGGAGTTGAAAACAACTGCGGAAGAAGTTTTGACAATCAAAGGTTCTTTCGAAGAATCAAGGTCACCTGTAAGCCAAAGCTTGGAATCAACTGACGAAACTCAAATTCCAGTGGATAATCCTGTTTCGCAGGATGAGCAGATTGCAGATGATATTGGGATTGAAGAAACTGAGTTAACTCCGGAACCCCCGCTGATCACTGAGCCGATTATGGATGTTTTAAACGAGCCGATTTTTCCGGAACCGGAATTACCATTTGGCGGGGAATGCGATATAACTATCTGGGAAGCCCCCCAAACTTGGTACAGAATACCGCTTAGTCATATTTGCCAGCTGACCAAAAACTCCTTGCTTATTTTGGGAAAATATGACAATAAACTTTTGGATTTAAGTTTGACATTGATAACCGGAGTATCGGTAAGGCAATCCTGGCTTCAAAAATTATTCGGGATAGGCGATTTACTTATCTCGGCACCGGATTTTGTGGCCTCAAAAGTGGTCTTGAAGGGTATTTTGCGGCCAGTCCAAGTGATGCAGCTTCTGCAGAGCCAATGCCGGAGTATTGCGGATCCTGAAAGATGGAATTGACAATTCTCAATTTGCAATTTACAATTGCAAATTGAGGACG
>DNPP01000012.1:4209-9240 GCA_003501365.1 Bacillota bacterium
CGGCAGTTTGCGGACTTTCCGGCGGGTATTTCTGTTTAGGCGGGTGAGGTGGCCGAAGTGATGCCAAAAAAAGTTATGGTTAGCGGGTGTTTGCTGGGGATAAAATGCCGCTTTGACGGGACGAGCAAAGAAATGCCGGATTTAGGCGCTGCCTTGCAGGATTACCGGGTAATTCCGTTTTGCCCGGAAGTATCCGGGGGATTGAAGATTCCCCGTTTACCCGCGGAGATTCAAAATGGAACTGGAGCGGCTGTTTTAAACGGTAAGGCGAGGGTGTTGAATCAAGCCGGTGAGGATTGTACGGATCAGTTTACAAAGGGAGCTGCTGCTGTCTTAAAATTAGTCGAGCAACACCAGCCGGAGTTTGTAATACTTAAAGCCAAGAGTCCATCTTGCGGCGTCGGAAAGATTTACGACGGGAGCTTTAGCGGGAAATTAAGAGATGGCGATGGGGTTACCACTGCGTTATTGCGGAGCGCGGGAGTAAAGGTTTATTCCGAAGTTGACCGGCCCAAATAATTGGTAAAAAATAACGGATAGATTTTCTTGACGCAGGCTTTGGTGTTGTGGTAAAATAAATGTTGCCAATGCGGGAGTAGCTCAGTTGGTAGAGCGTCAGCCTTCCAAGCTGAATGTGGCGGGTTCGAGCCCCGTTTCCCGCTCCAAAAGTAATTTATTGCTTCCTGGGATTCCGGGGAGCTTTTGTTATTTATAACCGGGATATTAAACCACAGGCCACAGAGGCCACGGAGAGAACCCGGAGAAGAGCAAATATGAAGAAATGAAGGAGAATGCAAATGCGGATCAAGAAAATCAGTCTGGTAGTTGCCATTATGATGGTGCTGGCTTTTATCATCAGCAGTATCATGGCTTTCGGCGCAGATTCCAATGATGCGGAGGCCTATTTTCCGTTAAAACCTGGAAATACTTGGATTTACCAATTGACTTTATCCGGGAGTTCAAAGACAATTCAACAAAAAATTAAAGTAAGCGATCCGGAGGATGGAAATCCCAAGCTTATTGTCTATGACCCCAACGCCAATCCCCAGATTTTTGTATATTATGTGGAGAATCAACAAGGTTTGTTTAAGACCAAAGAAATGGGCCCTTCGGGAATCCTTCAATACAAGCCCTTGTGGCAGGTCCTGGGGGCAAAGATTAATATTGGAGCTTCCTGGAGTTGGGAGTCGGAAGATCATAAAATGAAGGAAACCGCCAAGGTTACCGCTGCTGAAAAAGTAACCGTTCCTGCCGGCGCTTTTGAGACCATTCTCATTGAGTATTCGGGGATTAGCCAAAATAACACGGCCTATACTGACAAAACCTGGTACGCCAAGGGTGTGGGTTATGTAAAAGACGAGTTAACCATGGACGGTAAAACGCTGACCAGTCAACTCAGCGAATATCAGCTGGCAAAATAGAGGGTTGTTATCGAAGGACGATTATGATATAATATTTAAGCAATAATGCGCCTGTAGCTCAGGGGATAGAGCAACGGACTTCTAATCCGTTGGCCGCTGGTTCGATTCCAGCCAGGCGCACCATATATGATAAAGGTTTGACCGTTCGATGGGGAACGGTCTTTTTATTTTAGTGTAAATTTTAGTGTATGTGATATCATTTGTGTGCGGTAGATGACAGTTTCTGGTTTAACGACTATTAAAGCTGTTTTTCATTTGGATAATGACAAAATGATATATCCATAAGATTTTTGTTTGGATGTATTTTTTGAAGTCGCCATGACAGGAATATGAAATGTAGAAAAGCAGGATATTCAATATCGGTTGCGAATTTTTACACCAATTATTGATGCGATTTAAACAGGTGTTGTAATGCCCAGGGATATCCTAAGTAAGGATTTCGAATAAATGATAACGGATGTTGGAAAGCAGCTTAGCGGAGGAGCTACCATGAATGAACCCTTAAAACTTAAAGGATTTGAATCATGCATGTTGTTGATTAATCCCACCCGCTACCCGCAGTATGTCAAAATGCTAAAGCGAATGCTCAAAAAGACCGAAATCCCGCTGGTCATTGAAAGCCGTAGTAAGACACATTTTATTGATTCCGTGCACCAATTTCATCAGGGCGATTTTAAATATCTGCTGGTTTGGGGCGGAGACGGCACGGCTCATGACGCGATTAATGCTTTTATGAGCACGAAGCCGGAAATAAAAACAACCATCAAAAAATCGATTGGTTTTTTACGCGGCGGCTCCGGGAATGGCATTCAGGATTCCTACGAAGTACCTTTTTCTTTGCGCCGGCAATTATATAGCTTCGCCGAAAGCATGGCAAATAATTTTACGATTGATGTTGACCTCTTAAAGGTCCGCCAGGACCAGCAGATCTTTTATAGCCAGTTGGTGGGGTTTGGGTTTGATGCGCAGGTTTTAAGTCTGCGCAACATTCAAAAAACCCTCCGGGAAGGCAATATCAAGTCCGGCTTACTCAATTATGCCGCTTCGGCGGTAGCGGCCTTTATCAAGAACGACCTAAAAACAGGGCCTGCTTATATCCTTGATTTACACCACGGCAAATATGCCCTACGGGGTACCCGGACCAACGCCGAGTTCCCAATCGATTCGTTGCGGCTTACAGTCGACTCGCCGATGATCGAGGTGGGCACAAGGCCTTACTATGGCAAACTGTTTAAAATATGTCCTGACGTGGTTTGTAATGATGGGTATATGGATTTATATTTATTTAACTTTGAAAGTAAAATGGCGATTGCCGGCAACATTATTGCCTTATGGAACGGCCGCCACGATAAGATTAATCAGCGTTTTGCCAAAAAAGACAAGCTGCTGATTCAACGGTTTGAGATCAAGCAACTGGAACTGCATGCCGGAGCCCCCTTTGATTTTCATATTGATGGGGAATTCAAAACCGCCGCGACTTCGGAGAACGGGTTATATTCCATATTTATTGAGGTTGTGCCCCAAGCCATCCCTTTTATCGTTCCCAAAACTTTTTACCGTAAATTTCATCCGTTTGATAAGGGTAAATCGAATCAAGAGGGGATCTAGCACTATGAGGTTGACATGAAGCCATATAAAGAAGAGAAAATCGTCAGGGACATGCCCTTTCCGGTTGAGGTTTTCATTGCCGATAACCGGATCGCGAATATTGACGCCGGGCCGCATTGGCACGATTGTTATGAGGTGCTGTACATGATCGAAGGCGCAGCGCTGCAGCAGGTGAATGATAAGCAGTTTAAGATGGTTCAACATGATGTGCTCATTCTGAATCCGGGCTGCATCCACTCCACCTATTCCATCCCTGGTGAGGACGCCTGTATTTTGGTAATCAAGTTCATGAAAGAGATTATCGACAGCCGTTTCGCCAATTTTTCCGATTCCCAATATATCCAGGCTTTTATCAATAACCGGTTTGACCGGATTTTCCATTTGAACGACACCCGCCAGAATTTTATGGAATTACACAATATATTATTGGCGTTGCATGATGAGTATATCGGGAAGCAATCGGGCTTTGAGATTTATATCAGGGGTTCTTTGTTTCATCTGATCGCCTGGTGCGTCAGAAACGGCATTATCACCCTACCGGAATTTCCACAGGAATCCAAAACCGGCCTCCGCATCAATTCAATGATCAATTACATCGAGGACAACTTCAAACGGGAAATCAATTTGAAAGACATCGCCCAACTGCTCAACCTGAGCTATTATTATTGCTCGCGCTATTTCAAACGGATGACCGGCAAGACATTTAAAGAGTATCTTGATTTCGTGAGAATATGTGAGGCCGAAAAGCTGCTCGTGGCTTCTGAGATGAATATTTCGGAAATCGCACTCACCGTTGGATATAGCCGGGTATCCAGCTTTAACCGGGTCTTTAAAAAAGTGCGGGGCTATAACCCCGGAGTCATTAAAAAGACAAAAACTGCAAAGTTTTAAGCAAACAGGCGGGTATATTTCCTTCGCGGATATGGAGTATCATGATAGTATGATTTGATACGCAGGAGGAAAATAGATCATGCGGGAATTTACACCCGATTACACCAATGTGGTCAAAGCTGCCAAAAATATCACGCCGCCCCGGATCCCGCTTTACGAACATCATATTTCCGAAGCAGTCATGGAAGAAATCCTAGGCGTTCCGTTTGCTCATTTACTCAATGAAGGAGAGAACGGGAAGCGGGAATACTTCCGGAACTTTAGCCGGTTTTTTAAAGAAATGGGCTATGACACGGTTTCCATGGAAAGGGGAATCGCCGGTATTATGCCGGGAAGTGGCGCGTTGACCGCTCACAAGCCCGGGGTGATCAAAACCAGGGCGGATTTTGAACAGTACCCGTGGGATGAAGTGCCGGATTTATTTTTTACGAGTTATGCGGATGACTTCAGGATCTTAGGCGAGGAAATGCCCGCCGGCATGAAGGCCATCGGAGGCCCCGGCTATGGTATTTTTGAATCGGTCCAGGACATCGTAAGCTATACCGAGTTGTGTTATATTTCGGCGGATGATCCCGAGCTTTACGCGGATTTGTTCAAGACGGTGGGCGATGTATTTGTGAAGATCTGGAGCGAGTTTTTAAGGCGCTATGCCGATACCTACTGCGTTTGCAGATTTGGCGATGATCTAGGTTTTAAATCGGCAACCCTTATTCCGCCCGCTGCTATCCGGAAACATATCATCCCTCAACATAAAAGGGTTATTGATCTGGTGCACTCCTACGGCAAGCCTTTCCTGTTGCATTCGTGCGGCAAGATTTTTGATATTATGGATGATATGATCAACGTCGCGGGAATCGACGCCAAGCACTCCAATGAAGACCAGATCGCTCCTTTTTCGGAGTGGGTGGACCGTTACGGCGACCGCATCGGAAACTTCGGCGGAATTGATACCGACCATCTATGCAGCAAAAGCCCGCAGGAGATCAAGAAAATCGTGAAGGATGTCTATGAGTATTCCAAAACCAAGGGCGGCTTTGCGATCGGGTCAGGTAATTCGATACCTAATTACGTTCCGGCAGAGGGATATCTTGCGATGGTCGAAGCGGTAAGG
>DNPP01000013.1:0-150 GCA_003501365.1 Bacillota bacterium
CCGGTGCAGCCTCGGTCTCCTTTGGGCCGCTCATTGGAGGTTACTTAATCGACCATCTCAGTTGGCAATCGATTTTTAGTGTAAATGTACCGGTTGGTTGTTTGGGAATTTTAGCGACTATAATTATTCAACGGGAATATAAAAGCGAAA
>DNPP01000013.1:411-11716 GCA_003501365.1 Bacillota bacterium
GGGAATATAAAAGCGAAACGATACGGACCTTTGATTTTGTCGGCTTTTTGTCCATGTCGGCTTTCCTCAGCTTCTTATTAATCGCCTTGGCCGATGGTAATGCTGCTTGGAATGTGGGCGGCTGGACATCGCAGTTTAGTATTACTTGTTTTGCACTTTCATTTGTAGGATTCATTGTTTTTTTAGTCACGGAGTTTACGGTGAAAAATCCCCTGGTTGATTTGGGATTGTTGAAAGACTTTAATTTTAGCCTGGCCAATATTCTTTTGCTTATATTTGGACTGGGCATGTTCGGCAGCACTTTTATTCAACCTTTATACTTACAGAACGCTTTGGGATATACTGCTTTGCAGTCGGGCGCAGTCTTCCTCCCAGTGGGTATTATTCAAGCCGTTATGTCGCCGGTATCGGGAGGAATGGCGGATAAGTTGAATCCTAAAATTCCTCTGGTTTTAGGGGTGATCTTAATGGGCCTTAGTATGTATTTAAACAGCTTTTTATCGCTTTTTTCCGAGCAGGCTCAAATCATGCTGCCGCTCATAATACGGGGGTTTGGGATGGGGCTGTTGTTCACTCCGTTAATGTCAGTTTCAATGGTGCAGATCTCCAAGGAAAAAATGGCTCAGGCATCCGGACTTATCGCGATTACCCGTCAAGTGGGCGGCAGCTTTGGCGTAGCCCTGCTCGGCACCATTTTAATCCAACGTCAGATATTTCATACTGCCATTATTGGTCAGTCCATTCAAACGGGGTCCCCCATATTTCACCATTCTTTAAATGGATATGCGGCATTTGCCAAGGCCATGGCTGGAAATTCGGCTCATTTCTATCAAGCGCTGTTGCAAGCCCAATCGATGTTGGGCAGCTATTTGGCTAAACAAGCGTATGTTCAAGCCATTAATGATTGCTATTGGGTTACCGCTTTTTTAACATTAGCGGGGCTTATTCCGGTACTTCTGTTCCGCATCAAAACTAAAAAAGTTTTTCCAGCTAGTCATAAATCTTGAAAAGAATTTCGGGTGAGAGGAGTCTGTCCAATGACGAAAACATTGTGGATTAGTTTAGGTATCATGATATTTATGGGTTTACCGGGAATGATGTATGCTGCCGATTCGGCGGTGACAGCCGAACCGGAAATGTTATCGCTAGATCGTTGTTTGCAATTGGCTTCAAATAATAGTCAAACGATTAAGGCAGCCGAGAAAAAAGTGGAAATTGCTGGGGCGGCTATCAACGAAGCAAGGGGCGCTTATTGGCCTAAACTTAATTACTCACTTATTGTGGACAAAGCCCAAGAGGCAATTTATCCTTATGACGAAGATGTATTCCTCGGAGCTTCCACCGATGACTCGGGAGTGGCAATTTCACTGACCAAGAACCTTTATTCCGGAGGAAAGGTGTCCAATGAAATTCAGCTCGTAAAAGCCCAATACGATATGGCCCTGGAGAATGAGCAAGCGGCCAAACAACAATTGACTTTTCAGGTAAAACAGGTTTTTTACCAGGTGTGGCTGGCGGAGCGGGTGGAAAAAGTGGCTGCATCATCCCTGGATAATCTGGATCACCATGTGGCCCGAACTGAGAATTTATATAAGATTGGGACCGTTTCCAAATTCGAATTACTTCGCGCTAGAGTAGAGCGGGACTCTTTAAAACCGCAATTGATAGCGGCTCAAAATGACGTAGGCCTCGCTAAACTTAATCTGGCCATTTTGATCGGATATTCTAAAGGCCGGCAGTATTCGGTAGCGTTCGATTCCGATACAATGAAGCTTCCGGCGCAGCCCTCCTTTTTGCTGGACCAAACGCTGGAGTCGGCTTATCAAAACCGGCCGGATATAAGACAAATGAAGCAGGCAGAAATGATTGCCCAATATCAAAAGAGATTGGCGGCAGCCGGTTTTAAGCCGAATATTTCGCTAATTGGGCAATACCAAGAGGGGAGCCTGGATTATAACCCCGACCATTGGAATGACAGTAAATTATGGACGCTAACGTTGAATATAACCGGGAATCTTTTTGATGGTTTTACGACTTCAGCGCAGGTAGCCGGAGCGCAAAAAAATGGGGACCTGACAAAGATTCAGGAAGCGGGATTACGCGATCAAATCAAGCTGGATGTGGAACAAGCAGCTCAAAACATCCAGGAAAGTTTCGAAGTGATCCGAGCCAACCAATCCAATATTGATATGGCCAAGGAATCTTTGGAAGAAACCCAAGGCCGCTTTGAGCAAGGTTTGGCCACTACCATGGATATCATGGACTCTCAGTTAGCGTTGGATCAAGCCTTAAACGGATATTACCGGGGAGTAGCCCTTTATTTGACGGCTGAAGCTAAACTTGATTTAGTGTCCGGCAAGGATTGATAATTTTTTAAATAGCGGGAATCGATATAAAAAGGATGATGATTCATGAAAAATGTCGAATCTCTTGAAGAGATCCTTGACCATCTTCAAGATCGGGTCTTTAAAGCAACATACGCAGGTAACGATTGTTACGTAAAATTATCTACGGGTTTGCAACGGAATCAGTTTCACCGATTGCAAAGTATTATTTATGATATTACTCGGATCCCATTATTTGCTCCAACACTCATTCCCAAAGGAGAAAATGTAATTATTCATGAAACAGAAAAGCTTTTTGAACTTCAACAGTTGGGCATTCATGTGCCTAAAGTTTACTCCTATTCGGAACATTATTTAATCATTGAAGATTGTGGGCCGGATTTGCCAAAATTAATTCGAAGCGAACCGGAGCAAACCCAATATTATTTAGAAATGGCCATTCGTGAATTGGCTAAACTCCATCGCAAAGGCCAATGTCATGGCGGAGCTCAAATCCGAAATTTTACTCTTAAGGATGGGCAAATTTATCTTATCGATTTTGAAGAGGATATTAAACCGGAATTTTTTGAAGGTATTTTCCTCCGAGATATTATTTTGTTTTTAACGTCGATTATTGGGTGTGGCATTTTCAATTTTTCACTTTCGGGATTGATTATAGCGTATGAACAGGAAAGTCGGATTCAAATTCGGGAACGTCTGTTACATTTGGCAAAATGGGGTCGCTGCTTAGAGGTATTTACTAAAAAACCATTTTCACGATGGTGCGGTAAAGACTTAATAGCCATAAATTATATCTTTGAACAAATCCGCCTTCTGTACATCTCGCCAAGTACTTGGACGCTACATTTAAACTGAAGGATAGTCTGGACTGATATTTTTGCCAACTGCATTTGCATTGTTGTTGTTGGATATAGTATATTGGAATCGATATCAAAAACGCTGTGAAAGAAGAATAAAGCATGAGTCTATGGGGTGTCAAATGGTTGTTGAACGATTTTCAATGTCGCCGGAATGAACGTCTCCTTAAACGGCAGGCCTTTATCCGGGAGTTTATGAGGCAGCATATGGAATATCACCGTCAACAGAAAATTATCTTACAAGCAGAAAATCGTCAAGAACCACTGGATCCTTCAAAATTTAACCAATTCCAGCATTACAACCGGCGTTTGAAATATATACGGCCGGTATTCATCATCATCAACCTCACCTTGTGGTATTTAATTATTCGATACATGGGCATCGGTATTTTTGGTATCTTCATAGCAGTACTGATCAGTATTGGGGGAGTTTACGAGATTTTTTTCCTATGGCGTCTGGAAAAAAGGGTTTTCAATCCGATCGATCAGTTGAAAAAAGGGGTTGAAGAGATTGCCAGGGGGAATTATGGGGTGCGAATCGAATGTGATGTACTAAACGATATTACTCTCTTGGTGGTATCCTTTAATCAGATGGCCCAGAAGTTGCAGGAGGGTGAAAAGGTCAAGGTCGAATATGAAGAGAACCGCAAAGATTTGCTGGCTAACATCTCTCACGACCTGAAGACTCCGATCACTTCCATTCAGGGTTATATTGAGGCGATTTTGGAACGGACTGACCTGGGTAGGGAGGAGCTTCGCCGCTATCTTCAAATTATTTATCATAATACGGCTTATATGAATAAGCTCATTGACGACCTATTCCTTTTCTCCAAACTGGATCTGGACAAACTGGAGTTTCGATTTGAAAAAATCCCGTTCCGTAATTTCATGAGTGATTTAATGGAAGAACTGGGACTTGAACTTGCGGAGAAGCAGATTGAATTTTCCTATCGCGACAATTTAGCCTTGGAATGTATTGTCAACATCGACCGTAAGCGAATTCATCAGGCGGTCCGGAATATTATCGGAAACGCCATAAAGTATGGGCCGGAGACTGGCTTAAGGATTGATACAACCATTTCCCGGCAGAACAACCGGGTCATAATCGAGATTCAGGATAACGGCTCGGGTATCCCCACTGAGAAATTACCGTACATTTTTGAACGCTTTTACCGTATCGATGCCGAGCGGACTAAAGATGATGTCAGTACGGGACTGGGTCTGGCGATTACCCGGGAATTGGTGGAGGCCCACGACGGCCGGATTTCGGTTTCGAGTGTTTTGAATGCAGGCAGTTGTTTTACCATTGAGTTGCCATTGGTGGAGGGTTTGGGGGAAAATGAGCTATGAAGAGAATTCTAATCATTGAAGATGATATTAATATCGCCGAATTGGAGCGAGATTATCTGCAATTAAACGGTTACCAGGCCGAGATTGTACAGGATGGGGAGGCAGGTCTACGAATGGCACTGACCGGTCAGCACGATGTGATTGTGATCGACCTGATGCTTCCGGGGAAAGATGGTTTGGAAATTATCAAAGAAGTACGGAAAAAGTACGAGATTCCGTTAATTGTTGTATCGGCCAAAAGTGAAGATATTGACAAGATTCGCGGCTTAGAGTGCGGGGCCGACGATTATTTGACTAAGCCTTTTAGCCCGGCGGAACTGGCGGCCAGAGTCAAATCCCATATTAAGAGGTATGAAAGACTGAAAGGGAATGACCCGGCAAGTGAGGTCATTAATTGCAAGGGATTGGAGATCAATACGGCATCGCATAAGGTTTGGGTCAATGGGAAAGAAGTGCAGATGACCTCCACAGAGTATGAACTATTGGTCTTTATGGCTTCCAATCCAAATGTGGTTTTTACCAAGGAACATTTATTTGATGCGGTTTGGGGCGCCGAATACTATGGGGATTCCGCCACTGTACCGGTCCATATTCAAAAAATCCGCAAAAAAATTGAAAAAGACCCTGCTAATCCGGAACTCATTGAAACATTGTGGGGGACGGGTTACCGTTTTAATGGATAATGGAAATAAGGAATTGTGAGGTAAATGAGTATTTAATCTTGACAAGTTCCTCGGGTCGATATACATTAATTTTGTAAAATCGATTCGGTGAATTCATTCAATGAAATAAGGATGCAAAAATTGGAGGAGATTAAGCTATGCCAAATAAATATGCCAATTTGTTTGAAGAGACTTTGATTGGCAATTGCCGCCTCAAAAATCGTTTCGCTATGGCGCCTATGGGTCCATTAGGGATGGGTGATGCCGAGGGTGGTTTTAATCAGCGCGGGATCGACTATTATGTCGAACGGGCCAAAGGTGGTACCGGGCTGATTATCACCGGTGTTACCTTCGTTGATAATAAAATCGAACAGCATGATATGCCGAGCTGCCCTTGCTCAACTCACAATCCGGTCCATTTTATCCGAACGGCCCGGGAAATGACTGAAAAAATTCATGCCTACGATTCCAAAGTTTTTCTGCAATTATCCGGTGGATTCGGTCGGGTCACCATCCCGACTAACTTGGGTGAGCATCCGCCGGTTGCGCCTTCGCCCATTCCTCACCGTTGGCTGGATAAAACGTGCCGGGCGCTGACCAAGGAAGAAATCCGGGAAATTGTAACCCAATTCGGGAAAGGAGCGTTTAACGCCAAACGGGCCGGATTTGACGGGGTCCAGATTCATGCGGTGCATGAGGGATATTTGCTGGATCAGTTCGCCATTGCTTTATTCAATCAGCGTACGGATGAATATGGCGGAAGTCTGGAAAACCGTTTGCGTTTCGCCCGCGAGGTTTTAGACGAAATTAAAAAGACTTGCGGCAAGGATTTTCCGGTTACGTTGCGCTATAGCGTCAAAAGTTTCATCAAAGACTGGCGGGTCGGCGGACTCCCGGGGGAAGAGTTCACCGAAAAAGGTAAAGATATTGAAGAAGGGTTGGCTGCAGCCAGACTTTTGGCGGAATACGGCTACGACGCCATGGATGTCGATGTAGGCTGTTATGATGCCTGGTGGTGGAATCATCCTCCGATGTATCAGGAAAAGGGTCTTTATATTCCCTATGCCAAAATGGTGAAGACTGTTCTTGATGTTCCGGTTATTTGCGCCGGACGGATGGATAACCCGGAGCTCGCCTCTAAAGCGGTTTCCGAGGGCGCTTGTGACATTGTGTCTTTAGGCCGTCCTTTACTGGCGGATCCGGATTACGTGAATAAACTTCAGGCCGGCCAAACAGCTTCAATTCGTCCTTGTCTGTCTTGCCATGAAGGTTGTATGGGGCGGATTCAGGAATATTCCGTTCTCAACTGCGCGGTAAATCCGCAGGCCTGCCGTGAGCGAGCTGAACGCCTGGTTCCAGCCGCAAAAAAGAAAAGAATCCTTATTATCGGAGGCGGGGTGGCGGGTTGTGAAGCAGCCCGGGTTTTGGCACTGCGCGGTCATCAGCCGATGCTTTATGAAAAATCCCCTCGGCTGGGCGGTAATCTGATTCCCGGTGGAGTGCCTGCCTTTAAAGAGGATGATCATGCCCTCGCCGCCTGGTATACTCATGAACTCAAAGAACTTGGCGTTGAGGTTCATATGAATACGGCGCTGGATATGGAAGCTATCCATAAATATCCGGCTGATGCGGTGATTGTGGCAACCGGATCCAAGCCGAAGTTATTGACTTTAGGTTCGGGGCCCGTTCATCCGGCAGCCGATGTGTTACTTGGGAAAGTTAAGACCGGTAAAGATGTGGTGATCATTGGCGGTGGATTGGTTGGATGCGAATTGGCGCTGTGGCTCCGCGACCAAGACAAAAATGTAACTATTGTTGAAGCACTACCAAAAATTCTGGCGGTGAATGCTCCATTATGCCATGCCAATAGTGAAATGCTGGCCGCTTTAATTCCTTTTAAAGGGATTCATACTATCACCTCTGCCAAGGCCAAAAGCTTTGACGGTCATTCACTTCAGGTAGAAACGCCGGATGGAGCTCAAACACTGAATGCCGACACAGTCGTCGCTGCGGTAGGATATAACTCTGAAAATGAGCTTTATCAGAAATTGCGCGGGGAGATCTCCGAACTTTACCTGCTGGGGGATGCCCGCCGGGTCGCCAATATTATGTATGCAATTTGGGATGCTTATGAAGTGGCCGGCCATATTTAATGGGGCAGCCCAGAATTAAAAGGATATCGGATCCCTGCGGATTGATTTTCCGTCATGATCTTTGATATAATGACCACCGTAAGGAGTGGTCCCATGGC
This sequence comes from Bacillota bacterium, assembly GCA_003501365.1. Taxonomy (GTDB): domain Bacteria; phylum Bacillota; class UBA4882; order UBA8346; family UBA8346; genus UBA8346. Next base: position 7,877 of record DNPP01000013.1, read on the forward strand.
GAAAAAAATGACAAACCGGTCAAAACAGGCTTTGAACACCAAAAAACGGATTTATCAAGGCGGCGTCAAACTGATTGAGCAGTACGGCTATGAAAATGTTACCGTTGATCAGATTGCCAAAAAAGCAAGGGTTTCGGTCGGCACTTATTATCATTATTTTCAATCGAAATTTGATCTTTTTGTTGAGATCTACCGGCAGGGGGATGAATATTTCAAGGCCAAAGTTCCTGAATTGCTTGACCAGTATGACAATTGCGCCGCAAGGACTGTGGCCTACTTTGCCATTTATGCTCAGTTATCGATGGATGATGGAATCGGGATGGTCCGCAATCTTTATATGCCCACCAATAAAATGTTTTTGACCCATGGCCGGGCCATGCAGGATCTTTTGACGGATATCTTAAGGCAGGGCCAAGAAAATGGGGAATTGACCCACGCCGAAGCGCCCGAAAAAATAACGGAGCAACTTTTTGTGGCAGCCCGGGGCGTTATCTTTGACTGGAGCCTGCATGACGGTAAAAATGATTTGATCGCCGACATGGAAGATATGATCCACAGATTGATCGTCACCTATTGCCTTTGCTAAGGAAGATAAACTATCTTTTAAAACTCTTGCCAAAAACGTATAAATGTGTTATCATAAATAATGATGAAATTTGTCCAGAAGGGGCAGATGAAATCAAAAAGTTACGCGGGGAGTGCACCTTCTTCTTAAAGAATATGTTTTAGTTTGATGCCATTACTTGGGAAGATGCCCCTTACTAATTTGTACAAGAAAGACCGTTCATTAAATTGAGCGGTCTATTTTATTTCTTCCCCGGATCATTTCTAGTAATCTTCCTGTTGCACCCACTATTTACGGTAACTTCACACTACCCTGCTATTCGTCCAAAGTTTTCCTTTTTCTGACCCAGGGTCGCGCTAAAAAGCCGGCAAGTTTGACCACATCAAAATGGCCACTGTTAAAAAGCATATTTCCCAAGGATCCGCTGAAGAATTTTACCATTCGATCAAATTGACGATTGGTAAATCCTTCCCAGGCTTGTCGCAAGACCAGTGAATTTTCGTAATTTCGGCGTAACGGCTTAGTTAAATTAAAATAGCGGTGGGTCCCGCAAATATCCAAGGCAGTATAAATACCGGTCAGGATCGCAATAAATTGGCCGAAACCCAGATAAGGGGTGATGGAACCAAAGCAGTTTCCTGTAAAATAACTATTACCAATTCTAGGATAATGGCAAATACCGATTTGATAATCATTAATTTCAAAGTGATCCAGAATCGTGAGGCTTTGCTGTAATTCTATACTAACAGTGTGGAAGAGTTTTGCCAAAGATTGTTGATAATCTAAGTTCGGGCGTCCCGGATGCTTGGGATACCATATTACGATATTGGCTTCCTTTTCAGAGATGGGTACCAGATAGCCGTAACCGTTAGGAATAATTTGATTGTCCATCCAGACTCGAATAGTATAACGGTTAAAATCACCGCTTACATTATAACCATTTAAAGTAGAGGAATAATCCAACCGATAGTTTTCCATTTGGGCGGCATAGTCCCCATCCCCGGTTGCTACTACCACATGGGTGAAATCTTGGACCAGCCGTTCGTAGGTGTATTCGGAATTATAAATAATTTTGCTCTTGACTTGGCAGGCCAATTGGTTTTCAAACGATTTTTCATCCCGGCCGCGTAAGTTGCAAAATCCTAATTGACCATGGATTTCGGCTTTTTGGTGCTCCGAATAAAGAACCAGGTTATGGATATAACTGGTGGGTTGAAGATAGATTCCGTAGGTATCCCCTATATGAGCAATGGCGTCATTTACCGGTTTATTTAAAATAGAAAGAAAAATTTCACCGTTAACAAAGCGGTCTCCCACCCGGCTGCGTTTTTCAAAAATCGTCGGTATAATTCCGTTTTTTTCTAAGATAATAGCACAGGCCAAACCAGATAACCCGGCCCCCATAATCGCGACCTTAATGCGAAATGCCCCCCAGATAGATTCGTGATTACTTCCAATAATTTTCGGCTGCTTTTTGCCATTTGCCGATAATATAGACAACGACGACTCCAAATATTAAATGATCAAATAAAGATGTCAAGCGAAAGAGCGGTTCACAAGAGGGGAGATGGACCGTACCCAGATTGAGGATGACCCCTAAGCCGAACAGCCAAACGGTAATCCCAATTGCCAAGCCCTTATACCACCAATATTCTATGCCAAAACGGTCTAAAAACAAAATCGCGGCAATACCGATAGCTCCTCCGGTGGCAATATCCGCCAGGAAACCGATGATGTAGCCGAGAGGAGAACAAATATTTTTGGGTTCCAAATGAGCGGAAGCTGCCAACTGGGCATAGAGGTAATGAATGATTCCCAGCTTATAGTAGATATAATTGGGTAAATCTTTGCACAGAGTCCCGAGTATCCCCGCCACGGAACTTATCACGATTTTATCTTTAATCATTTCGCCCGTTCTTCCTTATAAAAAATAGGTTTTCCAAATCATTCCCAAACCCAGCATTTATTTTGAGAAAAATTCTAAAAACTTTTTTGTTGACATATAATTATTTATATATATAATTGATTATATAAGTAATTAGTTACATATGTTAATGAGGGAAAACATGTCGTTGAAACATGCATTATTAGGGTTTCTGAATTATGAGAGTATGTCCGGTTATCAGTTAAAACGATTTTTTGATGAGTCGGTCCGCAATTTTTGGAACGCCAGTCTCAGCCAGATTTATCCCACCCTGAGCCAAATGAAGGATGAAGGCTTGTTAACCCTGGAAGTAAAGTATCAGGATTCTTCACCCAATGCCAAGATTTATCATATTACGGAGCAAGGAAGGGCCGAACTCCAAAAATGGCTGGCTGAACCCCAAGAACCGCAGAATTATCGAAGCGCGTTTTTGATTAAAATATTTTTTGGCGCGAATATCCCGCCAGAACAGATGATTAATGAGCTCAAACAGCGCTTGCAACTGGCGGAAGAAAAATTGGCAGTTCATCGTCAGATTTTGGCTGATATCATCCGAAATTCGACAGAAAATGGATTGAACCGTGATGCGCTATTTTGGAGCTTAACGGCTGATTTTGGGGTTAAGAGTGCGGAGGCGACAGTTGCCTGGTATAAGGATTCCCTCAAAAAGTTGGAAGCCGATTAGAAAAGACAAGGAGTGTTTTAGAAATGAAAGTTTTAGCGATTAACGGGAGTCCTAGAGGCAGAGAAGGAAATACGGAACGGATTTTGCAGCCGTTTTTGGAAGGTACTCGGGATGCGGGCGCCAAAATCGAAACAATCTACTTAAAAGATAAAAAAATTAATCATTGTATCGGGTGTTTTTCCTGCTGGACCAAAACACCGGGGGTATGTGTTCATCATGACGATATGCCGGAGTTGCTGGAGAAGGCTTTATCGGCTGATATGCTGGTTTATGCGACTCCGCTTTATTGCTTTACCGTGACCGGTTTGATGAAAGATTTTATGGATCGCAATATTCCGTTAGTGACACCGGCCATTCAGGAACAGGAGGGACTCTATCTCCATGATCCGAGGCGCGAGCGAAAGGCCAGGAAAAGGGTGCTCATTTCGAACTGCGGTTTTCCGGGACCCTATAATTTCTCGGGCTTACTCGAGACTTTTAAATTAATGACCCGGGGTGAGCTCAATGCCGCCATATTGACTACTCAGGGAGGAATATTGCAGGAACAGGAAATTTTAGAGGAGATGCTCACTCCATTTTTTGCGGCGGTCCGTCAATCCGGCAAGGAAGTTGTCGAACTGGGAAAAATCACAGCGGAAACTCAAAAAATAATCGACCAGGACTTTA